>JAZNII010000138.1:0-15908 GCA_045577415.1 Eubacteriales bacterium
GGTTGTTGGTCAGATAGTAGAACACCACAGCTCCTACACCGACCGCCTCGGCAACCTCATCCTTGCCTTCAAGGTCGGGGTTCTTCTCTGCCATAATTCCCTTTACCTTTTCGATAGCGAGAGCAAAGAGGTCTTTCAAGAGAACCACGTTTCCGGTTCTCGTCGCGAGCTTTGCGCCGTTGAGCGAAACCGTGCCGTAGGGTATGTGAACGAGCTGATCGTGCCAATCGTAGCCCATAAGCTCGACCACCTTGAACCACTGCTTAAAGTGGAGTATCTGCTGGTTGCTGGTAACGTAGATCGCCTTATCGAAATTGTATTCGTTCTTTCTGTAAACAGCCGCCGCAATGTCACGGGTGGGATACAGGGTTGAGCCGTCACGCTTTAGAATAAGACAAGGGGGCATGCCGTATTCCTCAAGGTCAACGATGCTTGCTCCGTCGTCTATCTTCATAAGACCCATCTCGCGCAATTTTTCGACCTGCGCGGGCATCTTGTCGGTATAAAAGCTCTCGCCCTTATAGCTGTCGAACTCGATGCCGAGCTGCTTATATGTCTTTTCGTACTCGTTAAGGCTTATTTCAACAAACCACTTCCAAAGCGCGATATTTTCATCGTCGCCGATCTCCATTTTGCGGAACTCTGCTCTTGCCTGATCCGCAAGATCATTACGCGCGGGAATACCGTTCTCCTCATCACCCTTGATCGTGTTGTTGATGCGAACGTAAAGCTCTACCAGCTTATCGATTCCGCCTTTCTCGATCTGTTCCTTGTCGCCCCAAAGCTTGTAGGCAACGATAAGCTTACCAAACTGAGTACCCCAGTCGCCGAGATAGTTGATGCCAACGCACTCATATCCCGCAAATTCGTGGAGCTTTTTCAGCGCGTGACCGATAACCGTCGTGCCGAGGTGTCCTATATGGAAAGGCTTTGCCACGTTAGGCGAGGAATAGTCGAGAACGACTGTCTTTCCCTTGCCGAGATCGGGTGCGCCGTAATTTTCTTTCTTTTCAAGTATCTCGGGCAGGATATTTGCCGCAAGATAAGCGTTATCAAGCTTTATGTTAAGATAGCCGTTTACAGCCTCCGCAGAGCCTATGCAATCGGATTTAAGGTTCTCCGCGATAGTCGCAGCTATCTGCACGGGAGCGCGGCGCAGAGTCTTGGAGAGCTTGAAGCAAGGGAACGCAAGGTCGCCCATGGTAGCGTCGGGGGGATATTCAAGCATATCCGCGATCTCGTCGGCAGTAAGAGGCGCGTCGGGATTGATACCTTTAACTCCTTCAAGTATCTTTTCGGCTATTTGTAATTTGATCTTCAGCATTTTACTTTAACCTTTCTATTTTTAAACAACTTATATATTTTATCACATCAAAAACAAAATTTCAATATAGAAATCAGATTTTCTTGTACTTTTCGAAATTATTCTCTGATATTTTCTATCATATCTCTCGCCGCCTGTCTTTGAGCCTCGGTTATGTTGATGCCACCGAGGATCCTTGCGGCTTCTTCTACCCGCTCATCGCTATCAAGCAACCTGACAGAGGTGTGCGCTCTGCCGTCCATTTCCTTTTTAGAAATAAGGAAATGATTGTCGGCAAGCGTTGCTATCTGCGCCGAATGGGTGACGCATATAACTTGAGAAGTCCTCGCGATCTCGCGGAGCTTGAGACCGATCTTGCGCGAGGTCTTGCCCGAGATACCCGTGTCGATCTCGTCGTATATTGCCGAGTCAACGCCGTCCTTTTCGTTGAGAACACTCTTGAGCGAGAGCATAATTCTCGCCATTTCACCGCCCGAGGCTATGTCGCTCATCGGCATCATAGGCTCGCCGGGGTTGGTAGCGACCGTAAACTCTATCCTATCGCATCCCGAGGGGGTAAAATCCTCTGTTTTTATAAGAACTATCTCGAACTTGACCTTGGGCATATCGAGATAGGTCAAAGTCTCCATAATTTTTGCCGACGCCTGCTTTGCGGCAAATTTTCTCTTGTCGGTCAAGACTTTCGCGGCAACGCTCGCGTCCTTTTCAAGCTGACGGATCTTCTTTTCGTACTCTGCGGCATGCTCGTCGGAAAGCACGATGTCATCAAGTCTTTCTACCGCTCTGTCGCGGAACTCAAGAATAGCCTTTATATCCCTGCCGTAACGCCTTTTAAGTCCCGAAATGGCTTCAAGTCTCGTTTCAATCTTGTCAAGCCTTGCGTCGATGTCCTCGCCGCCGTCGTCGCCAAAGGATGCCACCTGCTCGGAAATATCCGACACCTCGTAGCTCATATCAAGGAGCTTTTCGGCGATCTCTGCCGCCTCGGGGATTACGTCGGCAATTTTACCAAGCGACTCGGAGGCACGCGATAGCAGATAGGACGCTGACGCGCCCTTTTCGCCGCCCGACAATGCTCTGTGCGCAAAATTTACGTGTTTATTTATCTTTTCAAGACTTGAAAGCCTCAGTTTGTCGGCTTCAAGCTCCTCTTCCTCGCCGTCGCGGAGCTTTTTGGAGTCGATATCCTTGATCTGGTATTCAAGCATATCCCTCTCTCTTGCCTTCTGCTCCTCGTCCGAGGAAACGTCGCGGAGCTTCTTTCGGTAAGCGTCAAGCTCCTTATATATTGCGAAATACGTCTCTCTTTCGGCATTACAAGTGCCAAAGGCATCTACCATGTCGATATATGCGTTCTTGTCAAACAGCACCTTACTGTCGTTCTGACCGTGGATCGAAATAAGCAGCCTGCCCGCCTCGCGGAGAGTTGTTTTGGTCACCGCTCTGCCGTTGATCCGCACCGAAGACCTGCCGTCCACCGTCATTTTGTGGGAAAGCACCACCTCGCCGTCGTCAACGTCGATGCCAAGGTCGGAAAGCTTTTGGGCAACGTCGCCCTCAATTCCGTCAAAAACCGCCTCGGAAAGAGCGTAACTTTCGCCCGCGCGGATTACGTCCCGCGAGACCTTACCGCCACTGAGCATATTTATACTGTCGATGATCACCGATTTTCCCGCGCCCGTCTCACCCGTCAGCACGGTAAAGCCCGAATCAAACTCAACGAAAGCGCTTTTTACTACCGCTATATTTTCAATATGCAGATTCTTCAGCATGATCGATCATCCTTTCCAAGAAAATTAACGGTCAAATCAACCTATGGACAACTGTTTTTTTAACTTATTTGCGACAGAGAGCGCGGAATCGTTGTTGGGAGTTATAACCAAGATGGTATCGTCACCCGCAACGCATCCGAGAATATCGGCGTCGGGAATTCGGTCGATAGCGATAGCCACCGCCTGCGCCATTCCTGCCGCCGTCTTTAAAACTATCGTGTTCTGAGCGCAGATTATGGAATGAACCGTATCTGCCACCGCGTGGGACAAAGGACCAAGTCTCGCTCCCACCTTCTTGGACACACCCGACACTACATACTTATAACTTCCGCCCGGCACTGCGATCTTCACAAGATCAAGATCTCGGATATCACGCGAGACCGTCGCCTGCGTGACCATATAGCCCTCCTCGCCGAGGAACTCCATAAGCTCGTCCTGAGTCTCTATCTCATACTTTTCTATAAGCTCAAGAATTTTTTCCTGTCTTCCTTTTTTCATATTTATTTACCTACTAATCCTTACTTATCGTTCATTTTCTGCTTGAGTCTCTCATAAAAGCTTCCGTCCTTAAGACGAATAAACGAGGTCTTAAGAGGAGATCGTGTAATTCTGACGACCTCACCCAAGGAAAGCTCATAATTAACTCTGCCGTCAACCGTGAGAAAGAGAGTCTTTTCTCTCTGACAAATATTTTTGATCTCAAGGTGCGCGCTATCAGGGAAGATCATAGGACGCGCATAGAGCGAATGGGGGCAGATAGGTGTCACGCAAAGACATTCAAGTCTGGGGTCAACGATCGCACCGCCCGCGCTGAGAGAATATGCGGTAGAACCCGTGGGGGTCGAGATTATCATACCGTCGGATCGGTAATTTGCGATATGCACTCCGCCCTCGTAAAGCTCGATATCGACCACACGGGAGATAGAGCCGTTGGACAGCACTGCGTCGTTAAGAGCGTATTCGTTCTTACGCACCTCGCCCTCTGCGCCAAGAAGCTCAATATTGAGCATAGAACGTGTCTCAAGCTTGTATTCACCCGACACAAGCCTTGAAAGCTCGTCGATCTCACCAAGCTCAAGCTCTGCCATATATCCAAGTCTGCCGAGATTGAGACCCATAACGGGGGTATGGTAGGGCGCAGATCTGCGTGAGGACTCCAAGATAGCGCCGTCACCGCCTAAAACTATAACTGCGTCGACCTGACTGTAAGCCTCCTCCATCGCTAAAAACTTGAACCATACTCTGCTTCGGAGCCTGATTATCTTGTCCTTATTGTAAATAAGGGTGCAGACCTCGCAGCCGAGAGACGAAAGCTTCTCCGCAACCGCGAGCGCCGCCTGCGCTTTGTCGTATATATTGAAATTCGTTACTATAAGTACCTTTTTTATGCTTTTTTCCATGATTAATCCTTACAAAGCCGCGAAAGAACTATCTTTTCGTTTATCCCATCGCAGCGTTTTTTTATAAACACGGCAAGATATTCACGGTTGCCGTCGCCTCCGTTGATAGGAGAGCGGATAACGTCAAGCGCATCAAATCCGCAAAGATATGCAGACTCAAGCACGCGGCGTACCGCCATTTCCCTGTCGCAGGGCTTTTTGACTATTCCGTTTTTGCCAAGAGCGCTCTTGCCCGCCTCAAACTGAGGCTTGATAAGGCTTACGAATATTCCTCCGTCCCGAAGAACCGACGAAACGGGCGAATGAAGCAGAGTTTGAGAGATAAAGGAGACGTCCATTACGGCTATGTCAAAGAAACCGAATTGATCGCAGGACAGGTCTTTTGCGTTAAATCCCTCAATACTCGTCACCCTTATATCTTCAAGTAATTTTTTGTGAAGCTGACCCCTGCCAGAATCCACCGCGCAAACGTGAGCCGCGCCGCGCTGAAGCAAGCAGTCGGTAAAGCCGCCCGTGGACGCGCCTACATCTATACAACGCTTGCCCGCAACGTCTATGCCGAAATACTCAAGCGCGCCGTCAAGCTTCAAGCCTCCGCGACCTACAAACCTTTCGGTCTCGGTGATCTCAACTCTATGCTCGCCCTCATTTACCTCAAGCGATGCCTTGGATACGGTCTTGCCGTCAAATATCACCTTACCGTCGCCAATAAGCCTCGCTGCGCGGTTTCTGCTTTCGCAAAAGCCTTTTTCAACAAGGTATATGTCTATTCTCATAAGGGAGAAATTCCGAATATCGGAATAAACATCATTCCAATAGGAACGACGATACCAAGCAGCATGCCCGCCGCAACCTGAACGGGGGTGTGTCCCGCAAGCTCCTCAAACGCCTTTTCGGCAAGGTCGGGATCGTTTATAGAATCAGAAAGATTTTTAAAAATTCTGTTCAAAGCCTTGGCATGCTCTCCGATCTGACGTCTCATTCCCATAGCGTCTCTCATAACTATCAAAGCAAGCACCAAGCTGATCGCAAACGCGGGAGAATCAAAGCCCTCCTTGATGGCGCAAGCCGACGCAAGGGCGCAGACAGACGCCGAGTGAGAGGACGGCATACCTCCCGTTCCGAAAAGCATTTCAAGAACCGAAAACTTTTTGAGCTTGAATATACCGGTAAAAACCTTTAAAAACTGCGCAATAAACCAAGCAGAGGCCGCGCAAATTATGATAAAATAGTTTTCCATATTTTACATCCTTAAATTTTTATTTTTCAGGTCGGTTATTTGTTTCTTTCACAAAGATAGAGAGCTAACGACACCAGCGTCTCACTTCCGTCTATCTCGCTTAGGAACGATATTGCCTCTCGGGTCAAGTCCTCCGCATATTTCTTTGCTTCATCCACCGAGAAGAATTTCATAAAGGTAGTCTTGTTTTTCTCCTTGTCGGCGCCGATGTTCTTTCCAAGCACGTCGCTTGTAGACGTAACGTCAAGAACGTCGTCAACTATCTGGAACACAAGACCGATATTTCTTGCGAACACCGTCAGCTTTTCGGTGACCTCGCTATTAGGAGCGTATCCTGCCGCAAGACAACCGAGCTGGACAGATACGCAGATCATAGCTCCCGTCTTGCCCATGTGAAGCTCCACCAATTCTTCTTCATTAAGCTCGTGAGACTCTCCGTAAAGGTCGGACATCTGCCCCTTAACCATTCCGAAGCTGCCCGCCGCGCCCGAAAGAAGCGCTACCGCCGTCGCCGCGCAATCTCCGCTGACATAAGGGTTCATGGCGCAGACCGAAAATGCATCGGTAAGCAGACCGTCTCCAGCAAGAGTGGCGACCGCCTCGCCGTATACCTTGTGACAGGTGGGCTTTCCACGCCTCATATCGTCGTCGTCCATGCAAGGAAGATCGTCGTGAATCAGAGAGTAGGTATGTATCATCTCCACCGCGCAGGCAAAGGGCAAAGCTGACTTAACCTTGCCGCCGAGCATCTTGCAGGTCTCAAGCACAAGCGTTGCTCTGATCCTCTTTCCGCCCGACAAAAGGCTGTATCTTATAGCCTCGTAAAGCTCTGTCGCAGTACCCTTTCCGTCTTCGGGATATATTCTTTCAAGCTCGGGTTCGACTAACGAGACCGTGTTTTTTATTGCGTTTATCGCAAGCTCCTTATTATATTCCATGTTCATCCCCCCGTCAACCGTTATCCGAGAAGGTTCCGTCGGGAACGTCCACGACCTCAATCTCGCCGTTATTTCCCTGCTGGAGTATCTGTATCTTTCTCTTTGCCACATCAAGCTCGCTCGCGCACTGTGAGGCAAGCTTCACGCCCTCCTCATAGAGCTTCAGCGACTTATCAAGAGGCAGCTTTTCGTTTTCAAGCTCGGCTACCACCGCTTCAAGACGCGCCATAGCCTCCTCAAGACTGAGTTTTTTCTTTTCTGCCATTATCATTTACCCCTCTCGTCTGTTTTCTTTTATTTCGGTTATCTCGGCTCGCAGACTTCCGTCCGAAAGCCCTATCTCAACCGTCTCTCCGATCTTCGCGTCGCCAACGGCTGAAATTATTCTGCCGTCCTCGCCCTCGACCATCGCGTAGCCGTGAGAAAGCACCGCTAAAGGATTTACTCCCTCAAGACGGACGCAAAGCATACGGAAACGGTTATCGGCTCTGTCTGCCGCTCCCTTGCCAAGAACGTCAAGCCTTTCTCTCATTCGTATAAGTCTTGCGTTCTTTTCTTCAAGCACTCTTATGGGAGAGTGAAGCTCGGCGCTTTTTTTCAAGCCGTCAAGACGGCTCTCAAGGAAATAAAGCTTGCGCGACACCGACACGTCTGCCTTGTGACGAAGATGCGCGATCCTTGCTCTTGTCTCCCTCGTGTCGGGAAAGGCGATCTCAGCCGCCGCGCTTGGCGTCGGCGCTCGCAGATCCGACACAAAATCACAAATAGTAAAGTCGGTCTCATGACCCACCGCCGAAATGACGGGAATATCCGATGCCGCGATCACTCTCGCAAGATTTTCGTCGTTAAAGCACCAAAGATCCTCGGCAGAGCCGCCGCCGCGACCGATAATTATAACGTCCACGGGATGCTTCTCATTAAAAAATTTAATTCCTCCCGCAAGGCTTCTCGGCGCAAGCTCGCCCTGAACATAAGCGGGATATATCACTATTCTTGCCCCGGGACAACGCCTGCCCGACACGTTTATAACATCATGAAGCGCCGCGCCGGACGCCGACGTAATAACTCCAACGCTTCGCGCAAAGGGCGGTATCGGCTTTTTTCTTGCCTGATCAAAAAGTCCCTCTGACGAAAGCCTTGCCTTCAACTGCTCAAAGGCGATCGCCAAAGCTCCCGCGCCGTCGGGCTGCATATCGTCAATGATTATCTGATAGTCTCCGCTTACCGTGTACGTGGAGATCTTTCCGTGAACAATTACTCTCATGCCGCTTTCGGGGCGGAATTTAAGTCTCGACGAATATCCGCGGAACATAACGGCTCTTATCGACGAGCCTTCGTCCTTCAGGGAAAAATACAT
The DNA here is from genome assembly GCA_045577415.1 of Eubacteriales bacterium. Classification (GTDB taxonomy): domain Bacteria; phylum Bacillota; class Clostridia; order Oscillospirales; family CAG-272; genus SVTX01. Next base: position 8,032 of record JAZNII010000138.1, read on the forward strand.
GTGACCCGACGAATAGTTGCTCTTAAAATTGGAAATTTCTCCACGCAACCACACATCACGAAGCACCGGATTTGATTCCAGCGTCATTTTGATATATTCATTTATCTGCGTTACGCTGAAAGCCGTATCCTTTTGCATAATTTCCTCTGATCTATAATCAATTATTATTTCCCAAATATTTCTTACGGCACAAAATCGCCACACCCGCCGCATTGTCGGACGAAAACTCGGGGGCAGAAAAATATGTGTTTTCAAATTTCGCAAGCCGTGTGCCGATGCGCTTGTTGCTCATAACTCCGCCTGCGTAAATTATCGGAAGATTGGGGTATCTCTCCCTGAGATTTTCGGTCAGCTTGCAAAGAGTATCGGCAACAAAATCAAAGCAATACGCCGACACGAGAGAGAGGTCTCCCGTCTCCTCAAAAAGCTTTTTCGTCAGATTTTCAAGACCCGAAAGATTACATTCAAGTCCCTTGACCGATATTTTCGTCTTTACGGGATCGATCTCTCTGTCACCGATCAAGCTTTCCATCTCTTTGCCGCAAGGAAAGCGCAGACCCATCATAACACCCGTGCGGTCTATCGACTGACCCGCGTTTATGTCCGCCGTGCCGCCGATAAGCTCTACCGAAAAGCCACCGTCCGTCGGAGTCACCAGAAGTATCTCGGTAGTGCCTCCCGACACGTGGAACGCCGCAAACGACTCTTGTCTGTCAAGCAGGTCAAGCTTCCCTGCCGAATAAAGCGCCGCCATTATATGTCCGCTCTGATGCGAAAACGCGTAGGACGGGCAAGGAAGCGTTGCCGACAGTGACGAAGCCACCGACACGCCCGACAAAAAGCAAGGCATATACGAACCCTCGACGTCTCTCGGTGTTTTGGAATATCCCACCGCCACAATTTCTCTTTCCGAGTATTCCGCATCTAAAAACGCGGACAGCTTTTCCATTATCTCGGGAAGATTTTTAGTATGAGCAAAGAGCGCGTCACTCTGACGAAGCCCCCGCTCTCCCTCGGCAACGGGCAGCAACTTTTTTAAATTCAAAACTATGTTTCCGTCAAGGGTGCAAAGCGCCACTGACGTTGTGTAGTTGCTGGTATCTATTCCGAGAATAAGTCTTTTATCAAGCATTTTCACTCTCTGCGTCAAGATCAGCTGCGTCAGCGTCCTCTGCTTCTGCCTCGCTTACCTTCTCTGCCGCGGTGGCTTTTGCCTCGATAGCCGCGACCGCTTCGTCGATCACTGCCTGAACTCCCTTTGCCTGAATATCCTTGAACATACCCGAAAGCACTCCGTTTACGAACTGCTTCGCTCTGTCTTCTCCGTATTTCACGGTCAACTCAACCGCCTGGCTGATCGACACGTTCATGGGAATATCATCGATGAAAAGCATCTCATACGCCGCAATACGTATAACCGTTCTCGACACTCTTGAAAGACGGTCAGCTCTCCAGCCCTTGGAGTATACGCCGATCACCGCGTCAAGTATCTCACTTTTTGAGATCACTCCGAAAAAGGTCTCGCGGATATATTTATCCGAGGGGATCTCTCTGTCCGCGCAAGCAAGCTCGTAAACCGCCGTGGGGTTCTCTCCCTCGTGAAACTCGGTCTCAAAAAGCAGACCGAAAAGCATATCTCTCGCTTCCTGTCTCGTTACCTTTGCCATATAACATCCTCCGATATCGCAATTCTGCGACTTAATTTATTATATTATTTATATATCTTATAAAACATTAGTTATATTAATTATACATAATTTTTAGCAAAATGTCAAGGTTATGCGGCAATTTTGTGTTTAAAAAATGAAATTTTATTCATTTTCCAAGCGACACAAGCAAAAAGCGATAAAAAACTGTTTATTTTGACGTTTTTCACACCGCAAAGCTCAAATTCGATCAGAAATTAATTGAAAAACTATTGCAAAGGACAGCCTTTTATGATAAAATAAACTGTGTATTATAAAGATATAAGAGGTGTCTTGATGCAGATTTTAAAAGCCTTGAAAAATTTTTGGTTCTTCGGCGCGTCGTATTTCGCCGCCATAACCTCGGTAATGTGCCTTCTGTCCCTTGCCATTCCCAATAAAGCGATCCTCTCAGAGCGACTTTTGCTGATACTGCTGCTCTCCTTTATTATGTCGCTGGGAAGCACTGTCTACCGTCTTGATAAGATCAACAAAACTCTTGCAGTCTGCCTCCACGCCGTCATTTACAATTTAGGATTTTTCTTCTTTTTCCTTTTGCTTTGGGAAAGCATGAAAACGCAAGGCGAGATAAGCGGAAACAAGCTTGTATACGCTACCGTGGCAACTCTTATTTTTGCGGTCATTTACATAATATCTACAATCGCAATAAGAATGGTGACAAAGGCGGTCAGCAAGCCCTCCTCTGTGGTGAAAGCACAAGCCGCAACGAAAGACGGTCTGCCTGCGCAGAAGAAAAACAAAAAAGAGGGTAAGCAACCCTACAAAAGCCAATTTTCATAATTAATGAAACGGACAAAAAATGTTTAAATTCAAATTCAACTTAACCTCGCGCATAGTGACGGCAATCATCGCCATATTGATCATCGCCTGCGCCGTTTCTCTGGTAACTCTCGCTCTGAGAGGGGTAAGACCCGAGCTGAAGCAGCCAATCACAGAGAGATCTGACTCCGTGGATTCCCCTGCTGCGCTTAAAGCTACCCCCGATTATGGACAGTTCTACGTGGATAGCATTATATTCCTCGGAGATACTACTATCTCGGATATGCGAGCAAAAGGCGTTCTTTCAGACGGCGAGGAAACGAGACAGATATGGAGCGACACCGACGGTCGCCTGCCATTGGCGTCAAGCATCGACAAGACCGAGATAGCCTTTCCCGAGGGTGAGGCTGATATGTATATAGCAGATGCCGCCGCTCAAAAAAGTCCCCAATATCTGCTTATAACCGTCGGGATCGAAAACGGTGTAAGATACTGCACCGAAGAGCAATTCAAGGCATATTATTCGAAGCTGATAACGCTTATCAAGGAGTCCTCCCCCGACACAAAGATCATACTAAATTCGATCTTCCCCGTATCTAAAAAATACGAAAGACAGACGCAAGGCATTTCCATGGACAAGATCGACACCGCTAACGCTTGGATAGTCGAGGTCGCCGAGGAGCAGGGTGTAAAATACCTACATTCCGCATCTGCCTTAAAGGGTACAAACGGATACCTTGACCCAAAATACGATTCGGGCGACGGACTGCACCTGAATGCCGACGGCTACAACGCCTTTTTCACCTATATCAGAACTCACGGATATAAATAAACCTGATTAATCGAAATTCCCCTCGGAAAATCCGAGGGGAATTTTTGCTTAAATTAATAAGATCACTATAAGCAATATCGCAAGCGCTATTGCAAATATCAACCAAAGCAGTGCGAAGGCTGAAAGCGAGAACCAGTACTTCGGCTTGCCAAGCTTTTTAATAAATGGCAGGATAAGACCAAGTATTATAACGGGAATTGGCGGTATCACTATAAATATTGCGTAGAATATCCAGAATACAATTATCCACCCATTCGAGTTTTCTTCGTAATCATAGTAAATCCCATCAGCTTCGTAGGTATATTCACTAAAGCGATACTCGGTGCTTGATATGACGTCCTCAAGCTCGGACGTATCCGAAAGTCTGGTCATTTTTACGCTTCCGCCGCGGTAAGAGAAATTCCCGTCCGCGTCAAAATAATTGTTAGCGAGATCAGCGTAATTTACGTACCAATACTCTCCCGACAATCTATACACCGCACCGTAGTTATATGCCAGAGTGTTATTCACGTCCACCGCAGCTATGTAGTAGACCTCTGCCTTTTTACCATTGGGCTTAATATCTATTACGTCAAAAATCTCGGTATTGCGGTCGGAGCGAAGCGCCGCATCCCATTCCGCGACCAGATCCTCTGAAATATCAGCGACCAGACCGTCGCGATCTTCAAGTCTGAGGCTTCCGATATTTCCATTAACAAAGGATTTTAAATCGGCGGCTCCCCTGTCGGTTGCAAAGATCTCTGTATAACCGTAACCGTCTACCCATATCACCTCGGGATAATCAGGGTTTGCGTGAACTTGATCGTAAGAATACGCTCCGTCGTCAGCCAGATACTGATTGTAAACGAAGATCTCATCAGATACAGGTCGCAGATTTTTTCCGTAAAACACGTTATTATATGTGATATTCTCGGTCTCATTGACTATCTGGGTCTGATCATCTGAAAGCCACCACTTGACGTATTCGCCGTCATCCGCAGCTACTACACCGAAAACAAACAAATTGACAAGCAGCAGAGCCACTACGAGAGTGACAGACAGTTTTTTAATGAAATTTCTCTTCATATCAACACCCCCTTACGCCAGATTGAGCCTTCGCTCAAGAATATTCAAGGTAAGGCAGTAGAAGAAGGCAGCCAGAGCAGCAACGACGGCAAATATGATAAGCATTATCAAGGTTATAGCGCCGTCGAGCGCAGGCGCAGGTGCTTTCTCCATAATACTGACAAATCCTATGATCAAGAAAAAGAAAGGGATCGTGCCAAATACCGACATCACGGCGTTTGTTACCACGTTAAGAAGATAATAAGCACCTACTCCTACAACTATCTTTGCTCTCTTGACAACAGTTGCGCCAAGAGTAATGCAAAAATACACTACTCCGACCGAAAGCGCAATAGAAGCCACCGAAATGAGATTGGAAATAACAAATTGAATAATGACCCAAAATCCGCGCTTTGAAAAACTACTTGAAATACTCTTTAACAGATCAATATAGCTGTCAATAGCCAACAAACCTTCCCCGTAAGTCGGACAAGAGATCAAATAAATTATCAACACGCAAAAAGACAGAACTATTCCCGAAAGGCTCATCCAGATCACTGCATTGAGCATTTTTGAGAAAAATATCTGTTTGCGGGTTACGGGGAGCGTGAAGGTCAAATATCCCTCGTCGGTAAAAAGGTGCTTAAAGTATCTGACGATGATGAGTATTGCAACAGCTATCATACAAAGTCCTATGCCCACGACCGACAAAAGGAAAAGCAGATACGAAAGCATATACAAAAGAACGATTAAGCCTGCAAAATTGGTGGAGTTTTGAAGCTCCATTATTTCAAGATATGCTCTTAACGAGCCTCCCGCGCAAAATGACATTCCAACCATAGTCAGCATGGCGATCCACCAAAATCTGCCCACGCTTCGCATATCGTATTTTAAAAGCTTGCCTAACATCTGAACACCTCCCTGAAAAGCTCGTCAAGAGACTTGCCCGTCTCGGCTCTAACGGCGTCGCAGTTGCCCGAAAGCACTATTTTGCCGCCAAATCCGAGAAACGCAAAATCGTCAAGCACGGGTTCTATGTCGTGAATGAGGTGAGTGGTGATTATCACCGTTGCCTCGGGATTGTAGTTTCCAATTATGGTGTTAAGAATATACTCTCTTGCCGCGGGGTCAACGCCCGCGATAGGCTCGTCAAGCAAATAGAGCTTCGCGCGGCGCGCCATGACCATCACAAGCTGAACCTTTTCCTTAGTTCCCTTTGAAAGAGTTCTTAACTTGTTTTTCGTATCGATATTAAGATCAGCCAGCATTTTTCTCGCAAGAGACGCATCAAAATCCGAGTAAAATTCAGAAAAATATCTGATAAGCTCATCCACCTTCATCCACGAGTTGAAATAGGTTCTCTCGGGAAGATAGGAGATGTAAGCATTGGTCTTTTCACTGCGAGACTCACCGCAGATCTTTATCTCTCCGCTATCGGCGGTAAGAATACCGCAGATCAGCTTCATCAAGGTTGACTTTCCGCAACCGTTAGGACCTAAAAGTCCAATTATTCTACCGCTTGGCAAAGAGCAGTTAAAGTCATCCAAAACCGAGTGATTTCTTTTATAGCTCTTTTTCAGATTGGTACAGCTTAAAACAGGCACGCTCATACCTCGTCCCCCTCCTTAATATATTTTACAAGCTCATCGGAATCAATTCCCAATGCTCTTGCCTCCGAAAGCATCTTTTTCACCAGCTCACGACGCATTTTTTCGTTTGCAGAGTGCAAAATGCTCTCGTCCTCGGTCACGAATCGACCAACTGTACCCTTGCTATACAGTATTCCCTCCTCTTCAAGATGAGAAAGCGCCTTTTGCATAGTGTTCGGGTTAACTGCGGCAACCGATGCCAACTGACGAACCGACGGAAACTGCTCGTACGTATCATACTCGCCTCGAAGAATATCTCCGCGCAATCTGTTCGCAATCTGCAAAAAAACAGGCTCGCGCTGATTAAATTGCCACGCCATAGTCACTCTCCTTTCTGTACCACTGTACTAATACAATGATACACCGTTTTTGCGGTTTTGTCAATAGGTTATACGAAACTATTTCAAATATATTACAAAAAATCAAAAAACATCCCCTTGCGTTTGCAAGGGGATGTATATGTTAATTCAATTAATCTCTGATCGCTGATCAGTCCTTCTTTTTGAAGGTAATATAGCCTGCTGTAGCAGCTACCGCAACGATAGCAATAGCGCCAAAGCCTACGGTACCGAAGCAACCGCCGGATGCGCTGTCATCTGCATCGGTCTGATTATCAGTATCCTGAGTAACGGGATCAGTCTCCTGAGGCTCAGTCTCCTGAGGCTCGGTCTCCTGAGGATCGGTTTCAGTATCAGTGGGAGCGTCGGTTACTTCTTCTTTAACCCAACCCTTATCAGCAAGATATTCCTCAACATAAGCCTCTGCATCCTCAACGGTTCTAAAGAAGCACTGCATAACGACCTCAAACTCGTTTGCACCAGGGGTTTCCATATCTACACTCAAAAAGTCGAAACGAGTAGTATTGATACGACCTTCAAATCTACCTATTACATTACCTTCGTCATCTGTTGTCTTAAGCTCATCAGTGACATCATAGTAGAAATAAGTATATTTATCAATGCTTCCATCATCATGGGTTATAAAGTAAGGATCAGAAGAATCAACTAATGCAATATTGTTATCGGGAGAGGGACTGATCTCTTCTCCTGTACAGAGATACAAGGATGCAGTCTCAAAACCACTGCAAGTGCCGTCATCTTTACAGTTACAGTAATTCTTTACAAGACAGATTACTACAGGGAAATCCTTAATGTCGTAAGAAGAACTATTCTTAACGCCCCACGTACCGCAGTCAGCGTCCTTGCTGGTTGCGACAACTTTAAAAAGATTATCATCAGTGATAGAAATTTGGGAACCGGTAGCAGAGCCGGGAATAGCCTTAATCTGGGAATTAGCTATGTCTCCGCTCATAATGATCGCGGGCTGACCCTCTGCAACGGTAGATGCATCAATAATATCAGCAATAGGTTCATAGACGCTTTTTTCAGGATCCTTTCTATCGTCACCCATAGGCTTGATTGCAGTATCTTCACTTTCACCAAACTTAAGGATAGTTGCGGACTGCTCTCCACCCTTCTTGTTAGAGCGCATTGTAAAGCCTATATATGCCTCGCTATCCTCAGCGTAGGTCTCGTTCATATAATCAACGACGTCTTGGGGAGCCGCTAAGCCATTGAGGGTTATTCCATATCCTGTTTGAGCATTATAGGTAACAACGAGAGTAAGAACGTTCTTATCGTCTACTTGAATATTACTCTCCTTGTCAAAATAAGTGGTGCCGGCTGAAGTAAACTGCTTGACCTTCCATAGTGCATAGCTAAGAGTGGAGGTGCTTCCAGCGAAACGAATAAGGTTCATAACGCCATATCCATATTGTTCATCGGAGGATCCGGGTTCAAGGGTGGGTTGGCTCCAGATGTTGAAGTTAAGCCACTTATCGCCGGCATCATAGTCGAAGGTATCAACTCTTACCTGCATATAAACACC
>JAZNII010000139.1:0-3951 GCA_045577415.1 Eubacteriales bacterium
CTTCCTTGAGCGTGAAAGTAAGCTCCTGCTTGCAGAATACGTTACAATGGAAAGCGGTACGGGTTGTGTTCATACGGCTCCTGGCTTCGGTGCAGACGACTATGTAACCTGCATGCGCTACAAGATTCCGATAATCGTACCCGTTGATGACCGCGGTTATCAGACCGAGGACGCGGGCAAATTCGCAGGTATGTATTATGAGGAATCAAACGAAGCTATTCTTAAAGACATGAAGGAATCGGGCGCTCTGCTTGCTTCTGAGAATATAAGCCACAGCTATCCGCACTGCTGGAGATGTAAGAATCCTATCATCTTCCGCGCAACTCCTCAGTGGTTCTGTTCCGTTGATGCATTCCGTGCTGATGCGGTAAAGGCGTGCGAGAGCGTTGATTGGCTTCCCGCATGGGGCGGTGACCGTATGGTTTCCATGATCAACGAACGTGCAGATTGGTGTATTTCCCGTCAGCGCCGTTGGGGTCTGCCTATTCCCGTATTCTACTGTGACGAGTGCAAGAAGCCCATCTGCAACGACGAGACCATCGACGTTGTATCGGCGCTCTTTGGAGAAAAAGGCTCCAACGCTTGGTTCCAGATGGAAGCGGCTGAAATCCTTCCCGAGGGCTTCGTATGTCCTCACTGCGGCAAGGCTCACGGCTTCTCTAAGGAGACCAACACTCTTGACGGTTGGTTCGACTCGGGTTCTTCTCACTATGCGGTGCTGAAGCAGAGACCCGAGCTTACCTGGCCCTCTGACATCTATCTTGAGGGCGGCGACCAGTACAGAGGTTGGTTCCAGTCCTCCCTGCTTACCGCGGTTGGCGCGACAGGCGAGGCAAAGGCTCCCTTCAAGGCAGTTCTTACCCACGGTTGGGTAGTTGACGGCGAGGGCAAGGCTATGCACAAGTCTCTCGGAAACTCAATAAGCCCCGACGACATTGTTAAGAAGTACGGCGCGGAGCTTGTCCGTCTCTGGGCGGCATCGAGCGACTACCACGCAGACGTCCGTTGCTCCGACAACATCTTCAAGCAGCTGTCCGAGTCCTACAGAAAGATCCGTAACACTGCCAGAATTATGATGGCGAACCTCGGAGATTTCAACCCCAACACCGATATGGTGGCTTATGACGATATGCTTGAGATCGATCAGTGGATCGTTGCCGAGACCAATAAGCTTGTAAAGCTCTGCCTCGACGCTTACGACGAGTACGAGTTCCATATAGTATATCACGCGATAAATAAGTTCTGCACCATCGAGCTTTCCAAGCTCTACATTGATATAACCAAGGATCGCCTTTACGTTGAAAAGGCGGACAGCGCGGCAAGAAGAAGCGGACAGAGCGCGCTTTACCACGTTCTGAACGTGATCACAAGACTTCTCGCTCCCGTTATTTCCTTTACCGCAGAAGAGATCTGGAAGTATATGCCTCACGCCGAGAGCGACAGAGCAGAGAGCGTGTTCCTCAACGATATGCCTGTATATAGCGCATCCTTCGCAAATGAAACTGCGGCTCTCTCTGCAAAGTGGGATAAGCTCTTCCTTTACAGAGACGACGTTATGAAGGCGCTTGAATTGGCAAGAGCCAACAAGATGATCGGTAAGTCTCTCGACGCAAAGGTTACCGTTTATGCTAATGACGACGAGGCTTACGAGACCCTTACCGCATTTGCGGATAAGCTTGCCGAGACCTATATTACCTCTGCGGCTTACGTTGTCAAGGGAGACACACCCGAGGGCGCGTTTGCCGAGACACAGACAGGCATCGCGGTTCTCGTTGAGCCTGCCGACGGTTGCAAGTGCGGCAGATGCTGGTCCTACTCCACCGAGGGTGTGACCGACGACGAGGGCGGCTTCCTCTGCGAGCGTTGCAGAAAATTGTTGATTTAAGATAGATTGCGGGGGAAGGAACTTTTCGAGAAAAGCTTCCTTCCCCCGCACCCCCATCTTCAAAAGCTTTCCCAAAAAGAAAACTGCGCGAGATGCGTACGTTTATCTGACAAGGGATAAAAAAGAAGAAAAAAATTCGAAAGGAATTTTATAATGACGGCAATTATTATTTCGGTCGCAGTGATGCTGGTTCTTGTTGTCTTGGATCAGGTCAGCAAATACCTGATCGTGTCGCACTTCGGCATGATCGAGCGGATCTACGTTGAAAATCTTAATATTGAGACAATGGATAGTATCCTTGCCACGCTGTCACCCGTCGAGGTGATCCCCGGCGTTCTGAATTTCAGACTTGTGCTTAATGACGGAGCCGCACTCGGTATGCTCGATAACGCGAGATGGGTGTTTTTGGTGCTTTCCACCGTGGCTATAATTGCCATACTTGTCTATCTGTTCCGGAAAAAGCCTCAGAACAAGCTGCTTTTAGTGTCTCTAACCTTGATAACGGGCGGCGGCATCGGCAACATGATAGATAGGATTTGGCTTGGCTACGTCGTTGACTTTATCGATTTCTGCGCCTTCCCCAAGCTTTGGATGTGGGTGTTTAACGTTGCCGATTCCTGCGTTACCGTAGGCGCGGTCCTCTTGGCGCTTTGGATGATAATTGATTTAGTAAAGGATTACAGACGCGAAAAAGCAAAGAAGCTCTCCGTCGCCGAGGTTGAACCCGACGCAGACACCGACGGAGATTTAAACGAAGCGATTGAAAACGGTGATACAGATGACCGAAACGATGAGTAATTTGGGAGTTGCCGAGGAGAGTGAAGCCGACGTTTTGTCTCTTTCGGTTCAGGACGGTGACGTAGGAGAGAGAATAGACCGATTTGTCACCGAGAATGCTGGTGTTTCCCGTTCTCTTGCGGTCAAGCTGATAGAGAGCGGCGCGGTTACCGTTTCGGAAAAGAGCGTTGAGAAAAATTACAAGCTTCGCAAAGGAGACACGGTGGAGATCGAGTTTCCCGAGCCAAGTTGCGACGAGGCGGTTGCCGAAAATATACCTCTTGACGTAGTTTACGAGGACAAGGACATTATCGTTGTAAATAAGCCTGAGGGCATGATCGTTCATCCTGCCACGGGCATTTATACGGGAACGCTTGTCAACGCTCTGCTTTACCACTGCGGCGATTCGCTTTCGGGTATCGGCGGCGTTATCCGTCCCGGAATCGTTCATAGAATAGATAAGGATACTTCGGGGTTGCTTGTGGTTGCCAAAAACGATGATGCTCATATATCGCTTTCGGCGCAGTTAAAGACCCACGATGTCAGCCGCGTCTATCACGCTATCGTTATAGGAAATATTAAGGAAGATAACGGAAAGATCAACCGTCCTATCGGTCGTCACCCCGTGGACCGCAAGAAAATGGCGGTAGTTACCGACCCCACAAGGCAAGCGAGAGATGCGATAACGCATTTTGAGGTCTTGGAGCGATTTGAGACCCCTACGGGTCGCTTTACTTATGTTAAATGCAAGCTGGAGACGGGCAGGACGCATCAGATACGTGTCCACATGGCGTCGATAGGACACCCTCTTGTGGGTGACACGGTCTACGGTGGCGGAAACACAAAATTTGAGGCTTCCAACAAGGCGATAATTAAGGGTCAGTGTCTGCACGCCCGCGTTTTGGAGCTGACGCACCCCAAGAGCGGAGAAAAAATGACGTTTGAAAGCAATTTGCCCGATTACTTCGAAAAACTGCTTGAAAAATTGAGAAATCAGAGTTGTAATTAATAAAAATGAAAGGTTTACGCCATGCACGACGAATTAACAGCCGTTGATATAAAGAAAATGCAGGAGGAGATCGACTATCGCATGTGCGTTCTTCGTCCCCAACTGCTTGCCGAGGTTCAAAGAACACGCGAGTTCGGTGACCTTAGCGAGAACGCCGAGTATAAAGAGGCGAAAAGGGAAAAGAACAAGAACGAGAGCCGTATCCGTTATCTCAAAAATATGATAGCCACCGCAAAGGTGGTCAGAGTAAAGCAGGATGCTGATGCGGTCTGCCTTTTCG
>JAZNII010000140.1:0-31588 GCA_045577415.1 Eubacteriales bacterium
AATAAGGTTCATAACGCCATATCCATATTGTTCATCGGAGGATCCGGGTTCAAGGGTGGGTTGGCTCCAGATGTTGAAGTTAAGCCACTTATCGCCGGCATCATAGTCGAAGGTATCAACTCTTACCTGCATATAAACACCATTCTTAAGGTCCACCTTATTCTTAGTAGACATATGAGAGAAAGGTGCACCATCACTCCAATCTACGGCGGTCATATGGAATCCGTCTTCGGTGTATTGGTAACCGGGAACACCCTTATCTCCGTCGTATCCGGGGACCTCGTGGGTAGCTTTGTCGTGTGTATCAAACTGACCCTCGATCGCAGCAGTGGGAAGCGAGAAAACTGCGCACATGGAGGCAAGCATTGCAACAACGAGCAAAGCAGAAAGAATCTTTTTCATAACTCTTTTCTCCTTAAAAATATAGTATTTTGGAATGCAAAAGATAAATCACTTTCGCACCATCTTTATTTTATCACAAATACTCAAAATTGTAAATGCACAATATTTACAAAAATATTTTATTGTTATTGTAATTATTACACAATCACTAATCCAAAATTGAAATAAACTTCATAACGAAGTCATTTAATTTTATCACTCATCCTCTGTTCCAGTATCAGTGTGAGCGTTGGTATCCTTACCATTGCCGTAAACGTAGGAATAATCTCCACTAAATAAGGCAAAAGCTTTTCCCTTGCCAGAGATCCTCGGAAAACATTTTTTTATCAATATTATTTATGACCGCGGTCTTTTTTCGACTCCAATCGGGAGAGAGAAGCTCGTTTTGCATGCCGTCACCCGTCAACCTGCCAACCACCGTTTCGGGAGGCAGGTAGGTCAATGCTTCGGCGACTATATCCACGTATTCGTTCATTTCAAGGGGAGTATAATTCCCTTCATTATATATATCGGCGAGTCTCGTGCCTCTGATGACATGTAATAAGTGAATTTTTACCTGCTCGGGGCGCATTTTCGCCACCGCTTTCACGCTTTCTATCATCATCTCATGGCTCTCGTCGGGGAGACCGAAAATCAGGTGTACGCAGATGTTTATTTTTTCGGACGCGGAACGTAATTTCTCATATCCCGCAAGGAAATCCGAAAAGCTGTGACCTCGGTTGATAGCAAATGCCGTAGCGTCGTGGACGGTCTGCAAGCCAAGCTCTACGGTCAGCACCGTCCTCTCGGCAAGCTCCGCCAGATAATCCACCACGTCGTCCTCAAGGCAGTCGGCGCGTGTTGCGATATTCAGACCCACAACGCCCTCTTTTCCCATCACGCTTTCCACCTTTTCGCGTATCACCGAAAGCGGCGCGTAGGTGTTGGTGTGCGCCTGAAAATAGGGGATGTATTTGTCGGTCTTCCACTTGCCTGAAAGCTGATTTTTGATTATTTCAAACTGCTCGGCGACGGGCAGGACCGCATCGGCGGCAAAGTCTCCGCTACCTCTGGGCGAACAGTAAATGCAACCGCCCACAGAGCATTTTCCGTCAATATTAGGGCAGGTAAATCCCGCGTCAAGGGGAATCTTCATGCATTTGCCGCCAAAGGTCTTGCGAAGATAGTAGTCATAAGTGTAATAGCGCTTGTTGGAGTCGCTATTGCGAAATGGATTTATATCGGATTGTTTTATCTTCATACAATTCCCTTTCTTTTATTAAAAAACTTACGTCTTCAAAACCACTCTAATTCAAAAATTTTCTTGTTTTTTAGAAAAGGTTTTGAAAGGTGAGGGGGTGCAGGGGGGAGAGGAAAACTTTTTCCTAAAAGTTTTCCTCTCCCCCTGCAAAAATCAATATTTCAAAAACTTTTCGACTGCGGCGAGGCGAACGCAAACTGTCAACACCTTCATCGCCTTATCAAGCTCCTCAAGAGATGGATAGGTGGGCGCGATACGGATATTAGAGTCGTCGGGATCGTAGCCGTAAGGGTAGGTCGCGCCGACGGTGGTTAGGGTCAGACCCGCATCCTTTGCCAGCGCATAAGCTCTCTTGGCGCATCCCTTCTCTACGAAAAGGCTGATAAAATAACCGCCACGGGGGTCTGTCCAACGAGCGATCCCACGGGGAGCAAGCTCCTTTGCGAGATGCTCCTTGACGAGAGCAAACTTGGGAGCAATAATTGCCGCGTGCTTCTTCATGTGCGCCTTGATATTCTCAGCGTTGCCGAAATATCTCACGTGACGGAGCTGATTAAGTCTATCAAAGTTGATTGTCTGCGCCTTCATGATCTCCTTTATCTGCTCAAGATTTTTTTCACTTGCCGCCATAAGCGCGACACCGCCTCCGGGGTAGGTAATCTTGCTTGTGGAATAGAAGCAAAGCACTCTGTCGGGGTTGCCCGCATCACAGCACTCCTGAATTATGTCGAGAAGCTCGTCGCCCTCATCGTAGAGGTCGTGGACGGCATAAGCATTATCCCACATAATGCGGAAGTCCTTCGCCGCGGTCTCCATGTAAGCAAGACGGCGTACGGTCTCGTCGGAATAGGTAATTCCGTCGGGGTTGGAATACTTGGGGTTACACCAGATACCCTTGACATGAGGGTCTTTTACCAGCTCCTCAACGGCATCCATATCGGGACCTGTGGGGGTCATATTTACGTTGACCATCTCAAATCCCAGCGACTGAGTTACCATAAAATGGCGGTCATAGCCGGGTACGGGACAGATAAACTTGACCTTTTCTTCTCTGCACCAGGGTCTCTCACTGCCACGAACACCGTAAAGCATCGCGCGCGCGAGGGTGTCGTACATAAAGGTCAAGGAGGAGCTTCCGCCGAGAAGAATATTTTCAGAGGGGATAGTGAGCAGCTCGGAGAACATAGCCTGAGCCTCGGGTACGCCCTCAAAAAGACCGTAGTTACGGCAATCAAAGCCGCCCTCGGTCTTGCAATCCTCCGCACCCTTCAGCACGGTAAGGATACCGTCAGAGAGGTTCAACTGCTCTGTGCAGGGCTTACCTCTCGATATATCGAGCTTAAGTCCGCTCGCCTTTATATCCTCATATTCTTTAACTAAATTCTGATGCTCCGCAAGGAGAGCCTCATAGGACATTTCGCAATATTTCATCAAAAATTCTACTCCGTTTTTTCTATTTAATCACAACAAAAATCATTATACCACATCGTTTCGAAAAATGCAAGATATATTTTCAAATTTTGCAAAAATTTTAAATATTTCTTAATTTTCCCAAAATCTGCGCGCGATTTCTGCAAGAGAGGAGGGATCTCCCACCAAATTCATCATTTTCCACTCCTTTGGGAAAAGCGCCCTGTATTTAGGCTCGGCATATCTGTCGTCTATAAGCACGGCGATACCTCTGTCGGTCTCGGTGCGTATGACTCTGCCCACCGCCTGAAGCACCGAGTTCATGCCGGGGTAGGTGTAGGCATAGTCGTGTCCCATGCCGCATTTTTCCTCGTAATAGTCTCGGATTATGTTGTTTTCGTCTGATATTCCCGGAAGTCCCACGCCCACGACAACCACACCGATAAGACGCTTGCCGGGCAGGTCGATACCCTCGGAGAACGAGCCGCCGAGGACGCAAAAGCCTATACGCAGCTTGCCGTCGTCCTGAAACTCCGATAAGTAGGCTTCACGTTCAGAGGGAGACATATTCTTCTCCTGCACAAGAACTTTGACCTTGGGGTACTTTGCCGAAAAGAGCTTGCGAACCTCCTCCATATATCTGTAGGACGGGAAAAAGACCATATAATTCCCCACCTTCGCCGACACGGTTGCGGCGATGCAAGCGGCGATCTTTTTATAGGACTTTTCTCTGTCCTCATACCTTGTGCTTATCTTGTCCATCGCCGCCACGCAAAGATTTTCCTTTGGGAACGGCGACTCAAAATCCACCGACACAGTCTTTTTGCCACCGCCCAATATGTCAGCGAAATAGTCGGTGGGAGTTAGCGTCGCCGAAAACAAAACCGACGCCACCGCGCGTTCCAGCGCAATCGACAGATTGTTCGACGGGTCGAGACAGTAAAGCAAAAGAGACACTTTATGGTCAACTGTATTTATAAAGGTAAGATAGTGGCGATCGAAGCACTCGCAGATCTTTTTAAATTCAAAAATTCGATATGACAGATCCTCCACGGCAAAAAACGCGGTGTGATCGGCGTTGTATTTCATCCAACCGTCGCATTTTTCCGAGAAAGCAGACAGCTCGCGAACGAAGTTTTCGGGCAGATCGCGGGCGACGTAATATCCAGTACCAACGCCGTCACCGTCGTATTTCATATTGTCTGAACAGAGCCTTTCAAGCGTCTCAAAGCTCCGCAAAAGTGAAAGACAGGCGTCTGTCAGCTTGCTCGTCTCACCCAAAAGCGAGACGATATGCTCAAAATCTTCACTTGAAAGCCTTGACGAAAACATATCCCTTGCGCGGTCGGGCAGGTTGTGCGCCTCGTCAACAAGAAAAATAAATTTTTCTCTGCCGCCGCCAAACCGTTCGTCAAAATAGCGTTTTAAGTAGACGGTTGGCGAGAAAACGTAGTTATAGTCGCAGATTATAACGTCGCAAAGCTCGGAAAGGTCAAGAGAAAATTCGTAGGGGCATATCTCTCGCATTTTGCCGAAATTTTTTATAGCTGAACTGTCAAAAATGCCCGAAAGCTTAAGAATTTCTTCAAGCGACGCGCTTAATTTGTCATAATAGGCCTTTGCGTACGGACAAAGCTCGGGACAGCAGTTTGAGGAAAGTCTGCCGCCGCGCCTCTTGGCAGCATCGTTTATACACATCTGCTCTCTTGAAGAAAGCACGATGCCGCGAACACGAGAGCCTGCGCCGTTCATCTTTTCGATAGCATGATATGCCTCGCGGCGGATGCTTGCTTTTGACGTAAGGTAAAATATCTTGTCGGCAATCCCCTCGCCCATACATTTCGCCGCAGGATAAAGGGTGGAGACCGTTTTGCCAATGCCCGTGGGTGCTTGACAGAAAAGACGGTTACCGTGCTTTATGTCGCGGTAACATTCCTTTATCATCTCGGCTTGACTATCACGAAGCGAGCTGTAAGGAAAGGGCGCGCTCGCCACCGCAGGCATTCTATCCCTCGCTCGGTTTCTCATATCTCGCCCTCTCCATAGCGCCATTGATAGCAGACGGTAATAAAAGCTTCTCAGCTCCTCAGCCATTACCACCTTCTCGTGATATTCGATCTCCTCGCTATCAATATTGTAATATATCATTCTGGTGTTGACGCTTCTCAGCTCCTTTGTTCTGCAAAGGAAATAAGCGTAACAATAAAGCTGGGCCAAATGTAGCTGATCTACCTCGTGGCTTGAAAAAATCTTCTCGCCCACCGTCTTTATCTCGTCAACGGTATAATAACCGTTACGATATAATATTCCGTCTGCCCTGCCCTTGACATAAAAGTAGACCTCGTCTGCCTTGCTTGTGTTGCGAAGCTCGACCTCACTGTGATAGAACGCGCCGAATGAGGTCTGAAGCTTCTGATGAATCCTCTGACCCTCTGCCGCTCTTTCACGGAGACTTGACGGCGAGCGGTGGCAATCAATATTTCCGCGAAGCAGCGCCAATTCGCAAAGCTCTCTGACGCTAAGCTCAACGTGATCTCTGTCAATATCGTACCTCATCCGCTCACCTTCCTTTCCGTTTTATCTTCTACAAATCGTTTCCATTACATCTAATTATAGCAAAAACACAGTAAAAAGTAAATACCCGCCGAGAAAATTACCAAAAATTTAGGGGTTACATTTTGCCCCGACAAGTATTATAATATTAGTAGGAATACCGAAAGGACTATATACTATGGAACTTATACTTATCAGTAATACCAAACTAAAAATAATGCTGAACGAAAGCGACATGAAAAAATATCATATTGGCAGTGAGAGCGACTGCGCCCAAGGCTCTACGAGACGCGCGATACGAACCCTGCTTGAATGTGCCAAGGATCAGATCGGCTTCAACACAGACGGAGAGGAGATATTCGTTCAGCTCTACACCTCCAAGAAAGGTGGATGCGAGCTTTTCGTCACCAAATGTCTCTCCGAAGCCCCCTCCGATGAGATATACGAAAGGATCAAAAGTCCTATCATGTCCGATGAAGCGTCACGCGAGAAAAGACCGAAAAAGCAAGTCTCTCTGCCCGAGCAGCCTGTGGAGCAAAAAGCACTCTTAAGTCTTTCGGAGAGAAACGAAAATAAGCTTCCCCTGCCGAGAGAAAGACATCCGTCCCGTGTAGCTTATTCATTTTCAAATATGTCGGATATGCTTGAGGTCTGCAAAATTCTTTCCGCATCCGATATTTGTCCCGAAAGCAAAGCCTTTTTCGATGAGGACGGCAATTTTTATCTTCTGCTCCTCGACACGGGAATGTCGGCGTATTCGAGGCTTGACAAATTGACCTTTATCATCGAATACGGCAGACGGGAAAACCCTGACTGTCTCGTTTCCTACATATCCGAGCATGGAAAGACCATTTGCGACGAGAGAGCTATCGAAACACTCTGCGGTTTTTAAATTGGAGTTTATCTAGGCGATCACTGCAACAGATTATTTGTCGATTTCGCTTTGCGTTAGCCTTCCCTTGTGAGGGAAGGCTTACCTACAAATAAAAATTTCTTTTTCAACAAAAATTCTCCGCCCTATTGAAAATCTCACAAATATTTGATATAATATAATTTGATATTTGAATTTCGAGAAAATTCCGAAAGGACGGTAAAAAATATGACTTGGGATGCTCTTAGGGCGGCGTGCGCCGAGTGCGAAAAATGCGAGCTTTGCAAAACGAGAACGAACTGCGTATTTGGCGTCGGAAACGAGAACGCCGACATACTTTTCGTGGGTGAGGCCCCCGGTGAAAAAGAGGATCTTTCGGGAACCCCCTTCGTCGGTCGCGCCGGTCAGCTGCTTGACAAGTTTCTTTATGCGGTCGATATAAAACGTGAGGATGTCTACATAGCCAACATTCTCAAATGCCGTCCTCCCAAGAACCGCGACCCCCTCCCCGCAGAGGAGGACGCTTGCATCGACTACCTCCGTCAGCAGGTAGCGCTTATTGACCCTAAGGTCATCGTCTGTCTCGGCAGAATTTCCGCTATGAGACTTATCAAACCCGACTTCAAGATAACTCAGGAACACGGTCAGTGGTTTAAAAAGGGCAACTATCTTATGACCGCCGTTTATCACCCCGCGGCGCTTCTGCGCGATCCACGAAAAAAAGAAGATATGCTTGAAGATATGAAAAAGATCAAGGAGAAGATCTCCCAGTAAACCGAGGAATATAAAATGAATTTTGACAGACTTTATATCGTCGTCGCCACCCTTTTCATCCTTTTAGCGGTAGGCTTTCTCTGCCGCAAGGTGGGAATAATTGACAACACGGCTTCCAAAAAGCTTTCAAGACTTATACTCTCGGTTGGACAGCCCGCTATGCTTGTAGGCTCGCTCGCGAGTGCGGAATACACCGAGGAAAACCTGAAGACGGCACTTATAATGCTGGTTTTAGGCTTCGTTTTCCACTCTTTGCTTGCAGTGATCGCCTTTGTTTTTGCTCTGCCTCTCAAGAAAAACATTGACGAGCAGAAGCTTTCGGAGTTTGGATTTATGTTTGCAAACTGCGCCTTTATCGGATTCCCTATCTTCGAGGCACTCTTGCCGGGCAAAGGTCAATTTATGGCGTCCTTCCTTTGCGTCAGCTTCAACATCCTGCTCTGGACCTGGGGTCTTGTCATTATGGGACGCGGCAGAAATGACATCAAGCTGACCGTAAAAAAAGCGTTACTCAATTTTGGAACTATTCCCTGCCTTATCGGGTTTGTTTTCTTTCTTCTGAAGGGTCCCGCAGTCGGCTTTGAGCTTCCCGAATTTGTCACCAGCGCCTTGCAGTATCTTACCAATCTCTGCACCCCCATTTCGGTGCTTGTCACGGGAGCATTGATAGCGACCCAAAGTCCCAAAAAGATATTTTTTAATTGGAAGCTATACTATTTCAACGTTGTAAAGCTGATCATTTTTCCCCTGCTTATCTGCTTGATTTCAAAGCTTTTGCTTTTGATCATACCCGTTGACGGACTTGAAATATACGCAATATTCGTCACCGCCGCCGCGGCTCTCCCAACGGCAAGCTCGGTAACTATGATGGCGGAAAACTACGGACTTGACTCGGGATATTCCTCGCTGACCGTCGGTACGTCGTCGATACTTGCAGTCGTAACTATCCCTCTGACTATGATGATAGCGCAGTGGATATTTGCTATTTAGTAAACAAAAATGAGAATTGCTTCGGCAATTCTCATTTTTTATCGTTAGTGTCGTTATAATAAACTATCTCGCCGGGAAGATTCAGTCCCAGCTTTTCGCGCGCCATGCGAATTATGTAATCTCTGTCCACGGGATGATCCACCAAATATTTCAGCTCCTCTATCTCTGTAGCAAGAGCCTCCTTCTGCTCCTCAAGCACCTGCTTTTCCCGTTGCATCTCACTGTATTTCATTACTCCCGTTGCGAAAAGTCCGATAGATGACACAAGCAAAAGCGAAAGGGCAACTCTCAGAAGAACCTTTGCGTACGGAGTGGATATTCCCCGTCTTATTGATTTTTTCAGGTTTTTCTCGGTTATGAGCTGCCCTTCATTTGACTCTTGGGCCGAAGCTGACACGCCCATCCCGTCTATATCCCGTTTTTCCGTCGACATACACGAACCCTTCCTTTCCGCATTTCACGTCGCAAGGCTTATCCTCGCTCTCATCCGCGCTCTGCTTTTCTTCCTTTTTCTTTTTGCTATCTTCTATTATTTTATCAATTATTTTTCCTATTGTCAAGTGGTAGAGTGAAATAATGCCCTCAAACAGTTTTTTTATCGGCTTCAGCGCCCATATTGCCACGCACCGAATCAGTTTTTTCAAGACCCGGGTCACCTTGCGGCTCAATTTCAAAACAAGTCTGCCAAGAGTGAAATAATAGAGCAAAAATCCCCCCGTCATGCCTATAAAGGTCATGCCCCTAAAAACTCCGCCGCCCGAATACATCAAAAGTATCGCCGCGCATCCTGCGCAGATCCAGAAAAGCAGATCTGTAATAAGGGTGACGGTATAGATAAGAACACGCCGTCGAACAGGCGTTCTTTCTTCTTCGCTCTCGCCGTATCTGACTCCGCAAAGCATCTTAAACGCCCTTATAATATCATAAATGCCGCCAAAAGACACGCCGCATAAAATTGAACGGAAAAGAAGCGCGGCAAGCTCGCCTTGCGAAAGATCAATCATTTCTTCTACCGAAAAGTCCTCTCTTTTGCTTTGGACGGTCCTCGAAATAATATACTCCGTTGATCCTACCCTCAACCGTTACCTTTCCGTCTGTAATATTCAGCACGGTTATATGCAAGCCCTCGCCCTCAACCGCCATGCTTCCGCAAAGTGTATCCATTACCACTCCGCGGTCATCAAAGCTGATAACGTCGATTACCCCACTTATCTCTATGCCTTCTCTGCCCTTGGAGGAGAAGGAGTGGACAGATGCTCCCGTATCATTCATAAAAAAATACCTCCGCACATATCTTTGTACAATATATGCGGAGCATTCTCCGATTATTCAATTACTTCATAAAGCGAAGCCGCGTCGGCTTTTGCGGCATGCTCTCTCACGTCAAGCACCTTGACTTTAAGAGTTCTCTGCCCAAAGCTTACCGCGATAACGTCGCCCTCCTTAACGTCGTAAGACGCCTTGGCGGCTCTGCCGTTCACCGTGACGTGTTCTGCATCGCAGGCATCGTTGGCAACCGTTCGCCTTTTGATGATCCTTGAAACTTTCAGATATTTGTCAAGTCGCATTAGCCGTTAACTTTTTCTTTAAGAGCACTACCTGCGCTGAAAGCAACGTACTTGGAAGCGGGGATAGCAACTGCCTCACCGGTCTTGGGGTTTCTACCGGTTCTTGCTGCACGCTCTTTAACCTCAAAGCCACCAAAGCCGGTGATCTTTACGTCGTCGCCTGCTGCGAGTGCCTCTGCGATAGCGTCGAGAACAGCGTTAACTGCCTCTGCTGCCTGCTTCTTTGTCAAACCTGCTGCCTTTGCTGCAACTGCCTCTGTAAGCTGTAACTTGTTCATGATTTTGAACCTCTTTTCATTTTTTTATTTTTTCGTCGGACACCCCTGAATATACAAGAAATCCATTCATAAGCATATTCCGACATACTGTTTAGTTAATTATACCATATAAAAAACCTTTTTGCAAGTGTTTTTTCAAAAAAATAACTAAAAAAAAGTGTTTTTTCACAAAATCAACAAATTTTTATGTTATTTTTTGTGCTTTATGTTGTCCCAAACCTCGTCAAGCTCCTGCATTGTAAGCTCTTCGACGCTCTGTCCGTGCTCTGTGACATAGTTTTCTACCATTTCAAAGCGGTCTATGAACTTGTTCGTAGCGTTGGTCAAGGCAAGCTCGGAGTCGGTCTTTGCTTTTCTCGCGAGGCTCGTGACCGTGAGAAGCAGATCTCCTATCTCCTCGTCAATATCCCTCTGCTCGCCACACTTCATAGCCTCTCTGACCTCCTCGATCTCCTCGTAGAGCTTATCAAAGACGGCATCGGCGGTCTCGAAATCAAAGAAGGACGCCTTCTTGCCAACCTTTTGCGCTCTCATCAGCGCGGGGAGCATAGGAGGGATCGCGCGCAGCTTATCGGTAAGAGTATCGCGGTGCTTCTCCTCTCCCTTTATTTTATCCCAATTTACCAGCACGTCATCGCTGTTATTCACTTTTACCTCGCCGAAAACGTGGGGATGACGATGAATAAGCTTTGCGCAGATGTCGCTTACCACGTCGTATATATCAAATCTGCCCTCCTCACGCTCTATCTGTGAGTGGAAGGCGATCTGCAAAAGCACGTCTCCAAGCTCCTCGCGAAGCAGTACGGGATCGTCGGTATCTATCGCCTCAATGACCTCGTAGGTCTCCTCGATAAAGTCCTTGCGTATGCTCTTATGGGTCTGCTCCATATCCCAAGGACATCCGCCCTCGCTTCGAAGCAGCTGCATAACAAGCACAAGATCGTCAAATCCATAGACGTCTTTTCCGAGAAGATAATCAACCTTCTCCTTTCTCTGAACCGAAGTTAACTGTTCTTTCATTTTTTCCATCCTTATGTTATTATATGTCATTTGATTTTTTCATATACGGAACCGATTACGGGAAGTCTCACTATATCATCCTTGCTGACCGAACCCGAAACAAGAGAGGCAACGAGATACAAAACCGCCGCCAGAATAACAGCGCCGAGGGTGAGCGCGGAGCCTTCTCCGAATTTTGAGCATAAGAGGTTATAGACAAGCCTTGCCGCCGACACCGATACCGCCGCCGACAGAAAGGGACGCAAAAATACGCGTGAGATGCTTGGGGTCTCGGGAAGACACCTGCCAATAAAGTAAAAATTGATAGCGTTTATCACGAAATCGCACACGAAAGTGCTTATCGGCGCGCCAACAAGACCGATCCTCGCGTCTCCTATCAAAAAAAACGCAATTACAATTTTTGCAACAGAGCCTGCACCCATCGAGATTATAGGAATTATCGGCTTACGGTACGCCTGCAAAACTGCGTTGCCCACGGTTATAAGGCAGGACGACGTAACAGACAGGCTGAGGATCGTAAGCAGAGGAGCTGCAACATCGATCGCGGCATCCTCGCCCGAAAATATTAATTGCAATATTGGCTTTGAAAACAACGCAAGACCCATCGAAGCGGGCATAGATATTAAAGCCGTAACTCTTAAAGCGTCCAAGACGGCGCTCATCTGCCCCTCACGGTCTCCCCTCGCCACCGCTCCCGACAGAGACGGTATAAGCGGCATAGCCACCGACGTAATAAGGGCAGGCGATAAAGAAAACATCGGAAGCGCCAGCGTTGTATAGCTTCCGTAAGCCGCAAAGGCTTGCTCGCTGCTCTGACCCAGATCCTGCAACCTTCGAAGTATCATTGACATATCAATGACCTTGGTTATGCTGACCACCGACGAGGACAAAGTGACGGGTATCGCTGTCCTCAGCAACGTAGGCAACACCTTCTCTCCGCTCGTCGCTTCAATACTCGGCGCGCCTTTATCACCAAACCTTTTTGCCAGGACAAGGTAGAGAGCCGAGACGGCGGTGCCGAGGGTCAAGCCCATCACCGCCATAGCAGCAACGGTCTCGGTGGACGCGCCGAAGTTTAGCGCGACAAAGGCAAAGATAAGACCTAAGATCAGCTTACCCAGTGCCTCGATTATCTGCGAGCCGGCGGTAGGCGCCATTCTTCCTTTGCCTTGAAAAAAACCTCTGTAAGCGCTGGAAACGCAGATTAGAAGCACCGTCGGGGCAATAGCTAAAATACAGATCGCGGCTCTGTCGCTGCCTAAAAAGGCGGCAAACGGACGGGCAAAGGCAAGCATTACCAAGCAACCCGCCGCGCCAAGGATCAAAAAGAGCCGCATGGCAACACGGAATATCCTTTTTCCACCCTCGTCGGTGTCCTTACAGGAAGATATCATCACCGACATCGCCACAGGCAATCCCGTAGTGGCAACGGTACAAAAAAGCGTGTATATCTCATAAGCGGAATTGAAATATCCCATGCCCTCGCTCCCCAAGAGCCTGAGCATGGGAATTTTGTAGACAAGTCCGATTATTTTTACAATGACGGCGGAAAGCGAAAGCACCATAACTCCCGAAATAAAGCTATCACTCTTTTTCGTTCCAATGCTCCTGTTCGCCACCGCGCTCACCCCATTTTAATCGAAATAGTGAGAGATCACCCTCCGAGCCTCGCTCTTGAGCTTCTCCTCGTCAATGGTAGTGTATGCGCCGCATTCGTAAAGTATGTTTCCGTCGCACATAGTCATAAGGATATTCTCCTCGGTCATAGAGTAGCAGACCGTTGACTCAAAATTGTAGGACGGGATATTATTAAATGAACTCATATCAATGAGCAGAAGATCTGCCTTCATTCCGACCTTTATCTCACCGCAATCCTCTCTGCCCTGAGACAAAGCGCCGTTTCTCGTTGCTATCTTTATCATATCAGATGCAAGAGTGACCGAGGGGTCAAGGTCGTTACCCTTGTGTATCAGAGTGGCGAACTGCATCTCGCGAAGAACGCTCAATCGGTTGTTCGATGCCGCGCCGTCGGTGCCGAGAGTGATATTCACTCCCGCATCCTTCATCTTCTTATAAGGCATAACGCCGCTTGCAAGCTTAAGATTGCTGACGGGATTGTGGGCAACGCTGACACCCTTTTTCGCCATGATCTCGATATCCTCGTCGTCCACCCAAACGCAGTGTGCGGCGGTAACGGGAACGTCAAGCACACCGTTTTCAAGGAAAAATCTCGTAGGTGTCACGCCGTGACGCGCGATGCATTCGTCATGCTCCTTCGCCGTCTCTGAAACATGGACTTGAAGTCCCGTATTTCTCTCCTTGGCAAGCTGACCGACGTATCTGCAACATTTCTCCACGTTAGTATACTCCGCGTGAAGCGACATATCGATCTTAATTCTGCCGTCGGCTTTTCCGTGCCAACGGTCGAACACGTCAATAGATTCTTTTATTCTTGAATCGTTTTCGCAGTCGATATTCGGGTCAAAGGAGACGATAGAGCGCGAAAGATTTGCCTTCACTCCACTCTCCTCTACCGCGCGGGCGGTGTCGTCAAGGAAAAAGTACATATCGGAGAAGGAGACCGTGCCGTTTCTTATCATCTCGGCGATCGCCACCATAGAGCCGTAATAAACGCTCTCGGGAGTCAGTCTGTCCTCGGCGGGAAAGATGCGCTCCTCAAGCCAGCGCTGGAGGGGCAGATCGTCGCCGTAGCCTCTGAAAAGCGTCATAGCACTGTGACAGTGAGCGTTATAAAAGGCAGGGATCACAAGGTTTCCGTTTCCCTCGATCACTCTGTCAGCGCTCTCGGAAATATCCTTGCCGATGTAGGCGATTTTTTTGTTCTTGACTAAAATATTTACCGTGGAACCGTATCCGCAGTATTCGGGCAGATTCACGTTTTTAAATAAAATGCTCATTTTATTGTCCTTTGTATTTTTATGTCATCAAATTGCAATTTATGGGGATGTTCTCATTGAAAAGGTGCATCCTCATCCACCACTTCGTGGTCCCCCTTCCCCTGCCTTGGGGAAGGCTAACGCAAAGCGAAACAGAAAGCGATTTTGTAGCCGTGAAAAGAACTTTCGGCTACAGTTAAGGAAGCGTCGCAGTTAAACCAAAGCCTTCCCCAAGGCAGGGGAAGGTGTCACGAAGTGACGGATGAGGATGCACCATTCAAATTTACAACATCCCTATAAATCAAAATTTGAAATTTAAACAAACTCCTTATAAAGCGAATCGGGAGAAATAACGAAGCTCTCGATCCCTACAACGTCCTCTAAAAGTCCAAGGATCTCAAGGCTCTCTTTATGATGCTTACTTCCCCACGCTATATCGGGCAAAATTCTGCGGATGTAGGGAGCAAGAACGTTAAGCTCATACGACAAGGTGGTATCTATCCTGACGTCGCAACGGTCCATGTACGGAAAGATATTAGTCTCCTCGTTCCGTCTCACGCTATCCCAAAGCGAAAGAGTAAAATCGGGCGACGCGCCTCGGAAATTGGCATCGCGAACAAGACGTCGGCAAAGACGAATAAAATCAGGCTCAAATCTCTTTCCGCATATCTCAATTCCGCTTTCGGGACGAACGCAAAGCACCTTTCCGCCGTGGCTCTCGATAACTGAAAGCACCGAGGGATAAAGCACCTGTATTCCCTCGAAAAGCAGCACGTCGTCCTCGTCGCAAACTACTTCCTCCCACCGCGCTCTCGTTCCCGTCACGAAATCAAAGATCGGCTTTTTTGATACGCCCTTTGAAAATATGCTGTCAACGAAGCTGCTGAGAAGCTCTGCGTCAAGAGTGTCGGGAGAATCAAAATCAAGATCCTCAACCTTTGCGTCCGCAAGCTGTCTTCTTGAAAAGCAATCCTTGAAAAAATCATCAAGGGAGACCGTGACGACGCGCTTATGCTCGTCACCAAGGTGATGAAGCAGCTTTTTCGCCGCAGTGGTCTTACCCGAGCAGGTAGGACCTGTCAGACCCAGCACGCGGCTATCGTCTCCGTCGCAAAGCCTTGTGACCGAGCTTTCGAGCAAAGCGTCGAATTCCTCGTCGCATTTTTTGATATAATCACTGTTTATCTTGGTAAATCCCTGCTTATACAAGCGCGCGTGACTGTTTTGGTTATTCTTCATAGTCGTCCCTCCTTCATATATTTCTGAAAAACGTCCCAAGAATAACCCAAAAGCCCTACAAGATCACACAAGACCGTGCTTTATATAAAATTCACGAGCCGCGTTGATCTTTTCGTCGGTTTTATCCTCCAAAAGATACTCGTAGGGATATTTTTGATTGAAAAATCTCTCAATAGTACGTTTTTCACCGTTTTTGGGAGCAAAATCAACGAACTTCGACACCGCGCCCGCTCCCGCAGCGAATATCGAATGTATCTCCTCCATCATGTAGATGTTGTAGAGTCCTTTTTTGCCGTCAAGACAGAAACCGACGTTCTCATAGTTGCCCACCGTGTTCTTCTGACGGTACATATAATAGGGTTCATATCCCTCGTGCTGGGCTTTTATCTGGGAATAGTCGACGCACTTGCCCACGTCTCCCCCACGCACCGAGTAAATATGACTGAAATTCTTCAGAGCGTCACTTGCCTTCTTTACGCTGAAGGTATGAACCGTAACGTTTTCGGGACGAAGCGCGATAATGCGGTCGTAGGAGCTTGAAAAGCTTGCAAAATTGTCGCCCGGAAGTCCCGCGATAACGTCTGTATTTATGATCGGTATTCCCGAATTTCTCGCTATGTCAAAGGCTCTGAGAAAATCCTCTGCCGTATGGGAGCGTCCGATGATTCGAAGCACGTCGTCGTTAAGAGTTTGGGGATTTACGCTTATGCGATTTACTCCGTGGGCGACCGCAATTCTCATCTTGCCCTCGGTGATAGTATCGGGTCTGCCTGCTTCAAGAGTATATTCTTCCACAGTGGAGACATCAATATTCTCCTCAACGGTCGAAAGAAGCCATTCAAGCTGCGATTCGTCAAGAATAGTGGGGGTTCCGCCGCCTATGTATATGGTTCTGACACGAAGTCCAAGCTCCTTGATAAGATCAAAATTCTTTTTGACCTCGGCTCCCAAAGCCACAAGATAGTCGGGAATGGTAGAGAGCAGCTTTTTAGAAGTATATGATACAAAGGAGCAATATGCGCATCTCGTGGGACAAAACGGGATAGAAATATAGATACTGCAATCCTTGGGGTCTGCCTTGGAGACAAATTCCGCCTCGTTCAGCGCTACCTCGGTGGCAAGAGCCGCCTTTTTGGGTATGACGAAATAGTCACTCGCCAAGGTCTTTTTCACTCTCGTCTTTGACATACCCGTGGAGAATAGCTCCGTCGCCACCTTTGAAGGACGAACACCCACAAGCATTCCCCATGAGGGTCTGTATCCGATGATCTCTCCGCAGACCGACAGGACCGCATCGCCAACGGCGATCTTTTTAAGTCTGTCGTATGTAACGTCGTCACGGGCAGGATATATCTTCTCGCAGGTAGCGTATTTTTCTTCAAGACTAAGCTCTGCCCTTACAACCACGCCGCTCTCGTTTTCCTCAAGAGCCAACGATAGCTCGGGGGTAGCTACCTCGGGATCGGTCTCGGCAGTATCCGAGAACCTTTCGCCTGGAAAAAATATCATACAAAGGGTCTGAACATAATAGGAATTTATGTTGCCGCTTATATTTAATCTCATTTTTCTGTCCTTCTTTTAATTATACTTTCTTCTTTTTTAAGACTTCGCTGTCCATAACGATCGTAACAGGTCCGTTATTGACAAGCGACACCTCCATGTGCGCGCCGAAAACTCCGCATCCTACATAACGAAGCTCCGCAGCCATAAGCTCCTTAAAGTATTCGTAAAGTCTGTTCGCCTCCGCGGGGGAAGCAGACTCTAAATAGTCGGGACGGTTGCCTTTTTTGTAATTTGCCATCAGCGTGAATTGCGAAATGATCAGAGCCTCGCCGTCAATATCCTTGACTGACAAATTCATCTTGTCGTTTTCGTCGGTAAATATTCGAAGATTGCATATTTTCGTCGCAAGAAGCCTTGCGTCCTCCTCGCTATCTCCCTGAGCCACGCCGAGAAGTATCATCAATCCCTCGCCGCACTCGCCAACGACCTCGCCGTCAACCTTGACATTCGCGTTTTTTACTCTCTGTAATACTGCTTTCATAATTTATTTCCTTGCAATTTTATTTCGCGGCTACACGATAGTCAAGTCTTTGATTTTTTCAAAAGTCAAGGCGCACCGGAGAAAGCAAGGCGGAGGCGTAGTTTTCCTACGTCAAGCCGCTTTCGAGGAGCAACGAAGGATCTTGGAAAAAGCAAAGATGTTGACTTCATCAAGAAAATCCGCGCGCGACGCTCTCTACTCCGTCGAGAGTTTTCAGACGCGATACGATAGAATTGTAGTGTTCGATATTCTTGCAGCTTATCTTCAAGCTGATAATGCCTCTGCCGTTAGCGCGCTTCTGAGAATTGACGTGAAGGATCGAGACCTTCATATCCGCAAGCGCCACGGCAACGTCGGCAAGCATGCCCACTCTGTCCTCGGTAAAGAGCTGCAGGAGCGCCTCGTAAACGTTCTTGGGACTTCCCTGCTCGCTCTCCTCCCAGTGGGCTTGCTTCCAACGGTGACTGTTTTCCTCATTCTTCATACCCTCAATCACGTTAGGGCAGTCTTTTTTATGAATGGATATACCGTAACCCTTGGTAACGAATCCGACGACCTCGTCGCCGGGCAGAGGGTTGCAGCACTTGGCAAACTTGACCATGCAGCCATGCTCACCATCCACAACGATACCTCCGTTGCTCTTAAGGTGCTTGGGTCTTTGAGCCTTCTGAATAAGCGACTCGTCGGTAACGGGAGCAGGCTCGGTCTCCTGAACCGTTATCTTGCCTATTTCGTCACGGAGCTTATTTCCGAATTTATTAAGAGGCAATCCACCGTAGCCGATGGCGTTATAAAGGTCGTCTGCGCTGGCAAAACCTATTCTCTGCGCCGCAGAAGCAACCATTTCAAGTCTTTGCGCATCGGTAAACTTAACGTTATATTTCTTAAATTCTCCGTCCACAATAGAGCGACCAAGCACGATATTCTCTGCTCTCGACTCCTTCTTGAACCACTGTCTGATCTTACTTCTCGCCTCGCTGGTCTTGACGATACTGAGCCAATCGCGGCTGGGTCCCTTTGTGCTTGACGATGTAATGACCTCGACTATCTCGCCATTCTGCACGGTGCGGTCGATGGGTACTATCATACCGTTTATCTTCGCGCCGATCATCTTGTTACCTACCGCAGAGTGGATAGCGTAAGCAAAATCTATGACCGTAGCGCCCTGAGGCAGAGGAATGATGTCTCCCTTAGGAGTGAAGGCAAACACCTCGTCGTGGAAGATGTCGGTCTTCAGCGCCTGCATAAACTCCTCGGGGTCGCGTGTGCCGTCCTCGGTCTCGATAAGACGGGAGATCCACTCCAGCTTCTTGTCCATATCCTCCTTCGAGGTAGCGCCCGACTTGTATTTCCAATGCGCCGCGATACCGTATTCCGCGATATGGTGCATCTCTCTCGTTCTTATCTGAACCTCAAAGGGTATTCCCTCGCGTCCGATAACCGTGGTGTGAAGCGATCGGTACATATTGGGCTTAGGCGTGGAGATGTAGTCCTTGAAGCGTCCGGGGATCGAATTAAACATCTCGTGAATGATACCAAGCACGCTGTAACATTCAAGCTCGGTCTCAACGATTACTCTGAGAGCGTAGAAATCGTATATCTCGTCAAAGCTCTTGTTCTGGTTATACATCTTCTTGTAAACGCTGTAAACCGTCTTGATTCGACCCTCGAGATAGAAATGAATATCGTTTTCGGTCAGTTTTTCGGAGATCACCGCCCTTATCTGCTCAATAAGGTTCAGACTCTTGCCGTACTTGCTCTCGATGTCGCCTCTGACCTCGTTATAGCCTATGGGGTCAAGATGCTGGAGACCGAGATTTTCAAGCTCCTGCTTGATCTTCTGCATACCGAGACGGTGAGCGAGGGGAGCGTAAACGTGCATAGTCTCAAGAGCTGTAAGACGTCTCTTATGCTCTGCCTTGGCATCCAGAGTACGCATATTGTGAAGTCTGTCGCATAGCTTGATGAAGATAACGCGAACATCCTTCGCCATAGCAAGCAGCATCTTGCGAAGATTCTCTATATGCTGCTCCTCCTTGTCCTCTATCTCAAGAGAGACAAGCTTGGTAAGACCGTCAACAAGCAGCGCTACTTCAGCGCCGAAAAGCTTTTGTATCTCCTTAAGATCGGTCTTGTCCGAGCAATCCTCCACCGTGTCGTGCAAGAGAGCTGCGCAGATAGAATCAGTGTCAAGCTCAAGCCCCGCGACTATCTCCGCGACCGCCAGAGGGTGCGAGATGTACGGCTCGCCGCTTGCGCGGAATTGACCCGAATGAAGCTCTGCCGCATAGTCGTACGCCTGCTGTATCTTTTCTAGGTCGTATTTCTTTCCTGTGATCTTTAAAAGCTCAATAAGCCTTTTTGAGGTGAAATCTCCGTGATTTACCGCTACGTTAGTGTTAGTGTCCATAAAATAAAAACCCGTGTCTCCCTCACTGTTGCAAAGGAGTCCCATAAAAATCAGATGTCTGTCAATTTTCACACTGCGCGCAAAGACGGCGGTAGGTCTCTGACAGCTCTATGTTTGTCTTTGCCGCGTTTCTGTTGACCTCGACCGAGAAGTAATCGTCTCTGTCCTCGTCAACGCGGCATACGCGTATATCGTTAAGTATGTTGAGCGCAAAGCGTATCTTTGCAAAGCTCATATCTCTGCGGCATATCTCCGCGATGCTTGAACGGAATTCTCTGTAGCTGAAGTCGGTATGACCGTTCATGTTCTCCTTGCGAAGTATTTTGTATATCTCCGCAATATCGGCTCTTGAGGGAAGAATATCCTCGTCATGAGAAAAGCTTGCGCCGCCCAGTACCTGAGCGTATCTTTCGACCTCGTTGCCGTAAGACGCAGCTATATCCTCCGAAAGTCTAATGTCTTGAACCACAAGCTGAACGCTTCTCTGCCCTCTGAACTCGTTAATGCTGATCTGACACATAAGGTCAATAAGCTCTCCTGGGAATATTTCAAGAGACGCGGCGCTCATTCCGAAGCAGACCGCTTGGAAATTAAGATCTCCCGAACCAAGAAGAAGCTTGGTATGCTTGCCTGCTCCCATCGAGATCATCTTGCTGACGCGAAGTCCTCGTACCAAGAATACGGGAGCGGGATTTGCTACTCCGAAGGGTTCCATGATGCAAAGCTCGTTAGCGAGAGACATATCAATCTCATCAGCCTCAAGCTCACAGTCAGCTACGTATCTGATGCAAGACAGATCCTCGGTAAGATTTTCTCTTGCGTAATCGTTGATCCTCTTGCGGAATTCATCGATATTGCAACGCATGACCGTAAGCCCCGCAGCCAGCTCGTGACCGCCGAAGCGAACCAGAAGATCCTTGCAATAGTCAAGGGCATCCACAAGATTCATTCCCTTGATGCTTCGTCCCGAACCCTTTCCAAGATCGTCAAAGCTTGGGTATCCGCGGGTCGCGCCCTCAAAGGAGATCAGAATAGAGGGCAGACCGTATTTTTCGGTAATTCTCGATGAAACTATACCGATAATTCCCTGTTGCCAGCCGTCATCGTCAAGAACGATAACACGATCGTTTTCAAAATCGTGAGTCTCCTCGATAGTTTTATATGCAGCCTCGGCGATAGCGTTCTCCTCTTTTTGTCTGCGCGTATTTATTTCGCACAGATCTCTCGCCATCTCAGCCGCGTACTCGGGGTTCTCGGAGAGCAGAAGCTCTACAGCCTTCTCCGCCGTGCTTATTCTGCCCGCCGCGTTAATTCTGGGTGCTAACGCAAAGCCTATAAAGCCTGCGTTTATCTTTCTCTTTTTTGGGGGCAACGGCTCACCCGATGCCTTGATCTCGGTTTGAGGATTGCTTGCCGCCTCAATAAGTGCCGCAAGTCCCGCCCTCTCGGTATCCGAAAGCGCCGCAAGTCCCGCCTTAACGATAACTCTGTTCTCGTCAACAAGGGGCATAACGTCTGCAACGGTTCCTATAGCTGCAAGATCGGCGTAGCGACTAAAGACCCTGCCAATACTCTCGCTCCGGTTTTCCTCTCCGCATCTCATCGCTTCAAAGGCGCAGACCAGCTTGAACACCACTCCAACGCCCGCAAGCTCCTTAAAGGGATAGGGGCAGTCGGGGCGGTGAGGATTGACTACCGCGCGAGCCTCAGGAAGCGACTCATGGCACTCGTGGTGGTCGGTAATAACCATTTCAATGCCCAGAGATTTTGCATACTCCACCTCTGCATTTGCGGTAATTCCGGTATCAACGGTGATTATCAGCTTAGTCCCCTTTGCCTTAATCGTATCAAGGGACATTTGAGAGAGACCGTAGCCCTCCTTGCTTCGTGAGGGGATGTAATAGTCGATATCCGCTCCCAAATTTTTGAGATAAAGATATATCAAGGTAACCGACGTGACACCGTCAACGTCATAATCTCCGTAGACTGTTATCCGCTCGCCTCTCTCAAGAGCCAAAGCAATTCGGCTTACAGCCTTATCCATATCCATCATCAGGTAAGGATCGTGCAATCCGCTCGCGTCGGGGGCGAGGAAAGCATCCACCGATGCCTTCGTGCAATATCCTCGGTTATAGATCAGCTTGGCTGACACCTTGGAAATACCGTTTTCATAAGCGATGGCATCAATTACGTCATCCGCTTCACGGTTTCCCGGCGTGTACCGAAGTGACCACACCTTTTTCTTCTCATTAAAACCCATTGTTTACTCCAAATTTATATAACCAAATATTTTTCTCAAAACTAATGCTTGCTGTCGATTTAATCTTTTTTCGGGAGGGTGATCTGAGAGCAGGTCTCCCTCCCTTTTATTTCTGTTAATCAATCGGCATAAACCGCTCGATGATCGCCATAGCGGTCTTGATGCCGTCAACGGCGGCGCTTGTAATGCCGCCCGCGTATCCTGCGCCCTCGCCGCAGGGGTAGATGCTCTTTTTACCGAGGGCAATCATATTCTCGCCGCGCAAAATACGCAAGGGCGAGGAGGTTCTCGTCTCAGCGCCCGACAAAAGAGCGCCGTCCGAGGCAAATCCTTTTATTTTTCTATCAAAAGACGCAAGTCCGTATCGCAATGAGGAGCAAACGAAGCTCGGAAGCACATCGTCCATACTTGCGGTCTTGAAATTTGTGCCGTTCATGTAGGTGGGCATGACCTCTCGGGGTTCGCTTCCGCTTTTACCGTTCAAAAAGTCTCCTACGGTCTGAACGGGGACGGCATAGCCGCCGCCACCTGCCGTATAAGCGGCTTTTTCTATTTTTCTCTGAAATTCAATAGCTCCGAGGGCAAGATTGCCGTCCACGGGTGAAATGTCCTCCACTCTGACCGACACCGCCACTGCGGAATTGGAATTTTCGCCGTTTCTCGCGTAGTGACTCATACCGTTGACCACAACGCCGCCGCTTTCGCTCGCCGCCGCCATGACCTCGCCACCAGGACACATACAGAAGGTGTAAACCCCTCTCTCTCCCTTCGTGTCGGACAAAGCATACTCCGCCGCGCCGAGATTTGGGTGTCCCGCAAAACTGCCGTACAAGGCTTCTTCAATAAAGCTTCTTTTATGCTCGATACGCACACCCACCGAAATAGGCTTTGCGATTATATCAAACTGATTGGTTATAAGCGTTCTGTATGTGTCTCTGGCGCTGTGACCGAGAGCAAGAACTACCGCCGACACAACAAATTCGCCCTTTGACGTTAAGGCAAGCACCGTTCCGTCGGCTCTCTCGCGGAGGTCGTCAAGCCTGCAACGGTAGATGACCTCGCCGCCAAGCCGCCCGATCTCGGAAAGGATGTTATCCACCACTTTTCTCAAAACATCAGTGCCTATATGGGGTTTTGCTTTTATCTTTATCTCCTCGGGCGCGCCGAAGCGGACAAGTGT
Source organism: Eubacteriales bacterium (assembly GCA_045577415.1). Lineage (GTDB taxonomy): Bacteria > Bacillota > Clostridia > Oscillospirales > CAG-272 > SVTX01. The sequence continues at coordinate 23,137 of JAZNII010000140.1, forward strand.
CTCAAGAACGTAGGCGCACTTTGGATCGTTTATTCTCGTCAGAAGCTTCCCGTCCGAAAATGTACCCGCGCCACCCGCGCCGAACTGAACGTTTGACTCGGTATCAAGCACATGAGAGGTGTAAAACCTCTCCATAGCCGCCACACGGTCGTCGACCTTATCTCCGCGGTCGATTATAATAGGTCTGTATCCCTGCTCGGCAAGAATAAGAGCGCAAAACATACCCGCAGGTCCCATGCCTACCACGAGAGGTCTCGCAGACATCTTCTCGATGCCGTACTGAAATTCAAGCTTTTCCTGTATAACCGCTCTTGCGCCAAGCCTTTGAAGCTTGGAGCTTTCCTTTTCAGAAAGCGTTTCTCCCGACAAGGCGACCGAATATACCAGCTTGATATCGTCTTTTTTGCGCGCGTCTACACTTTTTTTGCATATATCGAGCTTTAGTCGGTTCAGAGAAAGCCCTGCGCCTCGCAGTTTTTTTCGAACCGTCTCACACGCTTCGCTTTCGGGAGCGCTTGGTGGCAAAGAGATCGAATCAAAAATGAAAATATCTTTTTTCATCGTTAATTATTCGGTCTCCTCTGTACTCTCCGCGCTCTCGGTGGAGCTTGTTTCCTCGGTAACGATTACCGAAATATCCTTTGTTATAACAGTGACCGCGCCTTTGACGTCTACCTCTTCGTTGTTAACGTCGTAAAATTTCACAGAGGAAAAGCTGCTTATCTCCTGACCGTCCTTGATATCACCGTCGATCTTAAACTCAACGCCGACTATCTTTGACACTATCTCACGGGGACCCTTTATATCCAGAGACGCGACCGACGCTTCTCCGGTAAAGGATCTGTCGCCCACAGAACCAAAGGCTACTTTTATATTCTCGATGCTTTTGGTCTCTATGAAATCCGAGATCACCAGCACGTTGCCCGGTGTCAGACTTTCAACGGTAATGCTCGCATTTGCTGGGGTCTTTATGGTTATAGGCAGATTGTTGACCTTCGCCTCGGTTAGTCCGATAACGTCGACGGTCGCCTTGTACCCCGACTCGTCAAACTGCTTGAGATCTCTGTTCGTTCCCTTGACGGTAACGGTAACCGTTCTTTCGTCAAAGCCGTATACCATCATTCCCTCGCTTTCAAGTGTATCGACACCGGTCAGCTCGATCCTGAGCGTGATGGTCTCGGTAGCATCCGTATCGTTCATGTTAACCATGTAGATCCAGATTCCGAGAGCCACAAGAAGACAAGCTATTCTCGGAAACAGGTCAAGCTTTCTTTTTGGAGTATGCTCCACAGTTATGGAATCCGCCCCGTTATTGTCGGGGTCCTTCATGAAATCATACTGCTTCATGATCAGTCAGCACCTCCCTTTCCGTTATTTTCTTCAGACTTATCGGTTTTTTTAGAAGCCTTAATTGCCTTTTCGGGCTTGAGAAGCATTTCGGAAACATTCTTGCCCGTCAAAAGCTTAAAGAGATCGTCGCGAAGGTCGCTGGACTTGTGCTTTCCACCCTTGCCTATATCGTGATAATCTCTCTTTAAGAGCTTGTTGTTGGCAACCGAAATGTTTCCCGATTCCTCGGACACCACTATAACCACTGCGTCGCTGATCTCACAGATCTTGAACGCCGCTCTGTGACGGGTGCCAAGACCCTCAAGCTGAGGATTATTCTCGGAGATCGTTTTGGATTTACTGGACGCCACCATGATCCTGCCGTCTCTGATTATTACCGCTCCGTCGTGGAGAGGAGATTTATTGACGAAGATATTGCAAAGCAGCTGACGTGATACCACAGCGTCAATAGGGGTTCCCTCAGACATCTGATTGCGAAGTCTGCTCTTTCGCTCAAGCACGATCAAAGCTCCCTCGCCCTTGGAGGAAAGCTCGAACGCCGCCCCGCTGATCTCATCAACCATGTGGAGAATCTTTTCGTCGTCGGTGGTATGCCGGTTTCTTATTCTCTTTATGTTCATAGACGTAGTAGCGCCGAACTCCTCAAGAACGTCGCGAAGCTCGGGTTGAAAAAGCACCACCAGAGCGATAATTCCGACGGTATAGAAGTTTTGGAGAATAGAATTTATAGCCACCATTCCCAAAAGGTCGCTGACTACGTAAAGAGCCATAAGAAGTCCGAGACCTACAATGGTTCTGCCCGCGTGTCTGTCGCGGATGAATTTGTAGACCATATAGATCAGTTGGCTCAAAAGAAATATGTCAAGTATATTAACAAGCTCAATGTTGACGATGGGAAACAAAATATAGTCCTGCACAAAACCAAGCAAGTTATCCCAAAGTGATATAGATGTTAACGCCGTTATTTCAAGCATTTTTCAGTTCCTTTCTGCAATTCTGAACGGAATTTGCCGTTCGCCATGCCGTCTTGTCAGCCCTTCTTGTTGGAGTTTGCTCCCGCCTTGAGCATATTGTGCTTAATATCCCAAAGCTTTTCAGAGAGGTCGACGTAATAGTTATGAGGATTGGTAAATCTCTTTACCTCCTCCCACATTCCCTCGATCTCGCGCTTATGATGCACTCTTATCTCCTCGAGGGTGGGAAGCTCATAGACCTGCTTGCCGTCCCTGAACACCTGAACGAGAAGCTCCTCTGCAGTGAAATTTTCCATAAGCTTTCTTTTCCAGACGTGCAGAGGATCGAATATTTCAAGAGGCTTGGTATCGTCCACAATCTCGTCGTAAACGCAGATAAGATCGGCCTCCGCCTTACCCGTGTCTCTTCCGCGAAGTCTGTAAAGCTTCTTGAAATGGGGGGTTGTGATCTTGCCAACGTTCTCACTGATCTTTATCTTGGGACGTACCGTTCCGTCCTCATCCTCGACGGCGCAAAGCTTATATACCGCGCCGAATACGGGATGGCTCTTTGCGGTGATAAGTCTCTCGCCGACTCCGAAGCCGTCAACCTCCGCGCCCTGACGGATAAGCTCACGGATTATATACTCGTCAAGAGAGTTGGAAACGATTATCTTACACTCGGTCCAGCCCGCCTCGTCAAGCATCTTACGGCACTTCTTGGTAAGATAGGTAATATCTCCCGAATCGATACGGATACCGCACTTGGTAATTCCACGCGGCTTCAGTACCTCGTTGAAAACTCTTATCGCGTTGGGTATACCCGACTCTGTAACGTTGTAGGTATCGACCAGAAGGGTCGCATTATTAGGATATATCTCGCAGTAGGTCTTGAACGCCTCGTACTCGGTGTCGAACATCTGCACCCAGGAGTGCGCCATAGTTCCCGTTGCGGGAACTCCAAATACCTCGTCGGTAATGGTGCAAGCGGTAGCGCCGACGCCTCCGATATAAGCCGCTCTCGCTCCCAGTATCGCCGCGTCAGCGCCCTGCGCACGGCGTGAACCGAACTCACTGATAAGCCTGCCCTTTGCTGCTCTCGTAAGTCTTGCCGCTTTTGTCGCGATCAACGACTGGTGGTTTATCATCATGAGAATATAGGTCTCGATGAACTGCGCCTCGATCGCCTTTGCTCTGACCGTCATGAGCGGCTCTCCGGGGAAAACCACCGTTCCCTCGGGAATAGCCCATATATCGCCCGTAAACTTGAAATCGTGGAGATATTCAAGAAATCCCTCGTCAAAGATGTTCTTTGAGCGCAGATACGCAATATCGTCCTCGTCAAAATGAAGATCGTTGACATACTCGACTATCTGCTCAAGTCCCGCAACCACGGCAAAGCCGCCGCCGTCGGGATTGTCTCTGTAAAATACGTCGAAATATACGGTCTTATCCTTAATGCCACATTTAAAATAACCGTTGCTCATAGTAAGCTCGTAAAAATCGCAAAGCATAGTAAGGTTTCTGCTTATGTTCTTCATTTTCAATTTCCTTTCTCGGTTAATATCCTCTTGAAAAATATGCACAATAGTCCATTATAAATTATTAATATATATTATACAGATATTCAGATTAAAAGTCAAGGGATTTCTTAAATAATATAAGCTTTTTTATCATTTTGCGGCAATAAGTGCCAAAAAATATAATCACAGGCAAAAAACCGTTCCGTCAAGATATTCTTGGCAGAACGGCTAAGTATATTCAATTCAAATTCAACGTGCAGATTTTTTACGGCGACGCTTTCCGCCGTCCCCCTCAAAATACTCACCCAAAACCGAGATTACGAGTACTATAACAAAATAACACAGCACCGCGAATATTACGTTGGTAGAGTAATCAAGTATCATTAAAGGATAATTCGTGATAGCGACGATGGTCTGAAGATCGTGTATCAGCTGTCCTCCAAGCTTGGTAACGAGAACCGTTACGGCGCAAACAAAGGACGAAGACAACAGACAGTTAGAAAAACCGAACAAGCCTTCAAAGGGCAAGGGCTTTTTATCTCTGCCCGCTTTCTTGAGCAGGCTCGTCTCATCGCGATAATTCTTTATTATTCCCTTTATTATGAAAAAGGCGATAACGTAAGGAGCGATCTCGATAACGGCATACCCCACGGCAAATAGCAGATCCTTCCAGAAATCCACGGGGATACTGCGCTCGGTTATCCAATCCACGGCGACGTTTGCGGTATATTTATACAGAGCCATTCCGCAGAAAATTAAGCATCCACCCACAAAATTCGACGCTCCAAATCGGTACACACCGTATATCACCGCCGCGCAAAAGCAGGAGATCGCAAGTATCTCTACTATTCTGCCAACGAAATTAAGGGCTTCCGGAACAACAGCGTTGTACGCTATATCATTAACGGTAGCAACGTAAATCGGTGTTAAAACAAAGCAATAAAGTCCGTACAAAACTATTCCCGCTATCGCAAAGGCGGCGTACAGCTTATTTTTCAAAATCCTGTCTTTTGGAGAGAGTTTCATTTGTGACCTCAATGTAACGCAGGCAAAACAGCCTGCATATTTTTTGAATTTTTGGAATAAATATTCACACTCTCGCGTTTCGTTCAGATTTGGGACAAAAATTCTTCAATTCTCGCAAGAGCTTCCTTGATATGATCGGCGGAATAGCAGTAGGAGACTCTAATAAAGCCCTCTCCGCAGTCTCCAAAGGCGCTTCCCGGAACTACGGCTACTTTCTTTGAAAGCAACAGCTTTTCGCAGAACTCCTCGCTACTCATTCCCGTCTTTTTGATCGACGGGAAGCAATAAAACGCGCCCTTCGGCTCAAAGCAGTCCATACCAAGCTTATTGAAACCGTGGACTATGAGCCTGCGGCGCACATCGTACTCTGCGACCATGCGTTCAACGTCCTCGTCGCCGTTCCGAAGCGCCTCTACCGCCGCGTACTGTGACGTGGTAGGCGCGCTCATAATGGCGAACTGGTGGATCTTTGTCATCTGCGCGATGATAGGAGCGGGAGCGCAGGCGTAGCCCATTCTCCAGCCTGTCATCGAATATGACTTTGAAAATCCGTTCACAAGGACGGTCCTCTCCCTCATTCCATCGATAGAGGCGATAGACACGTGTCGCTTACCGCCGTAGGTCAGCTCGGAATATATCTCGTCGGAAAGTACGCAAACATCCGTCTCTCGCAAGACCTCTGCTATCGCTTCAAGATCTTCCCTTTCCATAATCGCCCCCGTAGGATTGCTGGGAAAAGGAAAGACCAAAAGCTTGGTTTTTTCTGTTATAGCCTCGCGCAACTCCTTTGCCGTCAAGCGAAATTCGTTCTCGGCTTTAAGCTCGACGATAACGGGGACACCGCCCGCGAGACGGACGATAGGCTCGTAACAGACGAAGCTCGGCTGAGGAATGATGACCTCGTCGCCGGGGGCGACAAGTGTGCGGATGGCTCCGTCTATACCCTCACTGCCGCCAACCGTGACAAGCACCTCGCTCTTGGGGTCATAATCAACGCCATAACGTCGTGAGATGTATTTGCATATCTCCTCGCGAAGCTCTATAAGCCCCGAATTGGACGTATATCTGGTCTTACTGCCCTCCAGCGACTTGATACCCGCACGTCTGATATGCCAAGGGGTAGGGAAATCAGGCTCGCCCACACCGAGGGAAATGACCCCCTCCATGGTTGCGGCGATGTCAAAAAATCTTCTGATACCCGACGGTCTTATATCGTTAATGACCGTTGGATTCAGTATTTTATTGTAATCCATCATAAGGAGTATGCTCCTCTGTCATCCTGCTCCTCGCCAACGAGTTCTACGTCAAGCTCTTTATAGCGGCGAAGCACGAAATGCGTTGCGGTGCTTGTCACGCCGTGCATGGTGGCAAGCTCTTTTGCAACGAACATAGCCACTTCCTGAAAGGTCTTGCCCTTGACTATTACCGTAAGGTCGTAGGAACCCGACATAAGATATACTGTCTCTACCTCTCTGTATTTCATAACCGTCTCCGCGACCTTTTCAAAGCCGTATTCGTCCTGCGGAATGACCTTTAGCTCGATCAGCGCGCTGACCGAAGCATCGTCAAGCTTCTCCCAGTCGATGACCGTTTTATATCCTCTGATTATACCTGCCGCCTCAAGCTCATCTATATCGTTTTTGACTTCCTCCGAGGAAAGCCCCGTCATAGTAGCTATGTCATCGACAGCGCAACGAGCATCGTTTGCAAGTATCTTCAAAACCTTTGTATTCAAGATCAGATCCTCCTTTGGGGGTAAAAAACTTTTGGGGTGCAAACAAAAATTGCTTACACCCCGAATTATATCGCCTGTTTCCGTGGGCATACTTCGCCACATCACGGCACAGCGACAGTTATATATCAATTATTTATCAGATATACTTCTTTACGAGATCGCTTGCGTCCTCAGTGGGAATAGAGGATGTCATAACAACGTTCACGTCAAGCTTTGCGGTAAGCTCATCAATTTCCTTAAGGAACGCCTCAAAGCCTGCGATGTCGTTGTTAGATATCTTGAGAGCACCGTCTATAAAGAGATCGGTAACGTCGTGGTTGCTTGCAAGAATACCTGCTACGAATCCATAGAGAGCCTCTGCGTCGAATACGAGATACTCGTTAGTATTGATAAGACGAACACTGTGCTTGATATCAAAGCGGAGACCTACTCCCTTTTCGATACAAACAACGGTACCGTTTGTCTTTTCAGCCGCTTCGTTTACCATGGAAATAAGAGCCTTTGTCTTGCCTGTACCCTTGACACCGATGATAAGTTTAACCATATTGTACTCCTTCTGCCACGCTACGTGGCTTTGTATTTTTAAGTTTCCTGTTGGAATTTAATATTCTTTAGATAATTATAGCATAGTTTACGACTTTTTGCAAGTAGAAATGGAAAATTTGTCTAAAATTATTTTAATTTTTCTTCCAATTCTGCCTTCAATTCCTCATAACCGGGCTTGCCGAGAAGGGCGAACATATTCTTCTTGTACGCCTCAACGCCGGGCTGATTGAAGGGGTTGACGCCAAGCATATAACCCGAGATAGCGCAGGCAAGCTCGAAGAAATAGAGCAGGTAGCCGAGGCAATATTCGTTTCTTTCGGAGACCTCGATAAGAATATTGGGTACTCCGCCGTCAACATGAGCGAGGAGAGTTCCCTGCATAGCGGTCTTCTTAACCGTATTAAGATCTACTCCCGAGAGAAAGTTGAGTCCGTCGATATTATTGGGGTCGTGGGGGATCTTGAACTCGATGCCGTTGTTCTCAACGGAAATTACCGTCTCAAAGAGGTTTCTGTTGCCCTCCTGAATATACTGACCGAGGGAGTGAAGGTCGGTGGAGAAAATGACCGACGCGGGGAAAATTCCGCGAAGATCCTTGCCCTCGCTCTCGCCGTAAAGCTGCTTCCACCACTCATTCATCATTCTCTGATATGACTCATAACCAACAAGAATTTCAGTAACCTTACCCTTGCGATAAAGGATATTTCTGATTGCCGCGTACTTATAAGCCGCATTTGCGTCAATATCAGGGTTGGAATATTCGACCATAGCGTCATAAGCACCCTGCATAAGCTTATCTATATCAATTCCCGCAACCGCGATAGGAAGAAGTCCTACGGCTGTGAGAACCGAAAATCTGCCGCCTACGTCGTTCGGTACCACGAACGTTTCATAGCCCGCCGCGTCCGAGAAGGACTTGAGCGTTCCTCTCGCCTTATCGGTGGTTACGAAAATTCTCTCTCGCGCGCCGTCCTTGCCGTACTTCTTCTCGAGAATTTCACGGAAGACTCTGAAAGCCACCGCAGGCTCTGTGGTCGTACCCGACTTCGAAATTACGTTGATACAAATATCCTTACCCTCGCAAATTTCAACAAGCTCGGCAATAGATGCCGCGGAAATATCACAGCCCGCAAAATAAATATCGGGTGTATCCTTCTTTACGTTATTATAGTTGGGAGATTTGAGGAAATCAATAACCGCGCGCGCGCCAAGATACGAGCCGCCGATACCTATTGCAATAAATACGTCGCAGCTCTTTTTGATCTTTTCTGCCGCAACCTTGATCCTTGCAAATTCTTCCTTATCATAATCCTCTGGAA
>JAZNII010000141.1:0-2733 GCA_045577415.1 Eubacteriales bacterium
CTTTTCAAAGGCAGGGCGCGTAGGATGCACGCCGGAAGGAAGAACAACGGTTTCCTTGCAAACGCCGTCCATAAAGAACTTGAAGGTTACCTCGTGGTTGTTTGCGCCTACCGTAAACGTGCCGTAATAGTTTCTGTCACCCAGTTTCTCCTTGATGAAATCAATGGAAACCGTAGGGGCGTGTACGAGATAACCTTCCTCGTTGTACCACTGTGCAGGAGCTGCGCTGCCGAAGAAGTTGTATCCGTTTTCCTCGGTGGGCTGTTCGTTTCTCGGTATGTCCTCGCCGTATATTTCATCAAGCACAAGGCAACCCACGGTGTTTATATATGGGATGGCGTGCGTGTCATATAACCACGAGCCGCTATCATTTTGTATTTCGGAAATTTTTACGCCACAGGCGTTGTCACGTATTGAGCAAAACAGCAAATTAAGTTCAAACTGCTCATAAAATTCGGGATCATATGTAACGTAGGTTGCGTAAATCGCACCATAGGCGCTGTCGGCATAATTGTCTGCGATTTCGGTATTGCTGATAGTAATATCTTTCGCGCCGTCAATGTAAATTGCACCGCCGATGCCGTTACAGCTTCCCACGCCAAGATATTTATTTTTATGCGCTTCTTCCAACACGGAGACTGCGCTGTTTTCCGTAATCAAGCAGTCCTCGATGTCAGCGGTAATGGTTTGCAAAGCGATTGCACCGCCATAAGAAGCGGAGTTTTTCGTCAAAACGCAGTTTTTCATAGAAAGCTCGCCATCCCACGCAAGGATAGCACCGCCCTCAAGAGTATCGTCGTAGAGAATAAAGTTGCCGCCCATTTCGGGAACGTAGCCAAAATCAAAGAAGCGGTCGCCGCCGTAAAAGTGGTTAGCGATGTTGTCCTTGAATTCGCAGTTATTAAATTCGGATTTGCAATCGTGAAGAGCAACCGCGCCGCCGCCCGTGGCTTGGTCGTTGAAGCCCGAACGGTTATCCGTGAAAGTGCAATCAACGGCAGAGAGTTGGATATTACTCTTTGCTCGGAGATAAATCGCACCGCCGGAATTGAGCGCCGAATTGCTCTCAAAGCTGCATCCGTCAAGCGTAAGGTTTAAGGCGCAATGCGAATTGTCGCCGTCGAGATACCATGCGTAGATTGCGCCACCCTCGACCGACATATAATTCTTGAATTCACAATCGGAGAAATTTGCATTGATATTACCGATACAATTAATTGCGCGTTGACACTTTATCGGCGTGCTTGAAATCAACGAGCCGTCGCCACTATAAGAAAGCTCCCAATCGGTATGCGTGATCTCATCGGCATTCAAGCCCTCGTCAAAGGTGATTCCGACAAAACGGAACTCCGACGTCTTGCCTGCAACATTTGTTCCGTTCAAGAGAAAGCTTGCACCCGTAAAGACGGCTTTTCCGTCCGTCTTGCCGTTTTTTATCGTTATGTTCTTTGTGATGGTAATTCTCTCTGCTTCGTTTACTGCACCTTCTCCCTGCAAATTAAAGTCGATATCTCCAACGAGAAGCGTGTCACCATCCTTTGCGGCGTTCAAGGCTTTTTCAAATTCGTTTCTCGTCGTAATCAGCTCTCCCTCACGGGTGCTTGCCGCCGCACCGACCACCGCACTCGTCGCAAAAATCAAGCACAAAAGCAGCAAAAACGAAAAAATATGTATAAACTTATGTTTTATCCTCACCATAGTTTTCCTCCACGTCTGATAAATCTATACCGTTTTCCTTGCACCAAATTATGAGCTTGCCGATGGCTCTCGCCTGCGGCTTGCGATTTTCACGCTCCCAACGGCTGACGGTTGAATAGGAAACGCCCACCGCATCGGCAAATTCCTGTTGGCTTAGTAGCCTCTCGGCTCTTATGTATCTTACCTTCTGTGACAGAGTCATGCGTTTTCCACCATATTCATTCTTAATATGTCATATTATATCATAAAATCGCTGTTTCGTCAATAATTCTTGATGAATTTACGCGCGTTTTTTATTAAAAAAGCATCGGATTTTTCACCGATGCCTTGTTATTCTATTCGCCTATTATGTGTCCTTTTGCACCTCCATTGTGAGCCTCGCTCCGAGGCGGAAGGCGTATTCGAAGATGGCTGCTTCGGCAAGGCTTACGTACTCGTCCCAGCAGTCGTGGAACTTTTCGAAGATCTCCTTCTGCTCGTCGGTGAAGGTCTTTTCCAAGTCCTCGTGATGCCTTGCCATGTATCCGAGTAGCTCCTTCATCTCCTTGGAGTTGTTTCTGCTGTCCTCCCCGGGAATGATGTTTCCGTGCCATAGATCTTTTATCATACTTTTCATAGGTTGTACCTCCTGTTAGCACAACAACATACCACAGAAGAGAGAGGAAGTCCAGCACTTTTCCGAAAATAAATCCGGGCTTTTTTCACGGGGCGTTTTCTTTGACTTCTGCGATGCAAATTTTGCGTGTTGAGAGAAGGCGCTTGACTATTGCACTGATGTATGGTATAATAACGGCAGAAGAAGAATTTAAGCGGAATCGGATTTTCGATTTCCTGATAGCATCCATATCCCACCAAAACGGGCTTGACCACATCTTTGACCATCTACGGGCTTTGGACCACATGGAAACAGTGCCCGTAAGAGCACCCGAAAGCATCGTTTTCGGACACGAAAGCCCCGAAAAGCCTTGTAAATCAAGCAAAAAATCGGTGAAGATTTCTTTGGGACGTCGATGCCGCAGGTTCGAATCCTGTCAC
>JAZNII010000142.1:0-2706 GCA_045577415.1 Eubacteriales bacterium
GCATGGATATTGCGGTAATGGATAGCGAGTTCCGCAGTATCGCCTCCGCGAGAAACGAAAGCAATAATTTTTGCGAGTACATACATAAGTCCTTCAAATGCCTTTAATGTTGCATCAATAAAATATCAATAAAATCATCAATAAAATCATCAATAAAATTACTTGTATTTACTATTGACAAATCTGTACGATCATGTTATAATATTTTGGGTATTTAATACAATAAGTTCAAATACTTGCAGGTCAGCTTGCGAACAAATATCTTTTGGAGGTATACGCATGAAAAAACAATCTACCCGTCTTTTAACGATCATTCTGGCATTTGCTATGATAATGCCCTCGGTGTTCATGGGGACGCTCCCCACAGTTGCCGAGGATGTTGCGGCAAATTCAGAGCTAGCGGAGACAGACAATCATAGCATTGTCCCGTATGCAGACTCCCTTGCAAACGGAGTTCAGGCATACTTTGCCGATGAAAACAGAGAACAGTTCATCGTTGAAAATCAGCAGATGAAGCTAACCTATGAGCTTAATGCGAAAGGCAATAAGCAGGTAGCTTCTTTAACGACTAAAGATGGCACACAAACCTACATCAAAAACACGATGGACGCTTTCGTTAAGATCGGTAATAACGAGAGGGTATATGCCTCAAATTCTTCCGTTGCCGCTACGGCTAACCTTAACCGTCTCGGATACTACTATTACGATGCGAGATTTGAGGGCCAGAATTTCATTGGCGATTATACCATCAATAGCGAGGATGTGAAGAACTTTTGGGTTTCTAGCAAAAAGAATATCACTACCTCAGGTGGCACAAAGTCGTCTCCAGGAAGTGTTTCGGGAACGCTGACCTCATCTGATGACCCCTATATAGTCTTCGGAGAAACCGGTGCTTCTCCGACAGATCAGAAGTGGGGATATGATTATGAAAGCATAGCTTATTCCGCAGACAAATATAAATATATCCGCATAAAGATGACCGCCTCGGAGGGAATTACCGGTGCAAGTTTCTTTTATGCGGCAAACGGCGCAACCGGATTTACCCAGAATCAAAGTGTCAGCTTTGGTGTTGTGGGCGACGGTGTTGAGCATACCTATATGGTTCCTATGACCAACGGTAACGATTACTACGGGGACGTAACCAAGCTTCGTCTTGACGTTTCCGGCTCGGCAGGCTCTACCTTTACCGTCAGCGAGTTGACGGTAGTTGAGGTTAATATGGGATCTGCGCCCGAGGGACTTCAGGTTTCCCGTAACTTCCTCGTTTATACCGACAAGATGCATAGCTTTACTCAGTTTGCAACCACCAAGACCGTAGAGAATATCACAGAGTTCGGTATCGAGGTGAAGATCCCCAAGAATGACGTTAGCGAATACATTTTCGAGGCTGGTAAGTATGCCGGATTTGTCATTAGAGATGTCGGTGTATTCGGTTATATTATGCCCTGCGATGGCTCGGGCGGCGAGCTTAAAATGGCTGATGAGACTATAGACGGCATCGATTATTACGTCATAAGACAGACCAACGCTCCTGATGGTAACGTTCTCAATCCTTCGTATGAAGGCATGGAGATCTCTAACGGAAACGACTTCTACATGGGTCAAAGAATTTATACCGATACGAGTGATACCCTCGAAGCCTTTATTGCAGAGGCAGAGCTTGAAAGAAATCCCATTCCCGATGAGAATATTGTCGTTCACGAAGGTTCGGAGGGCTCTTACGTGGGATACGACGCTCTCCGCGGCATCTATAAATTTAGTATTGAGGGATTCCGCGGCTTTAGTGAGCCCGCTCATGCAGCCGTTAACAAGCATTTTAACGTAAACTTTACCATAAACGGTGACGATAAGGATCGTAAGATCTGGGTGATGACCGCAACCACGGGAGGTTGTCTTGAAAGCGCTGTATTGCTTGACGCAAACGAAATGCTGATCCCCGTACCGATACAGGTTGGTAAGAACTTCAGTGAGGAGATTCCGACCCTTTTCAATATTGACGATACCGCCTACGGTGAGGCTATCTTCCCGATGGAGGTTATGGAGGGATCAAGCGCTGAATATACCGTGGTAAATGCTTATCAAAACTGGGGAAAATATCCTTTGAAGCAGATTTCATGGATACAGTTCCGCACACCTTATTATCATTTGTCCACGGGTGTTACGGAGTCTACCTGTATAACCCCTATGTATTCTTCAAAGGCTGCGAACAGAACCTACTCAACGTTGCCCGACTTTCGCTCGATGTCAGCACCGTACTGGAGCGACCAGCCTCAGCATAATACCGCCGGTGATCATAAGTGGCTCATGTATACCGATTCAGAAGGCAATTTTAACGCAAGTGAAAACTACAACAACGTCATAACCTCGCACGGTCCTACTTACGCCGAGATAAAAATGCAGAACATCTCCGACGACGGCAATATCAGCGTTACCTACACTCACATGGAAATGCCTCAGACCGACGAGAACAGAACCTATTATCAGATTAAGTACGAGATACTTGGAGACGTCAGCTTTACGGATTTCAGCAGAGATTTCCAGTTCTATTCTGTAGAATCGATGGACCCCACGGGTCTCTATCAGCGTGTTGGATATCTTGATACCCACAATGAAAGCCAGGTAGTCACGGCAATAGCGAAGGGATCCACAGCAGCACAGTACGTGCTTGGAAATGAGTGTCCTTATTTCTCATTCTTCGATATGGAC
>JAZNII010000143.1:0-4863 GCA_045577415.1 Eubacteriales bacterium
GAAGTTTTCGTATGTCTTGTTTTCGTCCTTTTCAAGGGTCGGGAATACGCCCTCAAGCTTGCCCTCATAGAGCTTGTCGAGAGTGCAAGCGCAAACGCTGCTTTCACCGTATGTAAACTTGCCGTCGTCGGTAACGTAACCGACTATCTTGCCCTCTACGTCGTCAGCGACTTCGAGAACAAACGCACCGTAGTTGTATCCGAATATATCGTCAAGGCTCATAGACTTATCGTAAGCAAAGCCGAAGCCGTTACCGATACACATTTTGTAGATCGCCTCAGCAACACCGCCGAAGGTGGGAGTGTAAGCGGAATATACCTTGCCCGCGCGCATAAGAGCGGTAACCTTATTAAAGAGCGCGATAAGGGAGTCAGCCTTGGGAAGATTGTCCTCACCGTATTCGGGAGAAAGCAATACTACCTTGTGTCCTGCCGCCTTCGCGTCGTTGGTAATGACCTCGTCGGTCTTACCCGTAGTAACCGCAAAGGAAACGAGGGTGGGAGGAACGTCAAGCTTTTCAAAGCTTCCGCTCATAGAGTCCTTACCGCCGATAGCCGCGATACCAAGCTCGACCTGCGCTCTGAACGCGCCGAGAAGTGCCGCAAAGGGCTTGCCCCATCTTGCGCCGTCCTTCATAGGCTTCTCAAAATATTCCTGGAAGGTAAGATAAACGTCCTCATAAGAGGCGCCGGTTGCTATAAGCTTTGCCGCGCTCTCAACAACTGCCAAATAAGCCGAGTGATAGGGCGATTTTTCCGCAATATAGGGGTTGTAGCCCCAGGACATATAGGAGCAGGTGTCGGTGTGCTTCTGCTCGACCGAGACCTTATGTACCATAGCCTGAATAGGCGTCTTCTGGTGCTTTCCGCCAAAGGGCATAAGGACAGTACCCGCGCCGATGGTGGAGTCAAATCTCTCGGAAAGTCCGCGCTTGGAGCAGACATTAAGGTCGCCTGCAAGAGCCTTATAGCCCTCTGCAAAATCGGTTACGGCGTCCTTTTCATAGTTGCAAACTGCCGCCGCGGGAGCAACGTCGATGTGCTTCTCCGCGCCGTTGGAGTTGAGGAACTCACGGGAAATATCAATAATAGTCTTGCCGTTCCAGTGAACGCGGAGTCTGGGTTCCTCGGTAACGCGAGCTACTACGGTAGCCTCAAGGTTCTCGCTTTCGGCAAGAGCCATGAACTTCTCAACGTTTTCTTTCTCAATAACGACCGCCATTCTCTCCTGGGACTCGGAAATAGCAAGCTCTGTGCCGTCAAGTCCCTCGTACTTCTTGGGGACTTTATTAAGATCGATGTCAAGACCGTCTGCAAGCTCACCGATAGCAACCGACACACCGCCCGCGCCAAAGTCGTTACATCTCTTTATCATTCTGCAAGCCTCTGCGTTTCTGAAAAGACGCTGAAGCTTTCTTTCTTCAGGTGCGTTACCCTTCTGAACCTCAGCTCCGCAGGTCTCAACCGAGTGAGAGTCGTGCGCTTTACTTGATCCCGTCGCACCGCCGACACCGTCGCGTCCGGTACGTCCGCCAAGCAGGATTACAACGTCACCGTCAAGAGGACACTCGCGTCTGACGTTTGCCGCGGGAGCCGCCGCGATGACCGCGCCGATCTCCATTCTCTTTGCCGCATAACCGGGGTGATAAAGCTCGTCTACCATACCGGTTGCAAGACCGATCTGGTTACCGTAGGAGGAATAACCTGCCGCCGCGGTCTGAACGATCTTTCTCTGGGGAAGCTTACCGGGAATAGTCTCACTAACGGGAACGGTGGGGTCTGCCGCGCCGGTCACACGCATAGCCGCGTAAACGTAGCTTCGTCCCGACAGAGGGTCACGGATAGCGCCGCCGATACAGGTTGCCGCACCGCCGAAAGGCTCGATCTCGGTGGGGTGGTTGTGGGTCTCGTTCTTAAAGAGCAGGAGCCATTCCTCGTCCACGCCGTCAACGGTAACGGTCATTTTGACGGTACAAGCGTTGATCTCCTCGCTCTCGTCAAGCTTTTTAAGCTGACCCGTAGCTTTCAGATACTTGCCCGCGAGAGTACCGATGTCCATAAGGTTCTGGGGCTTGGTTCTGCCAAGCTTTTCTCTTGTAGCCAAATATTCCTTATATGTTTTTTCGAGAAGCTCGTCCTCGAATTTAACGCTGTCGATAGTAGTCAAAAATGTAGTATGACGGCAGTGATCCGACCAATATGTATCGATCATTCTGATCTCGGTGATGGTGGGATCTCTCTTCTCGCTCGCGAAATACGCGCGGCAGAACTTGATGTCGTCGATGTCCATAGCGAGACCAAGCTCCTTGACCATTTTAGCAAGCTCCTCGTCGCTCATGGTGATAAATCCGTCCACAGTTGCAACGCTGGTGGGAATTTCGTACTCCACAGCAAGTGTCTCGGGCTTTTCAAGGCTTGCTTCTCTTGCCTCAACGGGGTTGATTACGTACTTTTTGATCTCCGCGATGTCGTTTTCGGTCAAAGCACCGCCGAGAACGTAGACCTTTGCGCTTCTGACTGTTGGACGGTTGCCGCAGGACATTATCTGTATGCACTGAGCCGCGCTATCTGCTCTCTGGTCGAACTGACCGGGAAGATATTCAACAGCGAAAACGTATCCGTCGGCTACAAGAGTGTCGGAGATAATATCAAGCTGAGGCTCGGAGAAAACGGTAGACTTTGCCGCCTCAAAAACCTCTGCGGTGATATCGTCTGCATCGTAACGGTTGAGAACGCGAACACTCTCGAGATTCTTTATTCCAAGAAGGTTTTTAAGCTCGGAATAAAGGCCTGCCGCCTCGTGGGCAAGCTCCTTTTTCTTTTCAACAAAAATTCTATAAACCATGACTTAAAATCCTTTCGAAGTTAGTCTTTATTAGCTGCCAGCGCGCGCTGACCGATGTCGTGTCTGTAGTATGCGTTGCCGAAATGTATCTTTTCTACTTTTTCGTAAGATGCCTTGATCGCACCCTCAAGAGTTTCTTCAATGCTTGTAACTCCAAGCACGCGACCGCCGTTTGTGAGAAGCTTTTCGTCAGCTATCTTCGCGCCCGCGACGTAAACATCGGGAGCAATTTCTGCGGGAATAGTCATCTCAAATCCCTTTTCGTAGGACTGAGGATAGCCTGCCGACGCCATAATTACACAGCAAGCGTTTTTGTCGCTGAATTTGACCTCGGTCTCAGCAAGCGTGCCGTTTGTGGTCGCCTGCATAACTGTGAGCAGGTCGCTTTCAAGCAAAGGAAGCACTACCTGGGTCTCGGGGTCACCGAAACGGCAGTTGTACTCAATGACCTTGGGACCGTTAGGGGTCAGCATAAGTCCGAAATAGAGACAACCCTTAAATGTTCTGCCCTCGGCGTTCATAGCTGCGATAGTAGGCTTAAATATAGTCTCCATACACTCGTCGGCAATATCGCAGGTGTAATAGGGGTTGGGAGCAACCGTACCCATACCGCCGGTGTTAAGTCCGGTGTCGTTGTCGCCCGCTCTCTTGTGGTCCATCGACGAGATCATAGGTTTAACTACCTTTCCGTCGGTGAAGGCAAGGACGGACACCTCGGGGCCTGTCAAAAATTCCTCGATAACGATGTGGTCACCGCTTGAGCCGAACTGCTTGTCCTGCATCATGGAGATGACAGCAGCCTTTGCCTCGTCAAGAGTCTGAGCGATTATAACTCCCTTGCCAAGCGCCAAGCCGTCAGCCTTGATGACCGTAGGAATGGGCGCGGTCTCCAAATAGGTGAGCGCTGCTTCCATATCGTCAAAGACCTCGTAAGCCGCCGTGGGGATGCCGTATTTCTTCATAAGATTCTTGGAAAAGACTTTACTTCCCTCGATTATAGCCGCATTCGCGCGAGGACCGAAGCAAGGAATTCCCTTTGCTTCAAGAGCATCAACGCAACCAAGCACCAGCGGGTCGTCGGGAGCGACAACGGCGTAATCGATGCCATTCGCTACCGCAAATTCGACGATCTTTTCGATGTCCTTAGCACCAATGTCAACAAGAGTGGCGTCAGCCGCCATACCACCGTTTCCGGGGAGCGCAAAGATCTCTTCTACGCTCTTATTCTCTTTTATCTTCTTTATGATGGCGTGTTCTCTGCCGCCACCGCCTACTACCATTATTTTCATTATGTTCTCCAATAGTTAGATGATGATTGGATCAAGCCTTCGGCGAGTCGCTTTTTAGGAAAAAGCTCCGCAAAAACTTTTAATATTTGGGTTCTAACAAAGGTGAGGTGACGCTGAAATTTTGCACACAAAATTTCAGCCTGCTATTCGCTCTCGTGTTGCAACAGTATAGAACCCAACCGATATAATTCTATTTTTAAATTTTGTTCAGTTTAAGTTAGTTTTCAACGAGTTAAATCAATGGTGGAATAAACGCATACCCGTAAAGCACATAGCCATTCCGTACTTATCACAGCACTCGATTACTACGTCGTCGCGGATAGATCCGCCGGGTTCTGCTATGTACTTAACGCCCGACTTCTTCGCTCTCTCAATATTGTCGCTGAAGGGGAAGAAAGCGTCGGAACCGAGGGCAACGCCGTCGATAGTGTCGAGATAAGCTCTCTGCTCTTCCTTGGTGAAGGGAGCGGGCTGCTCGGTAAAGTACTTCTGCCAGTTTCCGTCAGCGCAAACGTCCTCTTCGTTCTGGTTGATATATCCGTCGATAACGTTGTCTCTGTCGGGTCGGCCGAGGGTGGACTTGAAGGGAAGATTCAGCACCTTGTCACTCTGACGGAGGAACCAGGTGTCTGCCTTGCCGCCCGCAAGACGTGTACAGTGAACTCTCGACTGCTGACCTGCTCCAACGCCGATCGCCTGACCGTCGACCGCGAAGCAAACCGAGTTGGAC
>JAZNII010000144.1:0-5731 GCA_045577415.1 Eubacteriales bacterium
AATCAATCAATCAATCAATCAATCAATGCTTGTTGCTATTGGTTAGCTTGGTAGTCTATTTCGGATCGAAAATTGCTTTTTCAAAGATCCCGTCTATCTCGTTCTGGCAGATATTGAATCAGTTCAGCATTTTGGCGGTACTGTACTTTATGTTTGCCGTGTTTATGGGATTTGAAAATCAACTGAAAAAGCTCCCCGTATGGATCAATAAATCCGTAGGATTTTTAGCAAAAATGACTCTGCACATTTATCTCGTGCAGTTTGTGATAATTCGCAGATTGGAGGGCTTGCCGTTCCCCGTGAACTTTCTCGTTACCACGGCAGCGATCCTGGCGGCGGCATGTGCTATATATTATGTCGAATATTTCATCAAAAAGGGCATATCACTATTGACTGATAAGGTTAAAGGAAACAATAAAAATGCAGAAAGTAACGATTAAAAAAACAGATCTCGCGGTCTCCGCGCTTTGTATGGGCGGATGTCCTCTTGGCGGATACGGCTGGGGCGACGTGCAGAGAAACGATCTCATCAACGCCGTAAAGACTGCGGTGGATAACGGAATCAACTTTTTCGACACTGCCGACACCTACGGTCTTGGCGAGAGCGAAAGAACTCTTGCAGAGGCACTTGGTGCGGATAGCAAAAACGTAGTTATCACCACTAAATTCGGTGTCCGCGTTGAGAACGGTAAAACCACTTACGATAATTCCCGCGAATACATATTCAAAGCGGTTGAGGGTAGCTTGAAAAGATTAAACCGCGATTATATCGACCTTTATCAGGTGCATTACCGAGATGGAGTTACTCCCCTTGAGGAGGTTGTCGAAACGCTCGAGCTTTTGCGTCAGCAGGGTAAAATACGTTATTTCGGATTGTCAAATATCCACGAGCAGGATATTGCCGAATTAAAAGCGTTTGGGGACAGCAACCCATTCGTCTCATTCCAGAATGAGTATAGTCTGGCTTGCAGAAAGAACGAAAAAGATATGTTTCGTTTCCGCGACGAGTTTTCAATGACACCCTTTACCTGGGGTAGCCTCGGACAAGGAATTTTAAGCGGCAAATATGACAAAAATTGCACCTTTGAGTCAAATGATCGCCGTTCCCGTGAGATCTATGTGAATTTCCACGGTGAAAAGCTTTTAAAGAACCTTGAGATCGTGGAGGTCTTAAAGGAAATTGCCGCAGAGCAAAATAAATCGGTCTCCTCGGTAGCCATCCGTTGGATATTGGATTACTTGGAGGACTCGGTTGTGATAGTAGGCGCAAAATCCTCCAAACAGATATTGCAGAACGCGGAGGCGTTGAATTGGACGCTGACACAGGAACAAATCGATAGATTAGAAAAGGTTTCAAAGGAGTAATATATGAAAAGCGAACAGTTAGCTTGGCTTATAAAACGTCACGGAGTTGAGATGACGCATATTTCTCACGGCAGCCATATAGGAGCTATCTTGTCGGTTGCCGACATAGTAGCTGTGCTTTATAACGACGTTGCGAATTTTTCGCCCGAAAATCTTAATGACGAAAACCGTGACAGAATAGTTTTAAGTAAGGGTCATGCTGGCGCGGCTATATATGCCGCCTTGGCTGAAAAGGGCTTTTTTGACAGAGAAGAGCTGAAAACGCACTATGCGGACGGAAGCCGTCTTTCGGGTCACGTTTCACACAAGGGTATTCCCGGCGTAGAGGTCTCAACAGGCTCGCTTGGTCACGGCGCTTGCATTGCGGCAGGAATGGCACTCAATGCCAAGCTCAACAAGAAGCCATATTACACCTACGCAATAGTAGGCGACGGAGAATGTGACGAGGGTTCTATCTGGGAAATGGCGCTTTTCGCCAATCATTTTAAACTCAATCAGTTCGTGGTAGTAGTAGACCATAACAAGATGCAAAGTCTGGATTTTTGCGAAAACACACTGTCTCTTGCCCCCTTTGCTGACAAATGGAAGGCGTTCGGCTGGAACGTTCTTGACATAGACGGACATAACCACGATGAGCTTCGCGCGGCTTTTGCCAAGGCAAAGGAGAGCGAGGACAAGCCTACCGTAATCATCGCGAACACGGTGAAGGGCAAGGGCATTTCCTTTATGGAGTTTGATATTTTGTGGCACTACCGTTTCCCGCACGACGGCGAAGAATATGATGGTGCTTTGAGAGAATTGCATGCTGCGATGCCCGAAGGTGTTGTTGATCCTTACGAGGAGGAAAAGAAATGAGAGATACTTTCGTAAAAACCTTGCTTGAAATTGCAAAAAAAGACAAAAACGTCTATATAGTTACGGGCGACCTTGGATTTGGTGTGTTGAAGCCATTTTGGAACGAGCTGCCCGATCAGATCATCAACGCAGGTATTGCCGAGCAGAATATGACCTCTATCGCGGCGGGTCTCGCTATGCAGGGCAAAATAGTTTATACATATTCGATAGGAAATTTTCCCACGCTTCGCTGTATCGAGCAGATAAGAAACGATTGCGCGTACCATAACGCGAACGTAAAGGTCGTTTGCGTAGGCGGTGGATTTGTTTACGGCTCGCTGGGTATGAGCCACCACGCTACCGAGGACATAGCTATGATGCGCGCCCTGCCCGCAGTAACAGTGTTAGCTCCCGGAGATCTTGTTGAGGCAGAATGTGCGACGAGAGCGATCTACGAACAGCCCGGCACCTGCTATCTGCGTCTTGGCAGAGGCGGTGAGAAACGTATTCACGAAAAGTTGGATAGCTTTACGATTGGCAAGGCGATCAAAATACAGGAAGGTGAGAACGTTGCCGTTTTCTCCATGGGTGCTATTTTTGACGAGGTTTATGAGGCGTGCGAGGAGATTAAGTCACAGGGTTTCGTACCGACCGTGTACACTTTCCCAACGATCAAGCCTATTGACAGGGAAGTGATTTTGGATTGTGCTAAAAAACATAAGGCGATCGTTACCGTAGAGGAACACAACCTGAGCGGTGGGTTTGGTTCTGCCGTTGCCGAGGTTCTGGCAGAAGCCGACGGAGAACGCGCCAAGCTTGTCCGTGTTGCTCTGGACGACAGATACTCCTCCATCGTGGGAAGTCAGAAATATTTAAGAAAACAATATCACATCGACGCGAAAACGATTATAGAAAGAGTAAAAGAGAATTGGTGAAATGAAGAAAGTATTGATTTTAGCCAATGACGTAACGACTATCCTGCAATTCCGTTGCGAGCTTGTGACGGCGTTGGTGCAAAAAGGGCACGAAGTGGTTGTCAGTGTACCGAGGAGCGATAGAATTTCCGAGATAGAAGCGTTGGGAGCGAGAGTTTTTGAAACCGAGGTATCAAGACACGGAAAGAATCCTTTTGAAGACCTGAAGCTTTTGAGCAACTACAAGAAACTGCTCAAGGAGATCCAGCCCGATATCGTACTGAGCTTTACTATAAAGCCGAACGTCTACGGAGGTATGGCGTGCGGATCGTTAAAGATTCCGTACGTTGCCAATGTCACGGGACTTGGCGTTGTGGGCGACGGCGGAATTATGCAGAAGCTGACGCTGTGGCTATACAAAAACGGCTTGAAAAAGGCAAAATGCGTTTTCTTCCAAAATGAAGCCAACGAAAAGTTTTTCCGCGAGAAAAACGTCGTTTCTGGAGCAAGTGAATTGTTGCCCGGCTCGGGAGTCAACGTAGAGAAATTTTCCTTTCTTGATTATCCCGAAGAGAAACCAACCAACGTCGTGTTCGTTGGGAGAATCATCAAAGACAAAGGTGTGTTTGAATTAGCCGAAGCGGCTAAGCGCCTCTCGGATAACAAGGAGTTGAAATTCACAGTCGTAGGTGACGTTGAATACGGAGCGGAAAACCCCTTTATAGAATTACCAAACGTTGAATGTGTAGGTTTCCACAAGGACGTAAGACCCTATTTGAAGGATGCGTACGCAATCGTGTTGCCATCCTATCACGAGGGAATGGCAAACGTACTTCTGGAGGCAGCCTCCTCCGGTCGTCCGATATTGGCATCGAATATTCCCGGTTGCAGAGAAACATTTGACGAGGGCTTGACGGGATTTGGGTTTAAAGCTAAGGACGTAGACAGTATGACCGACGCAATCGAAAGGTTTGTAGCTTTGCCTTACGAGCAAAAATGCGAAATGGGCAAGGCGGGGAGAAAAAAGATCGAAAACGAATTCAACCGAGAAATCGTTGTTAATAAATATTTAGAGCAAGTTAATTCTATACAATAAACGATAGGAGATAAAGGTATGTACGCAAATCTTTATGAAAAAATAGTAAAGGGTGAAGAAAAAATTTCACTTGTTGGTCTTGGCTACGTTGGTATGCCTATCGCCGTTGCTTTCGCAAAGAAGGTAAAGGTCGTTGGCTACGACTTGAACAAGGCAAAGATCGAGCTTTATAAATCGGGAATAGACCCCACGAATGAGGTGGGCAACGACGCTATTAAAAACAGCACGGTCGAGTTTACTGCGGATGAAACCAAGCTTCGTGAGGCAAAGTTTCATATCGTAGCCGTTCCCACTCCCGTTTACGACGACCACACCCCCGATCTGACACCCGTTGAGGGCGCAAGCAGAATTTTGGGTAGAAATCTTGTTAAAGGCAGTGTCGTAGTGTTTGAGTCCACCGTTTATCCGGGTGTTACCGAGGACGTTTGTGTACCTATTCTTGAAAAGGAGTCGGGACTAAAGTGCGGCATTGATTTTAAGGTCGGTTACTCGCCCGAGCGTATCAATCCCGGTGACAAGGTGCATCGCCTTGAAACTATCACCAAGATCGTTTCGGGTATGGACGAGGAAACTCTTGACGTCGTTGCAAAGGTGTATGAGCTTGTGGTTGACGCAGGCGTACATAGAGCCTCCTGCATCAAGGTTGCAGAGGCGGCAAAGGTCATTGAAAACAGCCAGCGCGACATCAATATCGCGTTTATGAACGAGCTTTCTATCATCTTTAATAAAATCGGTATCGACACAAAATCGGTCTTGGAGGCGGCGGGAACGAAGTGGAATTTCCTTAAGTTCTATCCCGGCTTGGTCGGAGGTCATTGTATCGGTGTCGACCCTTATTATCTTACCTATAAAGCGGAGCAGCTTGGTTATCACAGCCAGGTAATCCTTGCAGGCCGCCGAATTAACGACGATATGGGCAAATACGTTGCCGAAAATGTCGTAAAGAATCTCATCAAAGCTGAAAAAGCAGTCAAAGGTGCCAAGGTTGCTATTCTTGGATTTACATTCAAGGAAAACTGTCCCGATACAAGAAATACCAAAATATTTGATATCGTGAAAGAGCTTCGTGAATATGGTATTGAGCCTACGATCGCAGATCCCACCGCCGACGCGGCAGAGGCAAAGCATCTTTACGGCGTAGAGTTTGTGGATATTGCCACCATCAAGGATATGGACGCTGTTGTTTTAGCAGTTGCGCACAACGAATTCGCGCATTTCACTATGGCGGACGTGGACAAGTTCTTTGGAAACGGTCAAAAGGTACTGCTCGATATCAAGGGACTTTTGAACCGAACCGAATACGAAAAAGCAGGATATTGCTATTGGAGATTATAAAATGGGATATAAGCACTTAAAATTCCCCGAGGGGTCTAAGTTTCTGGTAACGGGCGGCGCGGGCTTTATCGGCTCTAACCTTTGTGAGACCATTTTGAATATGGGATACAAGGTTCGTTGCCTCGACGATCTTTCGACGGGTAAACAGGCAAACGTGGATATGTTTTTGGACAATCCAAATTACGAA
>JAZNII010000145.1:0-34170 GCA_045577415.1 Eubacteriales bacterium
TACACCGCCCATACACCTTCAAAGTCCGCTTTTCAAAGGCTATAAATACCCCCACGATTACCCCAACCGCTACGTGGAGCAGCAGTATCTTCCCGACGATCTGAAAAACAAAAAATATTATTTCTATGGCGACAACAAGAACGAAAAAGCCGCCGAGGAATATTGGAAAAAGATAAAAGGGAAATAAACATACGTTTAAAACAAAAATCCGATAGGCTCGCCTATCGGATTTTTATGTTCTATTCAATTTCTTCGGAGCCTATGATGCGCTCGATCTGCTCCCAGATAAGCGCCTTTTCTTCGACTCCCTTGTAGTTCTTTCTTGCGTTTTCTATGGTTGTTGAGTTTATTTTCTTGTCAATAATGTAGTTGAACTCGTTGTTGTCAAGCTGCTCCGAGAGATCCGCCGCGTATTTCAGGAGACTGACCTTATCTGCGCTATATTTTTCTCTAAAGCTGTCCGAAATCGAAGTTACTCCGCCGAGAACCTCGACTACCTCGCCGTCCTTCATAGTGACGTTAAAGGTAAGGTTTCCGGACTCGTCGCAAGAGAATGAATAACGCAGAACGTCATTCCTTTCCTCATCCCAGCGGTATTGCTTTGTGGTGACGAAGCAGACTTTTGAAATCGAATCCTCGCGAAGCTCGGTAAAGGTGTTGGAGCTTATGACGGCAAAAAGCAGAGAAAGGGAAATGCAGGCGATATAAACTATCCGCAAAAGCTTTTTCATGCCTCCGCCCACGTCACCCTCCTTTGAGGCTTCCTTGGTCAGCTTTATCTGCCAGGTGATAAATATAGCCTCGTACAGAATGAACGCAACCACGATTCCCGTGATCGATAGCGTCATTATGGCGCATGCCGTCTCGTCGCCGAATCTTGCGCCTATAAATAGTCTGTTCAGGAGCGAGGAGAATATGACGTATCCAACTACGCCGAGAACGACGTAGACAGTCCCGAGTATCGCGGAAAGAAATCCATTTCTTTTAGGCTTTGATCTGTTCAAAACGTATACGACCTTTCGAAAATTTCGTTATATCAAAGAAGTCGGTAGGACTTGCAGTTGGCGAATCTGTCTGAAAGCTCGTGAGCCTTAAGCTCGTCCATATCGGACGTGATCAGCGCCACTCTGTTGCCGCGCACCTCAAACTTTTCAATAGCGCCAAAGCACTTTTCAGCCTTTTCCTTGCTGATCTCACAGCTTTCGCACTTGTCAAAGATGAAGAATCTCTTGCATGCATATTCATCAAAATCAGCGATGTCATCAGCGCTTGCTATTTCAAACGTGGGGAGCTTGATTCCGCTTTCTGCGTGAGCGATAACGTCAACGATGTCAGCGCAGACAGCGCTTGCCGTGGGAAGCTTTCCCGCTCCGGGACCGTAGAACATAACCTCGCCTACCATGTCTGCACCCAACAGAATGCCGTTGAAAACGTCATTGATTCCCGACAGAGGATTGGAGTAGGGAATAAGACGGGGAGAGACCATTGCGAGTATCTTGTCACCGAGCTTTTCGGCGTGACCGATAAGCTTTACGGAGTAGCCGAAGGAGTTGGCGATCTCAACGTCCTCGGTGGTGATGTCGGTGATGCCTTCAACGTGTATGTCGCTCGGAGAAACCGCCTTGCCAAACGCCAGCGCCGCCAGAATTACTATCTTTCTTGCCGCGTCAAGACCCTCAACGTCAGCCGCGGGGTTTCTCTCGGCATAGCCCTTGTCCTGAGCGTCCTTGAGGACGTCGGCAAAGTCTGCACCCTCTGCGGTCATTTTAGTGAGGATGTAGTTTGTAGTACCGTTGAGGATTCCGTTGATCTCGGTGATGTTGTTGGACGCAAGATCGTTGCACATAGGACGAATTATCGGAATACCGCCGCCAACGCTTGCCTCAAACAGATAGGCAACTCCGTGAGCCTTTGCGATCTCAAGTAGCTCCGCGCCGAAGTTTGCAACCACTTCCTTGTTGGAGGTCACAACGCTCTTGCCCGCTTCAAGGCAAGCTTTGGAAAAATCGTAAGCGGGGTGTGAGCCTCCCATCATTTCCGCAACAACCGACACCTCGGGGTCATTAAGAATAATATTGAAATCGTGAACTACAAGCTTTTCAAAGGGATTTCCGGGGAAATCGCGCAGGTCGAGAATGTATTTTATGTTGACCTCTTTCGAAAGCTTGTTTTCGATTATTTTTTTGTTTTGAGTAAGTACTTCGGCAACGCCTGAGCCGACGACTCCAAAGCCGAGTATTGCAACATTGATCATTTTTCGTATCCTTTCGGGGTAAACTCACCTTAATCTATGCCAATTCCGCATAATAAAAGCAATATAGGACATTATAACATATTTTTTTCAAAAAAGCAACCTTTACTCTTGAAAAAAATATAAAACTGTGTTAAAATATTATGTGACAAAATTTTATTTGGGAGATTTTAAATGGGAGCAAGAATAAGAGATAAAAGAAACGTAAAGATATTTGTGCTTTACCTTATGCAGAATATAAACTATCCCCTTGATTACGTCACCTTGAACGATATAATTATGCAGAACGATTACGTTATGTACCTCGACTTTGCGGAATCCTTCCACGAAATGCTTGAGAGCGAGCTTGTGGAGGAGGCGTGCAAGAGCGAGATCGGCGATCCTATGTATATCGTTACCGACAAGGGAAGAATAGTGGCGACCGAGCTTCATAGCGAGATACTTACCTCGCTGCTTGATAAGAGCCTTGAGTGCGCGCTGCGTTATCTTGACTTTAAAAAGAGAAACATCAAGATCAGCAGTCGCGTGGAAAAAAGAGAGGACGGACGGTACGACGTTATCTGCATTATCAAGGAGAATAACACGGTCATTATGCAGAACGCCGTGGTGGTAGATACCATCAACCGCGCACAGAGAATGGAGGACAATTTCCGTGACCATCCCGAGGTGGTCTATAAGGGTGTTATGGCGCTTCTTTCGGGAAATATTAACTTCATATTCAATTGACATATTGCACAAAATATACACTCATATATACATCGCTTTGTCAATAGTTAATAATGTTTGTTGTTTTAAGAGGTAATTTTCAACAAACTTTTTTTAAAAAAGCATACAAGTTGCACAACAAAAAGACTTCGAGTTATTTTTATGCACAAAACAAGGCTTGGGATTTTGTGCAAGTCTCACGATATAACGGCGTAATATGTCAAAATTCACAAAAAAATCGCGAGTGAAAGGCTATTGACCAAAATCCGCATTGATGTTATAATAATAAGGTATAAAAGTATTTGATCTATACAGAGGACAAATGAACCGCAGTAATAATTCTTCGAGTAAAGAGACGATAAACGAGCTTGTCGTAAGAGCGCGCGAGGGTAGTCAAGAGGCGCTTTCCGAGCTGAAGACGCAGTATGCGCCTCTTATTGAAAGTCAGATATCAAAGCATTCTTTGCCCGATATGTCACGGCAGGACGTGGTTGATCTTCGAGAGGAGGCATTGATCATCTTTTGCAGTGCCGTTTGTAACTATGACTGCTCCGCGGACGGTGTTGAGTTTGGCTTGTACGCCAAGATATGCATTGAAAACGGTCTTGTTTCCTACGTTCGGTCTTACCTGCGTAGAAAAAAACGTCCCATAATTCCCTTGGAGCGAGCAGAGCTTTTGTCGGGAGATCCTCCGAATTTTCTTCAGAATATCGTTGACGAGGAGAATGCTGCCGATCTTGTAAGACTTATCAGAAGCAAGCTTTCCGATTACGAAAACCGTGTCTGGTGGATGTACGTTTCGGGAATGAGCGTATCAGATATTGCGTCAGCTATGGAAAACACCGATCCGAAATCCGTATCAAATGCTGTATACCGTATCAGAAGAAAGCTTAAGGGTCTTTTGATCGACCGTAATTAATTTTGATAAATTTTCCCGATAGGGAGGGTTTATAATATATTTTTGTTTCTGTTGCTGTAAAAGCGGAGCATCGGGAACTACTTAAACATCAAAGCGAGGTAAAAAACAATGTGCGAGAATGAAGTAAAAGTTGAAGGTGTAGAAGAGGTTGCTGCCGAGGAAGTAGTATACGAGGACATCACTCTTACCTGTAGAGATTGCGGAGAGGAATTCGTATTTACTGCCGGCGAGCAGGCTTTCTACGCTGAAAAGGGCTTCAAGAATCAGCCCAAGTGCTGCAAGGCTTGCCGCGACAAGAAAAAGAATGCTGAGAGAGGCGAGCGTCAGTACTTCATCGCTACATGTAGCGAGTGCGGTGGCGAGGCGAAGCTTACTTTCCAGCCTTCCAGCGACAGACCCGTTTACTGCAGCAAGTGCTTCGAAGCAAGACGTTCTGCTCAGTAAGACTGTAATAACTACGATAGGTAAACAAGTTGCGCTTTTAACTTCAGTTTATATAATGTCAATGTAATTATAGTTACAAACACCCCGTAAGCTTAAAATGCTTACGGGGTGTTTGTTTATGCGTTTTTGCTTCTGAATCTTTTGTCATAGCTTTTTTGCGACATAAGTGAAGCGTTGAGAAACTCCCACTCATCCGTGCCAATGGTCTTGGTTGCAAGCAGAAGCAGTACGTAGATCAGAATTGTAAGTAAAATGTGAAGCGTCAACTCGATAATAGGGTCAAATTGGTGTGACTGTATACTCAAAAACAGTTTTGAAGCGTTTGTCGCGCCGATTATGCAGAGAATAGGCATTACTAACTGATGAAAAAGCTTTATTTTCATTCCGCTAACGCTTATCATCTTCACAAGACTCAAGGCGGTATTCATGATCTCGGTGGCGTATATCGATATAATGTATCCCCAAATTCCCATTTTAGGTATAAGGAATATGGCAAACAAACAAGCCGTTAGAGCGTCGGCAATATTTACGTTCATTGAGTAGACCTGATGCCCCGAACCCTTGAGAATAGCGTCCACCGTTCCGTCGATATACATTACGGGTATGAGGGGCGCCATGATGCGGATATACTGCGCCGTCTCGGCGTTGTTATAAACCAGCATACCGATCTCGCGTGAAAAGAATATCATTAACCCCGAAACGCCGATGGAAAATATCAGAGAAAGAGTCAAGGCGCGGCAGGAAACACGCTCAAGCCTTGATTTGTTGCTCTGTACGCAGCATTCGCTAATCTCGGGAATGAGAAGACCCGCAAATGCGGAGATAAAAGCTGAAGGGAACAGTATCAGAGGCATCGCCATTCCGTGCAGAGCGCCGTAGGAGGACAATGCCTCCGCCCAGCTTTTTCCGCTTGAAAGCAAGCCTTTAGGTATCAGCACGTGTTGAAGCATGCTCAAAGCCGATCTGATGCACGCGCTAAAAGTGACGGGCATGGTTATTCCAAGCAGCTTTCTTACTATCTTTTGCTCCTTATCGCTGGTTATGTTTCGGCTTGACCCAAGCTTTCTTCGGTCTATTCTATATAAAATATAGCTTACCGCAAGCGAGATAAGTTCTGTTACCGCGCCGCCCAAAACAAGGGCAACACACGCCTCCTCTGCACCCTTGCCAACAAGAAAGGAGAGGAAGAATACCGTCGCGCCTATTTTAGTAAATTGAATGACTACTTGAAAGGCGGCGTTGACCTTTACTCTCCGAACCGCAGTAAAATATCCTGACAGACAAGAGCAGATCGCGATCGGAAGTAGGGTGGTTGAGAGTATCTGTAAGGGCTTGACGGCTCTTGCGTCTCCAAGTAGATGCTTGCCGAGAGTGGGGGCGAGGAAAAATAACAGTATAGACGCGCCGATTCCCGTAACCGAGCAACAAAGCAGAGCCTTTTTTACCGATTTTTTTGCCAGATCCTCGTCTCCCATTCCCAGAGCGTCGGATACTATTCTCGTGGTTCCGAGATTGATTCCAGCAGTCGCAAGAGTTATTGCCAATCCGTATACGCTGCCGAGTATAGAATACAGTCCCATCGCCTCGCTGCCTGCTTTGTTTGAGACTATTACGTTAAAAAGCATTCCAACACCTCGCATAAAGAGCGCGGTTGCGGTAAGCGAGAGAGCGTTAAGGAAAAATATTCTTGTTTTTGAAGCCATTATGCCCGTGACCTCCAAAGGTTTGTTTTGCTTGTACACTGTAATATGATATGATTATAAAATTTTGTTTATGACCTTGGCAAAACGGGCTTTTGAACATATAAATACTATTAAGAGCATATTGTATGAACAAAGTTGCGGACAAATTTATATGATATACAGTTTTTATAAATATCGAACTGAAACAATGGAAAAGTTTGTTATATATGAGATATTGACAATATGTCTCGGATGTAATATTATATAATAGTTGTTTTGATCAAGAAGATCAAATAATTTTTCACAAGGAGAAATAGCTGATGAATAATTACGTTTGTGAGTTGTGCGGTTATGTATACCGTCCCGCGCTTGGCGATACAGATAACGGTGTTGAGCCGGGAACCGAATTTGATGAAATATCCGAGGATTGGGTATGTCCTCTCTGCGGCGCGTCTAAAGAGGATTTTGAGATCGCCGATGAAAACGATATAGTCGATTAATTGAAGAATATACGGAAAGAACCCCTACATGAGTAGAGGTTCTTTTGTTTTATTAAACGGTAAATTATTCGCTTCGAAGCGCTATAACGGGATCCTTCTTTGCCGCCGCTCTTGCGGGAATGATACCTGCGATCATCGTAAGAAGTACGCTTATAACAACGAGGATGATTCCGGCAACGGGTGGTACGTAGGCCGTTATATTGCTGAATCCTGTGACCTCGCGGAGAATTAAGCTGGTGGGAATACAGAGCAGTGCGGTAACGAGAACTCCGAGCAGACCCGCGCAGAATCCGATAATGACAGTCTCGGCGTTGAATACTCTCGAAACGTCCTTCTTAGATGCTCCGATCGCTCGGAGAATACCGATCTCCTTGGTTCTCTCAAGAACCGAAATGTTAGTGATGATACCGATCATAATAGATGATACCACGAGGGAGATAGCAACGAAAGCAATCAGAACATAAGAGATAACGTTGACAATCGTGGTAACAGAGGACATCATCGTACCCACAAGGTCACTGTACTTTAGCTCGTCTTCTTCATTTTCAACGCTCTCGTTGTATTTACCTATAAACTCCTCAATCTTGTCCTTGGATTCAAAATCCTTGGCGTAGAAGTTGATCGACGCGGGAGCCGCCTCCTCCTGATTGTCAAGCTTTTTGAGGATGCTTTCGTATGTCTCGTCTATCTGAGGAGCCATACTGTAAAGAGTTCTTTCAAGCTGGATAAATGCCTCGTCCTCCGCAGAGAGAGTAGAGAGCAGAGTGAGAAATATCTCCTTGTTGACTTTCATAGTCTTGACGCCTGCGGTCAATTCATTATAAATTATCTTCATAGCCTCCTCGCCTGCCATCTGGATAAGACCGGGCATCTCAATTGGCATCTGCTCGCTCTTGGGAATACCCATAAGTGCGCCCATGACCTGCTTTTGAGTATCGAGAACGGGAAGCAGCTTTACGAAGTTGTCGGGAGTAATGGTAATGCCGCCGGTGGTTTGCGAAAGCATACCGCAAAGAGTCTGCAGTCCCATTTCGTTTGCGGGATTTGCCCTTGCGGCGTTCAGAACTGCGCTGAATATCTCAGCTTGCTTATCCTCGGGAAGAAGCATATACATTCCGAGGAAGGATTGGGTGTCGGTTACCTGTATTCTGTCGGAGAATTCGGGATTGTTCAGTATCTGCTCGGTCATATACGCGTAAAACATTTCCATAGTTGCCGCATCGATCTTGTCGATAAGCTCGTGGATAGTTTCGGGAGTATAGGTGGTCTTGGTAAAGGGAAGACCCGTAAGAACGTTATATCCGCCCTCGCCGCCATCTCCCGAGGTCTTCTTCTGCTGTTTGATGACCTCACTCTTTTCGGTCTCGGAAAGCACCAGCTCGGTAAGCTTATTGGTATATCCGATGGCGCCCGAAATAGACGTTGCGGTCGCGCCTGCCTTGGGACGGATAATTCCCGAGATCTTCAGCTCGGTTCCGTTTTTGCTGATGAATTTAGTAAGCTCTTCCTCGCCGTAATGGAACTTATCATCTCTGACGTCAGTCCAAACGGGATATTCCACACCTTCGTATGTGTATGTCTTGCCGTCGGTATTCTTAACATAGAAATCCGAATTGGTTAGAAGCATAAACTTCATTCCGATAAAGTAATCGTACTCGTAGGGACCGTCGGTGTATTTATCCTCTGACGACTCTGTTTCGCTTTCTGCATCGGATGACGATTCAGTTTCGGTAGGATTGGACGATGAGCCTGCGCCGAGCATATTTCCACCCAATACGTCCGCCATCTCGTCCTCGATATTATCGGGATCGAGAATACCGAGCATATAAAGGGTCATACGGCTGAGCTGATTGTTGGAGTTAACTACGAGGATGACCTCGTTTGCTTCCTTGGGCCAGTCTCCCGCAACGATCTCATACTGCTGATCAAGCAGATCTTGATTGTCTATCATTTCGGAGAAAACGTCAATTCCCGCGCTGCCACCCATTTCCATAAGCTCACTCATGCCCGAGAACGCGTCGCCCATATGCTGGAAGATAGTCTCCATACCGACTTTTCTTGCTTCGGTGATCTCATTGCCGTCCTCATCGGTTGCGGTAACGATGTTGTAGATCTGAAGATCGTAGTCGTATGTGTATTGAACGTCGCTGACGTAATCCTTAATATCGTCGTAATTTGCGTCAATATATACCTTGAATGCCTCAAGGTTGTTGCTGACGGTAGAGGTCATTGCCGAGAGCATAGTTCCCATAGAATTGTCAACGTGGATCTTATTTGAATCTCTGTAATCCTGCCCGTCGGAAACGCTGGTCATAGCCGAAAGCAAGGCAGACATATCCTGCGTTTCTTTCTGAATTGAAAGAGGATAGGTAGAAAGCGTGTCCTCCTGAACCTGTGTGATAAATAGATTGATTCCGCTTGAAAGAGCGAGAATAAGAGCTATACCGATTATACCTATACTACCTGCAAAGCTGGTCATAGCCGTACGACCTTTTTTGGTAGCAAGGTTGTTCAGTGAGAGGGAGAGAGCGGTGAAGAATGACATAGAGGTCTTCTTTTTGTTCTTGGTTTTCTTCGCCTCGACTACCTTTCTTGCCTCGATCGCCTTTGCAATCTCCTCCTCGGTTGCGGTATAGGGGTCGGAGTCGTCGGTAACGAGACCGTCCACAACCTTTACTATCCTTGTCGCGTAGGTGTCGGCAAGCTCGGGGTTGTGAGTTACCATAATAATGAGCTTATCACGGGAGATCTCCTTGAGTATCTCCATGATCTGGACGCTTGTAGTTGTATCAAGAGCGCCCGTAGGCTCGTCGGCAAGGAGAATATCGGGGTCGTTGACGAGGGCGCGCGCAATAGCAACTCGCTGCATCTGTCCTCCCGACATTTGGGAGGGCTTTTTGTTAAGCTGATCACCAAGACCTACCTTTGCGAGAGCGTCAGCGGCTCTTTGTCTTCTTTCTGCCTTGGAAACGCCCGAAAGAGTAAGCGCCAGCTCAACGTTGGCGAGGACGGTCTGGTGAGGGATCAGATTATAGCTCTGGAAAACAAATCCGATAGAGTGGTTTCTGTAAGTATCCCAGTCACGGTCCTTAAAGGTTTTAGTCGACTTGCCGTTTATGATCAAGTCACCCTTCGTATATCTGTCAAGACCTCCGATGATGTTTAGCATCGTGGTTTTACCGCAGCCCGAAGGACCGAGAATTGCAACGAACTCGCTTTCGCGGAATTCAAGGTCAATGCCTTTAAGCGCACTTACGACCGATGGGCCGGTTACGTAATCCTTTGTAATACTTTTTAGCTTGAGCAAGGATTTTTCCTCCATAATATATCAAAATAAATTTCCATTTAAAATTTTATCACGATTTTGTAAACTGATTGTTAAGCGACGTTTGAATTATTTTATAATTATGTGTTTTTTTCGTGAAGATTTACTGTTTTTTTAATTAAGTGCAATCTTTTGGCAAACCACTTGCAAAAATCAAATAAAAGTGATATAATGAAAAGGATGTAAAATGCAAGGAGCAATTATGAGAACGGTCTTGAAATATCTGAAAAAATACAAGCTTGAATGCTTCATGGCGCCGCTATTTAAGCTGCTTGAAGCCTGCTTCGATCTTCTTGTGCCTATCGTGGTCAAGATGATAATGGACGTAGGCATAAAAAACGGCGACACGGGCTACATAATACGCGGATGCCTTGTGCTTGTGGCGCTTGGAATCATCGGTCTTACCTGTTCTATCGTGGCGCAGTATTTTGCCGCGAGAGCGGCGGTGGGAACGTCAACGGGACTTCGCCACACTCTTTTCGCGCATCTTCAAAGGTTTTCCTATTCCAACGCGGACAAGCTTGGAAAATCCTCGATGATAACGCGAATGACAAGCGACATAAATCAGGTTCAGTCGGGCGTGAATATGTTTCTCCGACTTTTCCTGCGTTCTCCCATAATCGTTTTCGGCGCTATGATCATGGCGTTCATCATAGACAAAAATAATACCGTCGCGCCTATTTTTGCCATAATAATTCCCGTGCTTGCGGCGGTCGTGTTTACCATTATTCTTGCGGGCGCGCCTCTTTTCAGACGTGTTCAGGGCAAGCTTGACAAGGTAACCGGCAAGACGAGAGAAAATCTCAGCGGCGTCAGAGTTATCCGCGCGTTCAGCAAGGAGCAGAGCGAGATTGAGGAATTTAAAGAGGCAAATCACGATCACACCAAGGCTCAGCGCCGCGTAGGAATGTTGACCGCCCTTATGAATCCTATGACCTACATTATAGTAAATATAGGCGTTATCGCGGTGGTCTATTTTTCGGCTCTTGAGATCGATTCGGGCAATATGACTCAGGGCGATCTTTTCGCTATGTATAATTATATGTCGCAGATCCTCGTTGAGCTTGTAAAGCTTGCGAATACGATCGTGCTTATGACGAAATCGATCGCATGCGCAAAGCGTATTCAGTCGATTCTCGACACTCCCGCAGGTATGGATACCGTTAAAAGCGCTTCTGAAAGCACTGACGAAAACGCCCCTGCGGTTGAGTTTAAGAACGTCACCTTGAATTATAGCGGCGAGGGAGAAGCGACTCTTGTTGGAGTTGATTTCTCGGTTCACCGCGGCGAGACCGTGGGCATTATCGGCTCAACCGGTTCGGGCAAGACCTCTCTTGTAAATATGATACCGAGGTTTTACGACGCGGTCTCGGGCGAGGTCAGAGTTTTCGGAAAGAACGTAAAGGAATATCAGCTCGACGAGCTTCGCGAGAAGATCGCCGTCGTTCCACAGAGGCCGGTGCTTTTCAAGGGTACTATACGCTCCAACCTGTTGTGGGGCAACGAAAACGCCACCGAGGAGGAGCTTGACCGCGCTCTTAAAGCGGCGCAGGCTTCTGATTTCGTTGCGGAAAAGGACGGCGGACTTGACGCTCCTGTTGAGCAGTTCGGACGCAATTTTTCGGGAGGGCAGAGACAAAGACTTACTATTGCACGCGCGCTTGTAAAGGGCGCTCCCATTCTTATTTTAGACGACAGCACGTCGGCGCTTGATTTTGCTACCGAAGCCCGTCTGCGCCATGCTATAAATGAGCTTGACGGTGACGTGACCGTATTTATTGTTTCCCAACGCACGTCGTCTATAAGCCACGCAGACAAGATAATCGTTCTTGACGACGGCGCGGTCGTTGGACTTGGCACTCATGATGAGCTTTTGTCCTCCTGCGCGGTCTACAAGGAGATATACGATTCGCAGTTCAAGGGAGGTGAGCAGTAATGGCACTTTTCAAAAAGAAAACTCCCAAGAAGGCTAAAAAATCCAAGATGCCCGTGGGCGCGACCTATGGACGGACAATAAAAAAGGTACTGGGATACCTCAAAGCCTATAAGCTTCTTTTCGCCGTTTCGCTCGTACTAGCCCTTGCAGTCGTCGCGGGAACGCTCTATATCCCGATCTTGGTGGGTGATGCTATAGATCTGGCTCTCGGTATCGAAAACGTCGATTTTGAGGGGATTTATAAGCTTTTGGCACGGATCGGCGTGGTATCTCTGCTTACCGCTCTTTGTCAGTGGCTTATGAACGTCTGCAACAACCGTATCACGTTTGGTATCGTCCGCAGACTTCGACGCGACGCATTTAATAAAATACAGTCGTTGCCACTGTCTTATATCGACTCTCACCCCGTCGGCGATACGGTCAGCAGAGTTATCTCTGACGCAGATCAGTTCTCGGACGGTCTGCTGGTTGGATTTTCGCAGCTCTTTACGGGGATTCTGACTATTGTAGGAACACTCGCCATAATGCTGACGATCAACGTAAGTATTACCATCGTGGTGATCGCGGTAACACCGCTTTCCTTGTTCGTTGCGGCGTTTATTGCCAAAAGCACTCACGATCTTTTCAAAAAGCAGTCCGAGACGAGAGCAGAGCAGACCTCTCTTATAGACGAGATGATAGGAGAGCATAAGATAGTCGCCGCTTTTTCCCACGAGGATGAATCTCTCCGTCAGTTTGACGAGATAAACGACCGTCTTGCCAAATGCTCACTTAAGGCGGTGTTCTATTCTTCGCTTACTAATCCTTGCACACGCTTTGTAAACAATCTCGTATACGCCGGAGTCGCGTTGGTGGGCGCGCTGATATGTATATCGGGTCAAGGCGACTGGGTTACGGGACTTCCGCTTACCATCGGTAGTCTTACCAGCCTGCTCAACTACGCAAATCAGTATACCAAGCCATTTAATGAAATCTCAGGTGTTATAACCGAGGTTCAGAACGCCCTCGCCTGCGCCGCAAGGGTTTTTGAGCTTATCGATGCCGAGCCTCAGATACCCGAAGCCGAAAACTCTCATATCCTCACCGAAAACGAGATCGACGGTGTGGTCAATATTGAAAATGTTGAGTTTTCATACAGTAAGGATAGGGAATTGATCAAGGACTTTAATCTTTCAATAGAAAAGGGTCAGCGAGTTGCGATAGTAGGTCCTACGGGTTGCGGAAAGACCACCGTTATCAATCTGCTTATGCGTTTCTACGACGTAGATAGCGGCAAGATCGAGGTCAGCGGTCACGACGTCCGTGATCTGACACGCTCGTCGCTTCGCCGCTCATACGGAATGGTTTTGCAGGATACTTGGCTTAAAGCGGGAACTATCCGAGAAAACATCGCCATGGGTAAGCCTAACGCTACTGACGAGGAGATACGCGCGGCGGCAAAGGGAGCGCACGCCCATAGCTTTATCCGTCAGCTCCCCAAGGGCTATGACACAGTGATCGGAGAGGATGGCGGAGAGCTTTCTGCGGGACAAAAGCAGTTGCTTTGTATCGCGAGAGTTCTGCTTTGTCTGCCGCCCATGCTGATACTTGACGAGGCGACCTCCTCCATCGACACCCGAACCGAAATGAAGATCCAGGATGCCTTTGCAAAGATGATGAAGGGAAGAACCTCCTTTGTCGTCGCTCACCGTCTTTCCACCATCAAGGAAGCCGACGTTATTCTCGTTATGAATAACGGACGCATCGTTGAAAAGGGTGATCACAAGACTCTGCTGCAAAACGGCGGATTTTACTCCGAGCTTTGGAATAGTCAGTTTGAGAATTAAAAAATATTATTTAAGAGCGAGAACGCACATTGTTCTCGCTCTTTTAGATTTTTAGTTGTATATATTCGACATTTTGCTATAAATATTTTTTGCCAATATGTCACTTGAAAAGTACGCCTTGAATATGGTATAATATAATTGAGGGAAGAAGCTCTTTCAAATACATATTCATAAGGAGGTCACTATGAGAATTACGTTTATTGGCGCGGCTCACGAGGTCACGGGAAGCTGTACCCTGCTTGAAATATGCGGACAAAATTATCTTATTGACTGTGGCATGGAGCAAGGAAAGGACGAATTTGAAAACGTTCCGATACCGATACCTCCGTCGAGCGTTGACGCGGTATTTCTGACACACGCTCATATTGACCATTCGGGTCTTTTGCCGAAGCTTTATAAGGATGGCTTTAAGGGTAAGATCTATTCTACCGACGTAAGCGCAAGCCTTTGCGATATAATGCTCCGCGATTCTGCTCATATACACGAGACAGAGGCGGCGTGGGAAACCAAAAAAGCGCTTCGCAACGGCGGCAGTCCCGTAGAACCTATTTATACCACAGAGGACGCTATCGGCGCTATTAAGCTGTTTATTCCTTGCAAATATGATGAGATATACCGTGTATCGGAGCAGGTCGCCATTAGATTTACCGACATAGGACATCTGCTTGGCTCGGCTTGTATCGAGATATGGCTTGACGATGGAGAGACGAAGAAAAAAATAGTATTCAGCGGCGACGTCGGCAATCTGAATCAGCCTCTTATAAAGGATCCGCAGAGCGTCAGAGAGGCGGACTACCTTGTGATAGAGTCAACCTACGGTGACAGATTACACGAGACGTCAAAGGATGCCGAAAGCACCGTCAAGGAGCTTGCGGAGTATATTTCAAGCACCTTTGACCGTAAAGGAAACGTCATTATTCCGTCCTTCGCCGTGGGAAGAACACAGGAACTGCTCTATGCCATCAGAATAATCAAGGAGCGAGGACTTCTTGAGAAATACGGCGATTTTCCGGTTTATGTAGATAGTCCCATGGCGGTCGAGGCGACTCAGGTGTTCTTGCAGTGTGACACGGCTTGCTTTGATGATGAAACACTTGCACTCATAAATCAAGGGATAAATCCAATCTGGTTTGAGGGACTTACTCTTTCGGTCACGAGCGACGATTCAAGGCTTATCAATGAAGATACACGTCCAAAGGTCATAATCTCGGCAAGCGGAATGTGCGAGGCGGGAAGAATCAGGCACCACTTGAAGCATAATCTGTGGAAGCCCCAAAATCTCATTTTGTTTGTCGGATATCAAGCAGTAAACACCCTTGGCAGACGTTTGCTTGACGGCGCGCGTTCAGTTCATTTATTTGGTGAGGATGTTGCAGTAAAGGCAAAGATTAGAGCGCTCCACGGAACGAGCGGTCACGCCGATATGAACGGACTTTTGGCTTGGATGGAGTCCTTTGAAAGAAAGCCGCATACCGTATTCGTCAATCACGGTGATGAAGATGCCTGCGAAAATTTGAGAGATAAGATAGAAGAAGCCTTCGGTTGCCGAGCAATAGCGCCTTATAGCGGAACGACCTTTGATCTTGAGCTTAACGAGCTTGTCACAGAAACCGAGGGTGTCAAGGTCAAGACAAAGCAGCAGGAAAAGGAAAGCAGAAACGACCGCTTCTATAACGAATTGATGAATGAGGTCGGCAGACTCTACGATCTTGCCACATCCTCCCGCGGAAAACCGAACAAGGAACTTTCCGCTATGACCGAGCAGGTAAGATCCATTCTCAAAAAATGGTCGCGCAGAAAGAAATAAAAAAACCTTACGGCACTTGTTTTATATCAAGTGCCGTAAGGTTTTTTGTCAGTTGCTTTCTCCGTCATCAAGGAAGCTAAGTTGCTTGTTATCCTTTGATATTGCCGCGTGACTGGGCTTGAGTCCAAGATGCTCATAAGCAAGTCGTGTGACGCAACGACCGCGAGGAGTGCGGCTGAGGTAGCCTATCTGCATAAGATAGGGTTCGTAAACGTCCTCAAGAGTGACCGCCTCCTCACCGATGGTAGCGGCGAGAGTTTCAAGACCGACGGGACCTCCGTCGTAAAATTTTATGATCGTTTCAAGCATCCTCTTGTCGGTGGCATCAAGACCAAGCTCGTCAATTTCAAGCTTATCGAGAGCGAATTGCGCGATCTCGTTGTCGATCTCATCCTTGCCTTTCACCTGCGCGAAGTCACGGACACGCTTGAGCAGTCGGTTAGCGATACGTGGAGTGCCTCTTGAACGGGAGGCTATCTCGTAAGCACCCTGCTCGGTAATGTCAATGCCGAGAATACTTGCGCTTCTGGTGACGATAGTCGAGAGCTGCTCGGGAGTGTAGAGATCAAGCTTCAATACAACGCCAAAGCGGTCGCGCAGAGGAGTAGTAAGCTGACCTGCTCTCGTTGTCGCGCCGATGAGAGTAAATCTTGGCAGGTCGATACGAATGCTTCTTGCCGAGGGACCCTTACCGATGATTATATCAAGGGCAAAATCTTCCATGGCGGGATAGAGTATCTCCTCCACCTGACGGGAGAGACGGTGTATCTCGTCGATAAAGAGTACGTCGCCCTCGTTAAGGTTGGTAAGCAGCGCCGCAAGGTCGCCCTGCTTCTCAATAGCCGGACCAGATGTAATACGGATATTAACGCCCATTTCCGTCGCTATAATGTTCGAAAGGGTAGTCTTACCGAGACCGGGAGGGCCGTAGAGAAGAACGTGGTCGAGAGATTCGCCGCGGAGCTTTGCCGCGTCGATATATACCTTCAAATTCTCCTTGACCTTGTCCTGACCTATGTAGTCGTCAAGAGTTTTCGGGCGCAGTGAGACGTCTGTGTCGGAGTCTTCTGCGGAATAGGAGGTTGAAACTATTCGGTTTTCAAAATCGAATTCTTCATCGCTTGTAAACATTTGAATTTACCTCCGTCTTATTTCATAAGGAGCTTAAGAGCCTTTTTGATTATCTCCTCAAGTCCCAACGACTGCGTATCGATATTCTTCAATACGTTAAGCGCCTCGGTTCTGGAATAACCAAGCACCATAAGCGCGTCCTGCGCCTCGCTGAGCTTGCCCGAGTTTGTCTTGACGGGAGAAGCGCTCTCAATACTTGCCTGAGCCGTCGCGTCAAGGTCGGTCTCCTTCATAAGCTTGTCCTTCAGCTCAAGAATGATACGAGCCGCCGTCTTGGGACCTATTCCGTTTGCCTTGGAGATCGTCTTTCTGTCCTCTGTACAGACTGCCAGAGCAAATTCTTCAGGTGTAAGCAGAGACAGAATAGAGATCGCCGCCTTAGGGCCAACGCCAGAAACCGAGAGCAGCATTTTGAAGGAAGAAAGCTCGGTCTCACTTGCAAAGCCGAAAAGTTCGATTCCGTCCTCACGCACAGCCATGTAAGTGAACAGCTTTGCGTTGGGAGCGTCAACGGTATGTCTTGGAGGGAGAGAATTATAGGTGTTTTCACTGATAGTCAGCTTGTAGCCGACCCCTCCCGCGTCAATGACCGCGGTTGAGGGGTTAGCCATAGCAAGCCTACCTGAAATATAATAAAACATTTATAAAGTCCTTTTAATTTTTGTTCTTTTTATTTTTTTGAGGAACGTCAAGCTTTGCGTTGCTATCATCATCCTGTTCGTGAGCGTTGATGCTTGGGAAAAAGGCTTTAACGAATATAAGCTTCTTAAGCTTCTTTTCAAATATCAAGATAAGAACGAACAAGACAAGGGAGACGACCGAAATAATGATACCTGCGGTAAACGCCTTTGATCTGTAAAGAAATCTGACAGTATGCTCTCCCGCATCATCGATCCTGAAGCCAACGAGGGCGTCCGATACCTCAAAGGTCTCAACTCTCTTGCCGTCAACATACACGTTCCAGCCCTCGTCGTAGGGAATAGTCGTCATGATAAGCTGATCGTCATTGTCGGTCTTGAGAGTGCCCTTGATGTCATCCTCTTTATAATTCTTGTCGGTAACGAGCTGATTTTGCTGAATACGGGTAAACACCTCCTCAAGCAGTTCCATGTCCACATAATAGAGAATGGGTTGTTCTTCTTTGGTGTAGAACTGATTGTAGGAGTTGTCGATAGTAACGGTCAGCTTGTACTCCGAGGCAGTGGAAAATCCAAGCTCGACTATACGGTCGTTACACTTTGCGAAGCTGCAAGACGATGTTTTAGAGTTGTCGATAGTTCCGTCGCTTCTGGTGGAATCGAATATCTTCATTGTCTCGGACGAAAGATCGACCTCGCGGTTGTAATAAGCGGGGAGGAAAAGATAAAGCATTCTGCCGTCGTCGGGAACAGAGAATGTATAGGTGATCTTTCCTTCCTTGTCCTTGTTTACTTTATCGTACCTGTCGTGCTGTGAGGAGACCTTGTGAGTTACATTGTCAAGCTCAACGCCAAGCTGCTCGGCAGGCTTGAAAACGTCCACCGTTTGACCCAGAATAGCGCTCAAGAGAGCGTTTACTCTCGTAAAGGGAGACTTGTATCCGTCGGGATTGTATTTTTCTTCGTAATCCTTGTTGTCCTCTGCTATAAGATTGTTATGATCCTTCATGTTCACGTCAAGCACCATGTCGGATGCGGCAAAGGCGAGAGAAAGCGCGTATTTGTTCTGATAGACGAAAATATCGTCGGAGGAATAATCGTTGTATTTATCCGCAAAAGTAGCGTCCTGAAGCTCCTCAAGCGTCATACCCATATAAGCCGCGTAATCCTCGCCCGTAAGCACGGGATCGCCGTAGAGCTGACTGTAATCCCTGTCGGAAATGATATATTTCATTCCGAGCAGAGAGTCGGTGACGACGGTTCCTCCCTTATATTGGGACTTGTGGGATTGAGAATAATAACCCAGCACACGGAGAAAATTGATAGTGTCCTTGTTAAGCGTAGACGTCGAGTTTGAAACACCTCTGA
This sequence comes from Eubacteriales bacterium, assembly GCA_045577415.1. GTDB lineage: Bacteria > Bacillota > Clostridia > Oscillospirales > CAG-272 > SVTX01. Next base: position 18,533 of record JAZNII010000145.1, read on the forward strand.
TGGAGAGCGCCATGTTATCGTTCAGCTTCCTGTGGTACGTCTTTTCAAATCGGTAGAAGGAAGTATCGTACTTCTCGGTCAGCGTTTCGGTTACGGGACGCATCAGATTATTGAACTCGTTATAGGACTGATAGGTGGTATATCCAACGTCCTTGTCAAGGTCGTTGATGTTGCAAAGACCGCTGAAGAACATCTCTCCGCATACAACGCAAAGCAATACCGCCGCTACCGCGTCTTTGTTTTTAGCCTTTGCCATAAAGGCGATTATAGAGATGTAGGCAATAAGACAAACTATTGTCAACAGCACGGTTGCAAAGGGGTGGACCAAAAAGTCTTCTTCGTTAGGACCGTAAGAAAGAGCGACCAGCTTCGCCTTAAATTCCTCGGAAAAATTCTGGAGAATTACCACGAACATAAATATAAAGCCTGATACTACAGCAACGTTCTTTGCCTTGATGGTCTTTATATGGTCAAATGCTCGGAAAGCGAGGAAAATGAGGAAGAAGCAGAAAACGAAGCTATATCTTGCGTTGAGCCATTGAGGCTTCTGGAAGCCGTGCCAGATAAGGTCTACGGAGGAGATCATGAAGCTCAGCACGAAGATCATCAGAAATGCTCCGCTTGCGACCTTTTCTCTGACGGTAAATTTCTTTGAACAGAAGAAAAGGGGTGCCAGTATCACGGTAAGCAGACCGCAATATACGAAGGGAAGTCCGTCGATACGAACCGTGTCGTAGGAGGAGGGCAAGAGCTTAAAGAGAAGGTCGAAGAAGTCAAACTTCATCTTTATCTCCCACGAGGGGTCTGTAAACTCATTTTTGCCAAACTGCAAGGAATAGTACGCGACGAAAACGATCATTGCGGCAATTCCGATCGCGATAAGCGAGAATACTCCCATTCTGACAAAGGATTTGCCGAAATGAAGCTTTTCGGAAAGCGGATTGTTTACACCGTTCTCCGTATACGCTATCATGTAGAAGAAGTAATAGAGCAGCACGTATATACAGACCATGTAGCCTATATAGAAATTACTTGCAAGTGTCAGCGCAAGGAAAATAACAAACACCTTGTATTTTCCGTATTTAATGACCTGCTCAACACCGTAGGTCACGAGAGGGAGCCACATAACGGCATCTATCCACATCGTGTTGTTCTGCTGAACAACGCAGTAGGCGGAGAGCGCGTACATTACGGAAAAGGTTATTACCGAGAGCTTGTTTTTGTTTACAGAATGCTTGTGGAGATAAAATCCCATGGTTCCGCCGCATATTGCCGCCTTTATAAGGAACATGACAAGCAAAAATTCCTGAGTCTTGTCAGCGGGAAATAGGCAGATCAGATAAGAGAGAGGACTTGCGATATAATAGGCATACATACCTAAAAATTCACCGCCCAGCGCTCTTGACCATGAATACAGCAGGCTTCCGCCCTCAAGCACGGTGTTGCGTAGCGCCTCGAAGAAGTAAACGTACTGACCGTTAAGGTCAAGAACGAGTACGGTGCCGTTACCGAAGGGATAAAGACCGCGCGCAAGATATATCAAGAAGAAAATTATCGCGGGAATTATCGCGCCTATCGCTATATACCAATATTCATCAAAAAGACTTTTGAAGCTGCGCTTACTGTTAAGAAGCGCTACCTCGTTTCGCATCTCGGGAGAAAGATCCGGAGACATATTTACGTTTGAGCTTTCCTTTTTCATTAGAATTCCTTTCTGTTAGGGGACTTTTTTATGTTATTGCTCAGCTATGACGTTCTTTATTGATTTTTCAAGCTTGATTCGGTCAAGAGTCATATCCCGTCCGCAACCTTGACAAACGATACGAACATCGCTTCCGACTCTCAGAACCTTGAACATTTTCTCGCCGCAGGGATGAGGCTTTTTAAGTTCAAGTACGTTACCGACGGCTAATTTAATGATCTGCATACAATAACCAACCTTACATAATAATACATTTTCTATTATAACATAATTATCCTTGATTGTAAACTGTTTTATTAAAATTTTCCTTGGGTTCATAAAAAATCAAAAATTGTATTTGACACCGACGTAATATTGTGATATAATAATATGAATATGATAATGGGATGTTATTGCCATAATCAGAAAACTGTCATTTTTAGGTGACTTTTTTCGAAAGAAAAACGGCTCGCATCTCTTAAATTCGGAGTTGAAAAATTATGATAATTCTTGGAATTGACCCCGGCTACGCAATAGTCGGTTGGGGAGTGGTAGAATATTCGGGAACCAAGTTTAAAACCTTGGGCTACGGTTCGATACAGACCCCTGCGGGTATGCCTATGATCGAGCGACTTGAGCGAATACACTTGGGTATGAATGAAATAATTGATAAGTACAAGCCTGATCAGATGGCGGTAGAGGAGTTGTTTTTCAATACCAACTCAAAGACCGCGATCGTCGTTGCCGAGGCAAGAGGAATAATCCTTCTGTCGGCAAGACTTAAGGGCGTTGAAATTGCCGAATATACACCTTTGCAGGTCAAGTCTGCTGTGGTTGGCTACGGTCGCGCCGAGAAAAAGCAGGTGATCACAATGGTAACCTCGCTTTTGAATCTTCCCGCGCCCCCAAAGCCCGACGATACCGCCGACGCCTTAGCAATAGCGGTCTGTCACGGACACAGCGGCGCTTCAAGGCTTGCAAAGTATTATAATAACTAACGCTGAATCTTTGAAATTAAAATTTGATTATTGGAGTTGAAATTTATGTGGTGCAGTGATAATTGGCAGGATTACGAGCTGCTTGACGCATCGGACGGAGAACGTCTTGAGCGTTGGGGCAAATATATACTTATCCGTCCCGATCCCCAGATAATCTGGAAGGGCGCGGCGAGACATCCCGCATGGAATAAGGCTGACGGCATCTATCGCCGTTCAAGTAACGGAGGCGGTGCTTGGGTAAAGCAGAAAACCCCTGAAAGCTGGGATATTTCATACGGTGATCTTAATTTCCGTCTGAAGCCCATGGGATTTAAGCACACGGGTCTTTTCCCCGAGCAGGCGACCAACTGGGATTGGTTCTCCTCGCTTATCAAAAACGCGAACAGACCCATAAAAGTGCTTAATCTCTTTGCGTATACCGGCGGCGCTACCGTTGCGGCGGCTAAGGCGGGGGCGCAGGTAGTCCACGTTGACGCGTCAAAGGGAATCGTAGCTATGGCAAAGGAAAATGCGGCTCTTTCGGGTCTTGAAAACGCTCCGATCCGATATATAGTTGACGATTGTAAGAAATTTATCGAGCGTGAGATCCGCCGCGGCAACAAATACGACGGAATCATAATGGATCCTCCCTCCTACGGCAGAGGTCCGGGAGGTGAAGTGTGGAAGCTTGAAGACAGTATCGATGAGTTCGTCGGACTTGCCTCCAAGGTGCTTTCGGATAAGCCTCTCTTTTTCCTTATTAATTCGTATACTACGGGTCTGTCACCCCTTACAATGAGCTACATACTTGACTTGAAGGTAAAGTCGGTATACGGTGGCAAGATCGAGGCGGGAGAGATCGGTCTCCGCGTAACACAGACGGGAGCGGTGCTTCCTTGCGGAGCAAGCACACGTTGGACTGCTCCAAAATAACAGGTTTTTAGAGTTAAACTTAATTACGAAAAGGATTTTACGATGTCTTATATACAAATAAGAAATCTCAGCTATGCTTACAAAGGCGATGACGGCGAGCCGATACAGGTGCTTCGCGGCATCAACCTTGATATTGAAAAAGGCGAGTACGTTGCAGTACTTGGTCATAACGGATCGGGAAAATCAACGCTCGCGAAGCTTCTCAACCTCGTCATCGATGACTATGACTTTTTTGAAGGCAGTATCGAGATAGACGGAAAAAATATCACGTCAGACGATATGACCGAGGACGACGTTTACGAGCTTCGGAAAAAGGTAGGAATGGTGTTCCAGAATCCAGATAACCAGCTGGTAGCAACTATCGTGGAGGAGGATGTGGCATTCGGCCCTGAAAATCTCGGACTTCCTCGCGAGGAGATAAGAAAAAGGGTTGACGAAGCCCTTGAAACAGTCGGAATGACAAGCTTTGCCCACCACGAGCCTCACAGACTTTCGGGCGGTCAGAAGCAGAGGATCGCCATCGCGGGTATTATCGCTATGAAGCCAGACTGTATGATCTTCGACGAGTCCACCGCCATGCTTGACCCTATGGGCAGACGCGACGTTGTAGAGACCATTGAAAAGCTTAACAGAGAAGAAGGAAAAACCGTCATTTCAATTACGCACTATATGGACGAGGCGGTAAGGGCCGACAGAGTTATCGTGATAAACGACGGCAAGATCATTCTTGACGGCGCTCCCTCAAAAATATTCGCTCAAGCTCAAATACTTCGAAGCGCGGGACTTGATCTGCCTCAATGCGCCGATCTGCTTTTAAGATTAAGGCAGAAGGGATTTAGGCTTGACGGTGAGATAAACACGCCCGAGCAGTGTGCGGAAACAATTTTAAAGGCTTTGAACAGGTGATTTTATAAAATGTCAAAAATTACGGTAGAAAACGTATCGTTTGTTTACAGCGCCAAGACTCCCTTTGAGGTAACGGCGCTTGACGGCGTAAGCGTTAACATTGAAGAAAATTGCATAACCGGAATTATCGGTCATACGGGATCGGGCAAGTCCACGCTCGTTCAGATGTTCAACGGTCTCTTAAAGCCTACGTCGGGCAGAATATTGCTTGACGGAAAGGACATCTGGGCAAAGGGAAATAATATGTCCGACCTAAGACAGGAGGTCGGTCTCGTTATGCAGTATCCGGAGTATCAGCTCTTTGAGGATACGGTTGAGGCAGATATTGCTTACGGTCCTAAAAACATGGGGCTTGACGAGGAAGAAATAAAAAAGAGAGTACTCGAAACGGCGGATATGGTCGGACTTGACCGTGAAAACCTGAAGAAATCTCCCTTTGATCTCTCGGGCGGTCAGAAAAGACGCGCGGCGATCGCGGGGATCATGGCGATGCGTCCCAAGGTTTTGGTTCTTGACGAGCCGTCCGCGGGACTTGACCCCGCGGGCAAAAGCGCCATATTCGAAGGCATCCGCAATTATGCCGATTTCAGCGGCGCGGCGGTCGTAATAGTCAGTCACAGTATGGATGATATGGCAAAATATTGCGACAACATTATAGTTATGTCTCATTCCAAGGTAGCTATGACGGGAAACAGAAACGAGATATTTTCCCGTGGCGACGAGCTTGAGGAGATCGGTCTCGGAGTTCCTCAGATGACCTATCTTGTCCGCCTGCTTGCCGCAAACGGCGTTGATATTCCGCAGGATATTTATACCGTCGACGATGCCGAAAGAGCGTTGACTGCGCTTTTGGGAGGTGCAGTATGAAGGGTATAGCATTCGGTCAGTATTATCCCGCAAGCTCGGTCATGCACCGTCTTGACCCGAGAATGAAGATCATTATAGCGATCCTCTATATCATAGCAAGCTTTTTGTGTTCAAACATATTCAGCTTCGGTCTGCTTTTGTTTTCGGCGCTTGCTTTGATTCTTATAAGCAGAATACCCGTAAGAATTGTCCTGAATTCGATCAAGGCAATAATATTTATTATGATATTTACCGCGGTTCTTAATGTCTTTTTGACGAAGGATGCCGCAAGCGCGCCGCTTTTGGAGTGGTGGATCGTAAAGGTGTATGTAAGCGGACTTTATAACGCCGCGTTTATCGTCATCCGAATAGTGGCGATGATAATAGGAACAGGAATATTCCTGACCTATACCACTACGCCTATTCAGTTGACAGACGGACTTGAGCAGCTGCTCTCTCCCTTGAAGATATTCAAGGTTCCGGTTCATGAGTTCGCTATGATGATGACCATAGCGCTTCGCTTTATCCCCACCATCATTGAGGAGACAGAAAAGATAATGGCAGCGCAAAAGGCAAGAGGAGCGGATTTTACGAGCGGCTCTCTCATAAAGCGCGCAAAGGCATTGATACCTATTCTTATCCCTTTGTTCATTTCGGCGTTTCGACGCGCGGGTGAGCTTGCGACGGCTATGACCTGCCGTTGTTATCGCGGAGGACAGGGAAGAACGAGACTTAATGTGCTTAAATTCTCGTTCCGCGATTTTGCAGCGCTTTTCGTCATGATATTGTTCGGCGTGGGAATAGTGCTTATAAATATCTACGCGCCGGGTTATACTATGTAAAAAGGAAACTAAATAATGAAAATACTTCTTACTCTGTCCTATCTTGGTGCCGATTTTTGCGGTTATCAGATACAACCCAAGGGCAGAACCGTGCAAGGTGAGCTTAACGCTGCGGCTAAAGCCTTGTTCGGCTTTGATTGTGACGTGACGGGGTGCAGTCGCACCGATACGGGCGTTCACGCAAACACCTTTTGCGCTACTGTGACCAAACGGGGAGAAAGGTCTATTGAGACCACGGTCGATATAGGACGTATTCCGTTGGCACTCAACGCGCATCTGCCTTGCGATATTGCCGTAAAGAATGCTGAATGGGTAAGTGAAGAATTCCATCCGAGATATGACGTAGAATACAAGGAATATGTGTATAGAATATATAATTTCCCGACCCGCGATCCAATGGAGTCGGGTAGGTCGTGGCATATCCCTTATGCTCTTGACGGTGAAGCCTTGGATAAAATGAACCGCGCGGCGGCATCATTTGTCGGCAAGCATGATTTTTCTGCCTTTATGGCAAGCGGCTCGACCGTTGAAAGTACGGTTCGTGATGTAAAATACGCCGAGGTCAAAAGGGACGGCGATGTGATCGTATTTAAGGTTGCCGCCGACGGATTTTTATACAACATGGTCAGAATAATGACGGGAACTCTTGTTGACGTAGCTCGCGGAAAAATATCCGCTGACGGTATCTCCGCAATAATTGAGTCGCGTGACCGCAGACTCGCGGGTATGACCGCGCCCGCGGAGGGTCTGTACTTAAATAAAGTCGTTTATTGATTTAATTTGATTTGAAAGGAGGGTGTTATATTGAAAAAAAGAGATGACGGAGAAATATCCTTTCTCGGTAAAGTGATACTTTTTGTTCGTAATATTTTCGAAAAAATTAAAGATATGCGCCTTCCTGGGAGAGTGGTCTCTCACGAAAAAAGGCTTGCGGGATATGACGGGGAAGAAAGCCCCAAGGAAGCTAAAATTTCCTTCATTTTTGGAATGGCAAGGCTTTTCAGCATATCCGCGCTTTGTGTTCTTCTCGTCTCCGTCTTGCTTTTCGGAGGCAGCATAATATCCTACGACAACGTATATTATATGTTTAGGGATATTGGATATATCAGCAGCTTCAGCGAAAGCAGACCCTCGGTTCTGAACTACTCGCGTCCCTTCAGTAATCAGGATTTTGCGGTTTTCAAAAACGGACTTGCCGTTGCGGGGGACAGCGAAATAAAGATGTTTACCTCTACCGGCAGAGCTACCATGTCTTCGGGATCGGAGTTTACCAATCCCAAGATATGCACGTCGGATGCCACAGCTCTAATTTACGATCAGGGCAGACATACCTTTAAGGTGTATAATTCCTTTATAAGCGTTTATTCGGAAACTCTGGACTATCCCATAAGCTCGGCGCACATGGCAAGCGACGGCAGCTTTTGTATCGTAACGAAATCCGAAAGCTACGGCTCGGTAGTCCGTGTTTACGACAGCAAATGCCGTCTTGAATCGGAGTATTCGCGAAACGACTATATTATCTCCGTGAATATGTCTCCAAACGGTAAAGATTTCGCGGTACTGTCACTCGACGCGTCGGGCGGACAGAGCAACGCTACTCTTACGGTAGTGGAAAGGGGCAAGTCAAAGCCGAGAGCCTCGGCAGTCCTTGATGACGTTCTGCCTTATACCGCCACCTTTATCTCAAATGACAGAATTGCGCTGATCTGCGCTGAATCGTCTCACGTGTTTGACTTGAACTGTAAAGAGCAGAAAAGTAATGAGTATGATAAAAGGATCGCCGATGTTTCCTTTACCAATGGCAGTTTTGCGATTCTTTTCAGAGAAAACAACATCGATTCAAGCTTTACTCTCTCTGTTTTCGGCGAAAATGGTAACGCTATAAGCTCTCACAAAATAGACGGATACGTGTCGGATACGGTGATCTACGGCAATTTTGCTTATCTTCTAATGGACGGCGAGGTAAGACGCATCGACACCTTGTTCGGCACCGTTTCGGGGGCGGAGTTTAGAGGAGAGAACGCTAGACTTATGGTCTTCCCGGGCGGAGACGTTATGGCTTGTACCGACACTGCGGCATATTACATATCCTTTAATTAATTTAACGCCTTATGGCGAATAGGAGACGGTATGAATATGTTGGTCGACGCTATATTTGTTGTGATATTCGTTTATTTTGCAATAAAGTTTTATAAGATCGGGATCTTCGGCACGCTTTTGGGTGTGGGCAGACTTCTTTTATCTTCCGTAGCGTCGTTTCTGCTTGGAAAGTACGTTTGTGAGTATATTGTGATCGGGATTATGAGCGAATGGGTCGGAGGACCTATGGCGGCAATACTCTCGACTGTTATCTCTTACGCCTTGGTTTTTATGGCAGCGTTTGCCATCTCGTCAATAGTGATCCTGTCTGTCAAAAGGCTGGAAACACCTCTCGTTTACAGAATTGACAGGTCTTTAGGGCTTATATTCGGTCTTGCGTTGGGCCTTTGTGTAACGTCGGTAATTTCAACCGCGCTTTATTCTGCTCTTGAGGTCGTATCCTCGCTCAGCAGAAGCTCGGACGCTTTAAGAGTTTACAATGACTCCTCGGTTTTTAAATTTGTATTTGATTTGGATTTTTTGAATTTCGTCAGAAATTTGATTTAATATCAGAAGGTGATAAAAAATGGTAATGTGTTCAAATTGCCACAAGCGTGTGGCGGTGATCTTCGTAACGAAGGTCGAAAACGGTGAAAAAACCTCTCAAGGTCTTTGCATCAAATGCGCTAAGGATCTTGGGCTTCCCATTGAGAACATGATGGGTGATATATATAATAAAATGGGAATATCGCCGGATCAGCTTGAAAATATGGAGAACGAGCTTGCCGAAATGCTTCCTCAGGGCGACGAGGACGGTGGCGCGCCCGCGATCGATCTCCCCAAGCTATTCAAGGACAGCGGCTTTGCCGATATGGCAAACCAAATGATGTCGGGCAAGGACAACGGCGGCAATATAGTTCCCGTAAACCCTAAGGAGGGCAAAAAAGAGCCTCCCAAGGGCAACAAGCAGCAGGGAAAGCAATATAAATTTCTCACTACGTACTGTAAAAATCTGACACAGAGCGCCCGAGACGGCAAGCTTGACAGAATAGTGGGCAGAGACAGAGAGACCGACAGAGTTATTCAGACTCTTTGCCGCCGTCAGAAGAACAATCCCTGTCTTATAGGCGAGCCGGGTGTCGGTAAGACTGCCATCGCAGAAGGACTTGCGATTAGGATAGCCGACGGCAACGTGCCGTACAAGCTCCGTGACAAAGAGATATTTCTGGTTGACCTTACCGCGCTTGTTGCGGGAACGCAGTTCAGAGGTCAGTTTGAGTCGAGAATACTCGGTCTGCTTGCAGAGGTAAAGGAACACGGCAGAGCGATCCTGGTTATAGACGAGGTTCATAATATCGTTGGAACGGGCGACGCAGAGGGAAGCGTCAACGCCGCAAATATCCTCAAGCCCGCTCTCTCTCGAGGCGAGGTCAGAATAATCGGCGCGACAACTCTCAACGAGTACAGAAAATATATCGAAAAGGATTCGGCGCTTGAAAGAAGATTTCAGCCCGTGACCGTAAACGAGCCTTCAATATCCGAGGCAGTAGAGATGCTTCGCGGTATCAGCCACTATTACGAGGAATTCCATAAAATTAGAATTCCCGAGGGTATTCTTGTCCGCGCGGTAACTCTTTCGGAAAGATATATTACCGACAGATATTTGCCCGACAAGGCGATAGACCTGCTTGACGAGGCGGCGTCAAAGCTTTCTCTTTCCTCGGCAGAGCTTAACGAGTCGCTTGAAATACACGACAAGCTTCTGAACCTTAAATCCGAGCGCGAGGCGTGCGAAGCGACCGCTACCACAGATGATAAGGAAATGCAGAAGAAATACGAAAATATCGCACGTATCCGTTCCGAGGAGATGAGACTTTCGGAGAGACTTGACGAAATTACAGGCGAGTGTGAAAAGGTCATTCTTACCGAAGAGCATCTGGCGAACGTTATCGAGCTTTGGACGGGAATTCCGGCAACCTCCATTACTGAAAATGAGTTTGCGAGAATAGACAGCCTTTCCGAAAGACTTAAAAAGAAGCTTGTCGGTCAGGACGTAGCCGTTGACGCGGTCTCAAGAGCAATCAAGCGCAACAGAGCGGGAATCTCTTATAAGAGAAAGCCTGTTTCCTTCATTTTCGCAGGTCCTACGGGTGTTGGTAAGACCGAGCTTGTGAAAACACTCGCGGCAGACCTTTTTGATTCTCCCGAAACGCTCATAAGACTTGATATGTCAGAGTTCATGGAAAAACATTCGGTTTCCCGTATTATCGGCTCGCCTCCCGGATACGTCGGCTATGACGATGCGGGTCAGCTTACCGAAAAGATCCGCCGCAGACCCTACTCGGTCGTCCTTTTTGACGAGATAGAGAAGGCTCACCCCGATGTTCTGAACATTCTTCTCCAGATACTCGACGACGGACGGATAACCGACGCTCACGGTAAGACCGTAAACTTTGAGAATACGGTCATAGTTATGACTACTAATGCCGGCTCCGAAAACAGAAGCGGTATCGTCGGTTTTGCGGCTGATTCGGCAAAGACAGAGGCAGACAGAACCGAAAAGGCGCTTTCTGCGTTCTTGCGTCCCGAATTTATCAACCGAGTTGACGAGATCATAACCTTCCGCAGTCTCGATGTAAACGATTTCGAAAAGATCGCTCACATCATGCTTTCTCAGCTCGCCGAAGTCCTTACGGAAAAGGGAATCAAGCTTGAATACGACGACGAGGTCGCAAAGGCTGTCGCTGTCGGCTCATTTTCTGAAAAATACGGCGCGAGAAATATGAGAAGATATATTCAGAAAAATATTGAGGATAAGCTCGCGGAAAAGATAATATCCGATTATACCGGGGCTATTGGAAGCGCAAAGCTCGCGGTAAACGATGGAGAAATTACTGTCTCTTGCTTCTGAAATTGATTTTTAGGGAGATTACCTGATATGGAAAACTGGCATATTCCCGAACTTAATATATTGGAAAAAAAGCTCAATACCGACCTTTTTGACGGACTTTCCGCAAGAGAGGCAAGGGAGAGACTTGAAAAGCAGACCAAGCGTCAAGGCGGCAGAGTGAGATCATTGTTCGTTCCTCGGAGCAGATCGGTGTGGTCGTCAATTCTGTCCTTTGCGACCTCTCCTTTTACCGTGCTTCTTCTGCTCATGTCTCTGCTCACCGCCATCTTTGGCAGGGGATTGCTGGGGGCGTTGGTGTTTGCCGTTGCCCTTGCGGCTGCGATATTTGGCGGAATAGTGTCGTTGAGGGCGCAACGCAGACTTGACAAAATGCGTGAGTATGCGTCTCCTATGGTGCGAGTGAAGCGTGGTGGAAACCTATTCCATACCGACGGCAGAAACCTTGTCGTCGGTGACGTTATCGTACTTGGCGTTGGAGATCTTTTGCCTTGCGACGCGAGAATAATCAAGTGTGATACGCTTTTCGTTGACGAGCTTGTAGCAAATAAAGAGAGAGACGGCATACTGCGTCGCAGAGTTATGAAGCATTCCGATACAGAATACGACGCTGAAAACTGTGCAACAGCGCCAAACGCGACAAATATGCTCTATGCAGGCAGCGCCGTGGTAAAGGGAAGCGCTCTTGCTCTGGTGGTTGCCGTTGGAGGGGATGTTTATCTGTCGGAATTTGTTTCGGACGGCGCTTTGGGCGGTAAGGATGGCGAGCCTGAAGCGGTAAAGAGCTTGAAGCCTATCGTAACTAGAATTTCCTTCCTTAGCGCGTCGGGACTTCTGCTCTTGTCCTTGCTTGGTTTTTTAACTCTCAACGGCAAGGAGGAGTTTATCTGCTATTTCACGATGCTTCTTTCCGCAATTTTTCTTATTACAGGGGAGATTCTTTCCTTCCTTGGAAAAGAGATATTTTCCTCTTACATAACAAGGCTCTCGAGAACTAAAAGCGAGAAGCGCAAAAAGGATAATTCTGCCGCGATCAGAAACGTTAAAGCGCTTGATAAGCTTACCGAGGTCACCGATCTCGTCCTTTTCGGAACGTCGGGACTTTACGAGGGCGTATTTAAGGTTGGTTCTGCATACATTTCGGGTAACGCTGTCGATGAGCTTGTAACTAACGGTCATGATTCCGAGATCTTGCTTTCATATATCAACACCTACGTCAAGGCTCAGCGCGACGGCGGAGGAGACAGCGACTTCAACCTTGACGGAATAACCGAAGCTCTTTACGCTCATTTGCGTTCCTACGGATTTGATTTCAGCGGCGCGGCGCTGGCTACAAAGTCGTTGTATTTTGCCAACGATATAAAGACCGGCTATGGCTTTGCCTGCGCGGAGACCGAAAGCTCTATATATCGTGTGCTGCTTACCTTTGACGAAAAAGCGATCAAGCTTTGCGACCGTATCAGGATCGACGGAGAGGTCAGAGAGATCAATTCCGAGGATCTGAATAAAATAAAGGCGTTTAGTAGGGAAGCCGATCAAAACAATTCGAGATGTATACTTTGTATTTCGGAGTCAGACGGAAAGACCGTATTCGAAGGAGCGGTGACCATTTACCAGACCGCGGATAAGGAGATAGAAAGCGTTGTCAAGGATATGGCTCGTTTCGGAATTACCACTACCGTATTTCTCCCCCGCGAGGACGTTCAGACGGTGCGTCTTGTAACGTCTGCCGAGTTCAAGAGAATATTTACGAAAAATGCCGCCTTCGCCTCGGATTTTCATAAGAACTGCAAAGGAATAACCGACGAAATGGGCGCATACAGCGCTTACATCGGATTTAGCGCAGCCGAATATTCGGAGCTTGTCTCCGCTATGAGAGATAAGGGATGCAGAATAGTATCCTTAGGCGTTTCCAATGAATTTAACGAGGTAATGGCAAAGACGGATATAGTTGCGACCTGTGACGTTATCCGTTATTCATCTGAAAAGTACAGAGAATCGGTTTATGAGAGAATGCCCGCCGAGGGCAGAGATACCAACGTAAGAGCCTCTCAGCAGACCCGTCTGTTATCAAAGGTCATAGTAAGAAAATCCTACGAAAACGGCGGCGGAATTTATTCCTTGTTTAAAGCAATAAGAATGTCAAGAGGCGCGTACGTCTCCGTGGCGCAGTCAATACTCCTGTTTACCTTGCTCTCTGCAACCCTGCTTACCTTCTGCGCTATGAGCGTGATCAGCGGAAATATTCTGCTCGATCCCTTGCAGACGGTTTCCTTTGCGGCGGTCTTCGCGTTCCTGTCGGCAACTGTATTTTCCGACTCGGAGCAAAGACTTGACGTTATCTCGGCGAACAGAGACTTTACAAAGTACCCTTACATGCTTTTGAAGGCTTCTCTGCCTGTCATAATTTCAAGAGTGTTGGTAGCATTCGTTACCGCCTTGACCGTAAAGATACTTGACGCTTTCGGCGTGTTTGGTGAAGCGCCTGCATATACGCTGCCTATATATATTTGTCTGCTACTGACCATGTGCGTTGAGGTGTTTATTATAAATATGAAGCACACGAAAAAGGGAGAGGGAAGAAGCTATTGCTGGCTGAAGGTAGTTATAGCCTACGCTATACTGCTTGGTATCTGCTCTATCTCGACTCAGGATCCTTTTATAAGTGAGTTCTTTAAAAACGGCTTTGGTTCGTTTGAATATCTCATAATTCCGGGATATTTGCTTCTTTACGGCATTGCGCTTTTAGTATCTCGCCTTATCGGTAAAAGCAGAAATAATATTTGATAAATTGCATATATATTGATTAAAAGGCTGTCGTAAAATACGGCAGCCTTGATCTTTAGGGAGGTAATAGCAAAATGAAAAGAGTAAGCACTGTGGCTCTGCGTGAGCTTGAGGTCATCAATCTATGCGGCGGGGAAAGACTCGGGTATCCATGCGATTTTGAAATAGATCTCGACGACGGCAGAATATTGGCTTTGATCGTGCGGGACGGCGGAGGATTTGTTTTTTTCTCAAAAAAAGAGGAGTTCTTCATACCTTGGTGCAACATTGAATGTATCGGAGAGGACGCAATTCTCGTTAAGCTGTCGCAATCCGATCTTACTTCATGCTCCTGCTCGTCAAAAGGGAGCAGAAAAGGCAAAAAATACCGATAAAATTGTAAATAATATGTAAACATTGTCTTTTTCGCTTGAAAATAAAAACATAATATGTTATAATTTATAACGCTGTGCGCAAAGCACGGAAAAATACTATATTACACACACAGTACCACGTCTGCGGTGTCGGTGTCTCCTTCAAAATCCTTGTAAAGTAAGGGGATTGCATCGCCAAAGCTACTGTGGTGGAAAAACCGGAGGAGGACATTACTATGTCTATTATTTCTATCAAGCAGCTGCTTGAAGCAGGTGTTCATTTCGGACACCACACAAGAAGATGGAATCCTAAGATGCAGGAGTACATTTTCACTGAGAGAAACGGCATCTACATCATCGACCTTCAGAAGACCGTAAAGAAGTTTGAGGAAGCTTACATGTTTGTTCGCGAGCTTTCCGCAAACGGCGGTAACGTTCTTTTCGTAGGTACAAAGAAGCAGGCTGCAGAGGCTATCAAGGAAGAAGCTGCACGTTGCGGACAGTACTACGTAAACGTTCGTTGGCCCGGCGGTATGATGACCAACTTCAAGACCATCAAGAGATCCATCGCTCGTCTCAACAGCCTTAACAAGATGGCTGAGGACGGCACCTTTGAGATGCTCCCCAAGAAGGAAGTTGCTAAGCTCCAGAAGGAGATCTTCGACCTGGAGAAGAACCTCGGCGGTATCAAGACCATGGAACAGCTTCCCGACGCTATCTTCATCGTTGACCCCCGCAAGGAAAAGAACGCAGTTCTTGAGGCTAAGAAGCTCGGTATCCCCGTAATCGCTATCGTTGATACCAACTGCGATCCCGACGACGCTGACTACGTTATCCCCGGTAACGACGACGCTATCCGCGCAATCAAGCTCATCTCCTCCGTAATCGCTGACGCGATCATCGAGGGCAAGCAGGGCGAGACCACCGCAGAGGCAGTCGAGGAGAAGACCGAGGCTGAAACTGAGGAAGACGCTGAGAACGCTTAATTAGCTGACATTATAGCGGTTGTTAAGCGTGTCTTATCAACCGCTATATTTTAAATTTTGTAATTAAAATCGTATAAAATAGAAAGGAATTATCCAAAATGGCTACTATTACAGCAAAAGACGTTGCTGCTCTCAGAGCAAAGACCGGTATCGGTATGATGGAGTGCAAGAAGGCACTTGTTGAGGCAGACGGAGATATGGAAGCAGCGATCAAGCTTCTTCGCGAGAAGGGTGAGCTTAAGGCTGAGTCCAAGATGGCAACAAGAATCGCGGCTGACGGTCTCGTAGACGTTCAAGTCGGATCGTAGCCATGTCGTTCTGTGAGCCAAGGAGTTGTAGT
>JAZNII010000146.1:0-15856 GCA_045577415.1 Eubacteriales bacterium
TCCTGCCGCTTCTGCGACAAAATTGCCGTATTTGACAACGGCGAAATCGTTCAAGTCGGTTCTCACGAAGAACTTTTAGCAGATGAAAACGGCAAATATTACGAGCTTTGGACGGCTCAAGCACAATATTATACGAAATAAGAATACCGCCGAGAGCGACCTTTTGGTTTCTCTCGGCATTTTTGCGCATTTATATCCCTATGACATTGCTACAAGCAAAATCCTATTTAAAAGCCTCAATTTGAGTGCTTTTATTTGAAAATGTTTTAATAACCATAACAAAACCGCCGCCGAGAACAACCAAATGATTGCTCTCGGCGGTGGTTATTAGCATTAATTTGAACAATTAATAGCAAAAAACAAATCCGAACCAATTTCGATTGACGAAATAGTTCGGATTTGTTACGTTTGGTGACCCATCCGGGAATCGAACCCGAGTTTCCAGCGTGAGAGGCTAGCGTCTTAACCGCTTGACCAATGGGCCGTATCTTGACGACTTTGATATTATATCACACTTTTTTATAAAATGCAAGAGGTTTTTGAAAAAAAGTTGAAAAAATTTTTAAAAGCTTCAAAAACCTCTTGTTTTCTTACTGCGCGGAAAAGATTATTGTCGAAAAATTCCTTTTAGTACAAAGGGTTATCGGGATATTCTCAAAAGAAAACTTGTGGAGAGAAAGGCTTTCAAAATCTGCGTTATTTTGCGAATTTTGGTCGATTGACAGAATATTTCCCACACTTTCGCCGAAAAATTTTGCTTTTGCTTCTTTTTCTGTCCATTTTCGGGCGAAGATTTCGGGGTGCTTTGCGATCTCCTGCTGTTCATGATAGCAAAAATATCTTTTTGCCATTCTTTCGGCTCTTTCGGCACTTATTGGGGATGCTTCTATATCCAAACCCAGCTCCTCGCCGATTGATGCGGCAGAGGCTACGTATCCGTGAGAATGGCTGATATTGAATTTTATCTCGGAATTCTTGAAATATGGCTTGCCAAGCTCACTTCTCGCGAATATCAGTGACGCGCTGTCGGCAGGTGCGCTCGGAAGCTCTCGGATCTGCTCGTAGAGAAGCGCCAGAGCAAAGAGACTTTCTAGGGCGGACACGTCATTCGCGCGGCTTTTGATCGCCTCAACGTATTCCTCGTTTTCAGGATGAGGAAACATAAGAGCGATGGCTGCGGCAAGGGTATCTTTATCAAGTCCGTCGGGCATTTTTGCAGAGGTGAGCAGGATCATCAGAATGTACCTATCTGCTCAAGAAGTCTCTTGTTGAACTCCTCGGCGGTATTGTATCCCATCTTTTTCTGTCTGTTATTCATAGCCGCGATCTCAAGGATGATGGCAAGATTTCGTCCCGGCTTTACGGGGATAGTGATAGCGGGGATCTGATTGCCCAGAATGTCTATCTTTTCCTCGTCAAGACCGAGCCTGTCGTACATCTTGCCCTCGACCCAGAGTTCAAGGTTGATGACCAGGTCGATCTTTTCGGTCTCCTTTACTGCGCCCATACCAAAGAGACGGCGCACGTCAACGATGCCGATGCCGCGAAGCTCTACGTAGTGACGGATTATCTCGGGAGCCGAGCCGACAAGCGTTTTTGCCGAAACCTTCTTGATCTCGACCGCGTCGTCCGCGATAAGTCGGTGACCGCGCTTTACAAGCTCGATAGCGGTCTCACTCTTACCTACTCCGCTGTCGCCGAGGAGCAGAAGACCCTCGCCGTAGACCTCGACCAGAACTCCGTGACGTGTGATACGGGGAGCAAGATGGGTGTTGAGCGAGCTTATCATCGCCGCCATAAGGGGACTCGTTTTTTCCTTGGAACGCAGGACGGGTACGCCCTCTGTCTTTGCAGATTCGATAAGCTCGTCGAAAACCGGCAGATCAGAGGTGAAGACGACGGCTATGGGATGCGCGTTTATATAGTCGGTTATTTTTTTCTTTCTGTCCTCGTCGTTAAGACGGAGAAGATATCTGTGTTCCGCGTTACCGATAAGGCTTATGCGGGATTTTTCAAATATCTCGTAGAATCCGGTGAGAGCCAGACCGGGGCGGTTGACCTCACGGTTCTCAACCTTTATGTCGTCGTAATTTTCGGGTACCGTGACACGCTCAAGGTTGAATTCCTTCTCAAGCTTGGAAAGCGGTATTGTGTATTCAGCGCTCATAATATTACCTCCGTGGCAATTTTGGTCTTTTCTGCCTTTAGTATACCATAAAAATTGGTTTTTGCAAATACTTTTTTGAAAATATCATCGAAAAAAAAGATCAAATTCATAGAACATTCACAATGATGTTGTATAATTAGATGTTATATTGGGGTTTTATGCCGTTTTGTGAATTGATGAAATGGAGATTTTTTATGGCTTTGAATAAAAATAAGCTTCCTGCCGCAGGCAACGCGGCAGAGAAGAAAAGATGGTGGACGAAAAAGAAGATAATCGCGGCGTCACTTATCGGAGTTGCGGTGATCGCAACCGCCGTGGTGGTGGGAGTTATTCTTGCTACGTCGGTGCGTCCTATTCCCAGCACCGAGGAGGAGGCCCGCGTAGTTGGCGAGGTCGGCGGATATGAGGTCAGATACGAGGAGCTGCGCTACATAACGCTTATGCACAGGGAAAGTCTTGACGCCGAGCTTGGTGAATACGAAAAGCTTGATGAAAAAGAAAGATCGGAATATGAAACGCTCCTTGAAGCCCGTGTAATGGAGGACGTAAAAAAGAACTACGTTATCCTGTCACTCTGCGATAAATACGGGATCAAAACAGATGCATCCGCCGTAAAGTCTCACGTCAACGACGAGATGAAGACCTACGTCAAGGACGATTTTGGCGGAAGCATGTCAAAATACAAGGAATGGCTTAAGGAAAACAATCTTACCGACAGCTTTATCCGATTTAATTTTAAGATAAACTTCCTTGAAAGCGAGCTTTTGAAGCATTTTATCGCAAACAAGATCGATATTGAGTACGACGGTCAGAGCGTAAACGAATTTATCGAATACGTAATGAGCAGTGAGGATTGGGCGCGGACGGTCCATGCTTACTATCCCAAGAAGTCTGACGTAATCGATACTTCAAACAGTAAGACCCGCGCGGAAAATGCAAGAGATACCGTGCTGGCGGTCGCGAGAGATGCCGACAGATACGACGCTATGCGTCGCGAGATAGGAAAAGCGCCCTTTGTGGCGGGCTTCTCGACCACGGGCAACGGACTTTATTTCACCTACGGTCAGATGGGAGAGGAGTACGAGAGCGCGTCGTTCTCGCTTGAGCTTTACGGAGTAAGCGACGTTATCGAGACCGAGGACGGATATTACGTTATTATGCGACTGCCTCTTGACGAGGATGACGTAAAGGCGCAGGTCGACACACTGCTCGTTCAGTATCAGTACGCATCGCTTAAAGGGCAGATGGACGTTGAGAGAGAAAAGCTCTCCTTTGTCGGAAACGACTATTTTGGTAGCATTTCCTTGATAGGAATAGAATAATTATTTAAGGAGCAGAGCATGGGAAGGCGCACGAGACTTAGAAGATTTTCGAGACGAACCACGTCCCACGGACGGGTGTCACGCGTCGTGATAATAGTCGTGGCAATAGCTGCTTTTCTCGCGCTTTCGCTGGTCGTATCCGTGGCGGCGGGACTTGCTCTGGGTAAAATGGCTGAGGAGCATGAAAATTCCGCACCGAAGCTGGATATTGAGGTCAGTGACTACTATTCGGGCGACAAAAAGGTAAAGACGGTCAACGCGCACGAGTATTCGTGGGGACTTGGTACGGGATACTATACGTCGATAGGAATAACCGACTTTTCCGTGTGTCTGCGTGACGCTGACGGATTTATAACCTACCATTCGGGCGTGGATGTTTCCTTTGGAGAAGCCGCAGGGATGGGAAGCCGTACGCTTTCCGACGAGGTGGACGCGATACATAACGGCGGAGGATACGTCTGCGCCTATTTTTACTCCACCGCCTTTGACGCGGAGGACGAATATGAGCGAAATATCCGCAAATCTTACGAGATCGCGCTTATAAATGAAGCGGCTCGCGGAGGCGTTGACGAGATACTCATAATAGGTCTTGAGCCGACGAGAGAAAACATTGACGAGCTGGAGGCGTTTGTCAGCGAGCTTTCTTACGCCGCGGAAAATGCCGCCGTTGGAGTTTTGGTATCTTCCGATAACGTGAAGCTGACCGAGGCGGGCGACTATACCGTTTCGAGGCTTCGCTCGGTCTGTGATTTTATCGCTCTTGATTTGAAAAATATGCCTGCCGACGCGGCGACAAAGAAGCAGGGACAGGAGACCTCGGAGCTTTTCGCCTTTTTGAGCGATATGGAATATTATATCAAGTCCTATTCAATGAGACTTGTGTTTACTCCCGAAAATTCGTCGCTTTTGTCAAGAAGCGTTGAATATGGGGCGACCAACGTTCAAATAATTGAGTAATTTAAGACTTACTGATAATTTAATATAATTTTTATTAAATTTTTTGCCGAAAAAAAGTGATTTTGATTTTTTGAGCGTATATTAATCTATAGAAGCTTAAAAAACATTGAATTTTGACGCAACTTGCCGCGCCGGTTTGCGGCAGGTTTCGTTTTTTGAAAGCCGTCAGAAAGGAGGCGCGGATATGAAATACAGCTCGGAAAAGAATATGTGTGATATTTTTCTTGAAAGAGAAAAGGATACTCTGTCTCGCTATGCCTTCCTGACTGCCAACACGAAGGGAAGGGATCATCCGTATACTCCCAGCTCTATGAGAACCGAGTTCCAACGCGACCGAGACAAGATAATCCACTCCCAGTCCTTCCGCCGTCTTATGAACAAGACACAGGTTTTTTTAGCGCCTGCGGGGGATCATTACAGAACAAGACTTACTCACACCCTTGAGGTGACGCAGATCGCGAGAATTATTGCTCGCGCGCTTCGCCTTAACGAGGATCTTACCGAGGCGGCGGCGCTTGGTCACGACTTGGGTCATACCCCCTTCGGTCACGCGGGGGAGGCGGCGCTTCAGATGTGCTATGACCCCGGATTTACCCATTACAAACAGAGCCTTCGCGTGGTCGAAAAGCTTGAGAATAACGGCGAAGGACTTAACCTTACTTGGGAAGTGAGAAACGGCATAGTAAATCATACGGGCAAGTGCATGGCGGCGACTCTTGAGGGAGTTATCGTCAAATTTGCCGACAGGATCGCATACATAAACCACGATATCGACGACGCTTGCCGCGCGGGTGTGCTTAAGGAGAGCGACCTGCCCCACGAGATCATCAAAGTGCTTGGCAACACTCACAGTGAGCGCATAAACACCATGGTGAAGTCGATAGTTGAGTCAAGCTACGACCGTCCTTATATTACCATGAGCAGCGACGTTGGCAAGGCGACAAACGATCTGCGCGATTTCCTGTTCGAAAATGTTTATCTCAATCCCGTGGCAAAGAGCGAGGACGCAAAAGCACAGGAGCTTTTGATAAAATTATTTGAGTATTATATCAAAAATCCTCAGAAGATGCCCGAAAGCTATCAGAAAAATATGGACGGTGAGGGTGTTGAGCGTTGTGTCTGCGACTTCGTTTCGGGAATGACCGACAGATACGCCATTGAAACCTACACGGATATTTTCGTCCCGAAGATGTGGAGGGGATTAACATGATGATATCAAGAGAGGTCATCGAGGAGATCCGCTCCAGAAACGATATAGTCGAGCTTATCGGCTCCTACGTCAATCTCAAGCGCGCAGGAGCAAATTTTAACGGACTTTGTCCCTATCACAGCGAAAGATCTCCGTCCTTTACCGTGTTCCCCGCAACGCAGTCCTTCTATTGCTTCGGATGCGGCGCGGGCGGCGACGCTATTACCTTCGCTATGAAATCGGAAAATCTTGATTATCCGTCCGCGGTGGAATTTCTCGCGAAGAGAGCGGGAATAACAATTACGGTGGATGACAGAGAGAGGGACGGCATTGGTAAAAAACGCATACTTGAAATGAATCTTGCGGCGGCAAAATATTTCAGAGCCTGTCTGTTTGACCCTGATTTGGGAAAGAGCGGAATGGAATATCTTGCGGGAAAGAGAAAGCTCCCTCAGGTTATAATAAAGCGCTTCGGTCTTGGCTATGCCCCCAATAGCTACGATAGCTTGGCAAAGCACTTGAAGTCGAGAGGCTATAACGACGAGGAGATACAGGTTGCCTTTCTCGGTCGAAAAATGGAGAAGGATGACCGAACCTGGACCAACGATATGTTCCGCAATCGCGTTATGTTTCCGATCATTAACACATCGGGCGACGTTATCGCTTTCGGCGGCAGAGTTATGGACGACTCCAAGCCGAAATATCTCAACTCCTCCGACACCCCCGGATTTAAAAAGAGCCGCAATCTTTTTGCGTTGAATTTCGCGAAAAATCATTGCTCGGAGCGTCTTATTCTTTGCGAGGGATATATGGACGTTATCGCGCTCCATGCCGCAGGCTTTGAGAACGCCGTGGCAACTCTCGGTACTGCCTTGACTCAGGAGCAGGCGAGACTTATGGCGAAGCACACTAAGCAGGTCATAATCTCCTACGACTCCGACGACGCAGGTCAGGCGGCTACGAGAAAGGCGGTAAGGATGCTTTCCGAGGTGGGTCTTGATGTGCGAATACTCCGTATGGAGGGAGCTAAAGACCCCGACGAATACATCAAAAAGTTCGGAGCCGACAATTTTAGACGGCTTCTTGACGCAAGCAGGACGGGCTTTGAATTTAAGCTTGAAACCACGCTGCAAAAATACAATCTTGCCATAGCCTCCGATAAGATAAAGGCGTCGGGCGAGCTGTGCGAGTATATCTCCGAGGTCTGGAGCGAGGTAGAGCGGGACATTTATGTCTCTGCCGTTGCAAAGAGACTGGGATTGCCCCTCGAGGGACTTAAGAACGACGTTGAAGGCTTAAGACGAAAAAAGATCAAGACCTACAACGCAAAAACGGCGCAGGAGGCGCGTCTTGGTGCTATGGGTGTCGGAGACAAGATAAATACCGACGGTATAAAAAACATTAAGGCTAAATCGGCGGAGGAAGCCGTTATCGGTCTTATGTTGATCTACGACGAGTACCGCGACGGTGTTGCCGACGGCAAAATATCGCTCACGGGCGAGGATTTCTTTTCGGATTTCCACAGACGTGTCTTTGAGCGTGTCGTAGAAATGCAAAAAGAGGACAGATACGATTTCTCGCTTCTCGGCGAATATTTCACACCTGATGAGATGGGAAGGCTTCAAGGGCTTGAGCAAAAGAGGCGAGCGCTGACCGAAAACGGCAAAAGCGTATTCCTTGGTTGCGTTGAGACTTTAAAGAAAGAAAAGGGTCTGTCTGTCAGCGATGAGGGCGACTCCATAGACGCTATACGCAGATTGCTTGAAAGCAAGCGCGGATCAAATAAGCAGTAATTATTGAAAGGAAGTTTAAATATGAAGGAAGAAGTTTTGAATGAAGCAGTGGTTTCCGACGCTGCCGATGAAAACGAGTCTAAAAAGGTTGAGGACCTTATAGAAAAAAGCAAAAAGAGTGGACTTTCCGAGGAGGATTTCGATCAGGCTCTCGAGGAAATGAACTATGACGTTGACGAGCTTGACAAGCTCTACGAGGCGCTTGAGGATAGCGGAGTTTCGCTTCCCGGATCTCTTTCCAACGCCGAGCTTGAGGAGATCGAAAAGGAGGTCTCCAAATTCGAGAACAGCGCGAATATGGAAAAGATCCTTGAGCAGGAAGGTCTTTCTATCGATGACCCCGTGCGTCAGTATCTTAAGGAGATAGGACGGATCCCGCTGCTTGATTCCGAGGGAGAGAAGGAGCTTGCGGAAAGAATGCTGAACGGTGACGAGGACGCAAAGACCCGTCTTGTTGAGTCGAACCTCCGTCTCGTTGTAAGTATAGCTAAAAAGTATCTCGGACGCGGAATGTATTTCCTTGACCTTATTCAGGAAGGAAACTTAGGCCTTATGAAGGCTGTTGAAAAGTTTGACTACACCAAGGGATATAAGTTCTCCACTTACGCTACCTGGTGGATCCGTCAGGCAATTACGAGAGCTATCGCAGATCAGGCGAGAACCATCCGTATCCCCGTTCACATGGTCGAGACTATCCACAAGGTCACCAAGTACTCCCGTCAGATGCTTCAGGAGCTGGGACGCGAGCCTACCGCTGAGGAGATCGGTGATAAGATCGGTATGAGCGCGGATAAGGTCAGAGAGATACTCAAGATATCTCAGGATCCCGTTTCCCTTGAAACTCCTATCGGCGAGGAGGAAGACAGTCACCTCGGCGACTTCATTCCCGACGACGATACTCCCGCTCCCGCAGACGCGGCGGCATCTACCATTCTCCGTGAGGTCATTGAAAGAGAGCTTCATACCCTCACCCCCAGAGAGGAGCATGTCATCAAGCTCCGTTTTGGTCTTTACGACGGCAGAACGAGAACTCTTGAGGAGGTCGGTAAGGAATTCGACATTACAAGAGAGCGTATTCGTCAGATCGAGGCAAAGGCGCTCAGAAAGCTTCGCCATCCCAGTCGCGCAAGACATCTCAGAGGATTTCTCGACTGATAATTTGTAAATAATTATCTTTTGGCAGTTAAAAAAATCAAAGCGTTAAATGTGCAAAACACACAACTAAGTCCACTTGATGCACAAAAAACAAGCTTTCTGTTTGTGGATTTTGCATAACGGCTTTTTTCAACCGAAAAACAACGCTTGATTTGCCGCTGTTTTAATAAGATTTATTAATAAATATTTACTTGACAAAATCAGTAATTTGTAGTAAAATATGAGTTAGCATTTGTTCCGCTCATTTCCGGCGGAGCAATAAACATCCTGGTTTGTTAAGGAAACGGAAACTTTGTGTCGCACAGGCGGCGGAAATGGAGATTTAACATGAAAAAAAGATTGTTTTGCCTGTTTTTGGGCTTGATCCTTGTATTGCCTATGATACTTTCGGCTTGCTCGGATGGAGAAGATAGTGAGGCGGACGTAAGTGAGGATCTCGGCGCTCAGACCATAACCATGCGTATGGTCACCGAAAAGAAGGTCTTTAACACAGACGAGGAGCTTGCTGAGTTTTTGAAGAACGAGTGCGGCGGCGACGATACGGATCCCAAATATATTGAGGCGAAGGACGTTAAGGCTGCATACGACAGAGTGGAGTATGAGTTTTCCAAAATAACCAAGTCCAAGTACAAGATAAACGTTGATTTCATTTTCTATACTGAGGACGAGTACTTTGAGCAGGTCGAAAAGACTATGGACGAGTTTGCTCTTGAAACCATTAAGTCTGAAAAGGCAAGAAGAGCGCTCATGAAGTACATAAGCGATTACCAGGCTGCATTCCCCGAGTCCAATTATCCTCTTAAGAGACTTGGTATGGAGTTCTTGAAGTATTATCCCGAGTGCGAGCCTTATATTGATCTCGACACTATTTTTCAGGAAGAAGACGACGAAAAGAAGAACAACGTTGTTGACGAGCAGTACAAGGAAAACGATCTGGGTATCAAGGAGCTTGTTTATCCCGAAACGCTTCCCGGACAGATCGATATCATCTACGTTTCCGGACTTGATATGTATAACACATACATTGAAAAAGAATGGATAATTCCTCTGGATGAACACCTCAGCACAACGGGTAAAAAGCTTAACGACTATATCCCCGCGGCGCTTCTTAACGGTGTAAAGAGCAACGGATCTACCTACGCTATCCCCAACAACATTCAGATGGGCGAGTATACGTACATGATGGTAGATAAGGAGCTGTTTGATAAGTATTACTACGATTACGAGGATATTGAAAACGTGCTTGACCTCGGAGACTTCCTTGAGGACATTAAGGAATTCGAGGAGGGAGTGCTTCCTCTTGACGCTACGTTCAAGGATTGCATCGACCAGTTCGTATGGTATTGGAACATCGAGTGGGAGGCTAAGCAGGACGAAGAAGAAAAAGAATGGTTTGATTACACCATCAATAAAGACAACCAGTTTTCTATCATAGGCGCTCTTTACGGAGATCCCAAGACCGCAGGACGCGGACAGATAGAGCTTGGCTTTAACAACCTTTTCGCAGATAAGGAGTATACCGATATTTATCTTCGTCTGAAGGAGTATGAGTTCAATAACTATTATAAGACCGAGACCGACACTCGCTCTAATGCGGCTGTTTCCTTTGTAAACGGCGATTATTCCGTTAAAAAGGTTGCCGACAGCAACGAAGGTGTATATACCGACGAGAACGGCAAGCAGTATTACGCGTACGTTGTAAAGTATCCCGAGGCAGACGAGGAAGCTATCTACGGTAATATGTACGCCGTATCCGCTAACTCCAAGCATATAAAGGCTTGTATGGAGGTAATCACTCTTATCAATACAAACGCGGAAGCGAGAAACGTTCTTCAGTACGGTGTTGAAGGAACCGATTACTACATCGACGAGGATACAGGCATTCTTAATAGAATGAATACCAAGTACTATATGGACATTGAAAAGACCGGTAACTGCTTCATCGCTCACCCTGAGGAGGGACTTCCCGAGGATTATTGGGAAAACGCAAAGAACCAGAACAACGACGCTCTGATAAATCCTCTCCTTGGATTTGACTTTGATCAGGTTCTCAACGGTGTCAACTCCGCGGAATACAAGAAGCTTGACAACGATCTGCTTGACTATGCGGGTCTTGATACCGATCCCGTTCTTGCAAAGTATCCCTACGGAACGAGTATGTCTGCTCAGGTACTGGCGAAGCTCGACGACTGCCAGACCTACGAGGAGCTTGTCGCACTCGTTGCCAATGTCAGCGCAGACCTTCAGAAGAACGGCGGAAAGCCCTTTATGACCATTATGGGAGAGACTAAGCCCGTAACCGAGTCCTTCGTTTTGAATCTTGCCAAGATCACTAACAAGAATTACGATCCTTCGGATGACGAAGGCTCTAACCAGACCGAGCTTCCCGGCGAGTCACCTTATAAGATCTATTATGAGTGGATGAGTACTAACGGATACCTTCCTACGGGAGCTAAATAATTAAATAAAATGATCGCCTCTGCCGAATCGGTTCGGCGGAGGCGATTTGATTGGGGACGAAAAAGTGAAATATACACATTTGTTTTGGGATTTTAACGGCACTATATTTGGTGATATGGACGCAGGTATGGATAGCACCAACGAAATGCTCAGAGACAGAGGACTCGACGAAATAAAGGATCTTGACCATTACAGAGAACTGTTTGATTTCCCCATAAAAGAGTATTACCGCGATCTCGGATTTGATTTCAGTAAAGAGTCTTACGAGGTCTTAGCTCCCATTTGGGTGGATATATATAATGAAAAGAGCAAGAGCGCCACGCTGATCAACGGTGTCAGGCAAGCATTGGAGAGAGTAAGGACGTTCGGAATATCTCAAGTCGTGTTTTCGGCTACCGAAAGAAATATGCTTTTTGGGCAGCTTCGGGAGCTTGAGGTCTTGGAATATTTTGACGAAATAATAGGACTTGACAATATCCACGCGGAAAGCAAGCTTCATCTTGCCAAAAGATGGCGCGAGCAGCATCCCGACGCAAGGATACTCTACGTTGGCGACACGGTTCACGATGCGGAAAACGCAAAAATCCTTGATGCCGACTGCCTGCTTTTTACGGGAGGGCATCAATCGCGGCGGCGGCTCTCCTCTTGCGGCTGTCCTATGATAGACGACATTGAGAATATTTTTGATTTTATTAGCGAATAGTTTTATGGCGGCTCGTCAAAAGACGCGCCGCCATTCTTATCTGCAAAGCGTAATTTCGCGCTTTATTCCTTTTCTTCGTACTCGGAAAGGTCTATCTTGGCAAGCTTTGACATGTCAAGTCTGCCCTTTGTCCTCTCAAAATACTGAATGTTGTTGCGGAGCATAAAGACGAACTGATTATTTGGTGTTCTGCCCTCCGCCTCCGAGACGTAGATAAGCTTTCGCATAAGGTCCTCGGAAAGTCTGACCTTTACTTCGTACTGATTTTTCATAAAAACTCTCCAATCATTGACTTGTGTTATTTATTCTTTTTGCCGACGCGCGGAACGCCGAAGCGTTTTGCTTTTTCAAAAGCTCCGCCGCCCTTTCCGTGACGTCAAAATATATGATGTGTCTCTCGTTTTCCTCCTCAAAGATGCCGTAATAGACAAGGGGAGCGGAAAGGGAGGAGATACAGACGTAATTCTTTTGCATCGAGAGCTTTGAGATCTCCTCAAATGCGCGGTCGTCGTATTCACCGATCTCCGAAAATGAGCTTAACGACCTGCAAAGCAGTCTTTTGCTGACGCTCTTTCCGTAGATCACGGTAACGGTCAATTCTCCGCCGCCGATAACGACCTCGTACTCGACGCAAACGAACCGCCAGGTGATAAAGACGGTCAGCGCCACGGCTATGGCAATAAATATAAAAAATATCAGTCTCAGCTCCGTGGGCGCGAAAGTAAGATTGAGGGCCGATAAAAGCAACGCCAAGGCTACGTAACTCGCTATCATACCAAGCTTTTTCGCGAGAGCCTTTCCCTCGTTTTTTTGCTTTATTATGTATTCGCATGAATTTTCCGACATTTATTCACCTCCGATCACACTTATAAGTAAAGTATAACATACCCGAGACGTTTTTTCAACGAGATTTTGAAAAAATATAGCGAAAACCAAAAAATAATACTTTAGCCTATTGAAATTTTTTCGAATATGTTGTATAATAAAGTAGATAATCCAGATAATGAAAGTGAGACTTGAAATGAAAGCGGTAATTACGGTTACGGGTAAGGATAGCGTAGGCATCATCGCAAACGTCGCTCAGGAGTGCGCGAAATACGGCGCTAATATAGTTGATATTTCTCAGAGCGTGCTTTCCGAATATTTTGCGATGATCATGCTTGCCGATATAGATAAGCTGTCGGTTCCTTTTTCTGATTTCGTTGATCTGATGAGTGAGGTCGGCAAAGTTAAGGGACTTTCGGTGCAGGTAATGCACGAGGACATTTTCAACACGATGCACCACATCTGATCGGAGACTCAAATGGTTAACACGAAAGATATTCTTGAAACTATAAATATGATCCGCGAGGAAAATCTCGATATCCGTACGATCACTATGGGTATCTCGCTTTACGATTGCGTCAGCGAGGATGAGAACAGACTTTGCGAGAAGATCTACGACAAGATCACGAGATCGGCTGAAAAGCTGGTGGTCACGGGTCAGGATATTGAAAAGAAATACGGTATCCCGATCGTAAACAAGCGAGTTTCGGTGACCCCCGTCTCTCTTGTGGGCGGAGCTTGCTCTCCCGAGGGATATTTTAAGATAGCTCAAACTCTTGACAGAGCGGCAAAGACCCTTGGGATCAACTTTATCGGCGGATTTTCCGCGTTGGTTCAAAAGGGAATGACCAAGGGTGCGGAGAATATGATCTCGATAATTCCCGAAGCTCTTGCCGAGACCGATTTTGTTTGTTCGTCTGTAAACGTAGCTTCCACCAAGGCAGGCATCAATATGGACGCTATCAAGCTTATGGGTGGCACTATCAAGAGAGCGGCGTATCTTACTAAGGACAGAGACAGTATCGGTTGCGCGAAGCTGGTGGTATTTGCTAACGTTCCCGAGGACAATCCCTTTATGGCGGGCGCCTTCCACGGTGTTGGCGAGCCTGAAAACGTTATAAACGTCGGCGTATCGGGTCCCGGTGTGGTCAGCTCGGCAATTCAAAGAGCGGGCGACTGCGACCTCAGCGAGCTTGCTGACGTTATAAAGAAGACCGCGTTCAAGATCACCCGTGTGGGTCAGCTTGTAGCAAGCGAGGCGGCAAAGGCGCTCGATACTCCTTTCGGTATCGTTGACCTGTCCTTGGCTCCCACTCCCGCAGTGGGCGATTCGGTTGCTCACATTCTTGAAAATATGGGACTTGAGTCCTGCGGCGCACACGGAACCACGGCAACCTTGGCAATGCTTAACGACGCGGTGAAAAAGGGCGGCGTTATGGCGTCAAGCCACGTGGGCGGACTGTCGGGCGCATTCATTCCCGTGTCCGAGGACGCAGGTATGATCGATGCCGTCGAGAGAGGTGCGTTGACCCTTGAAAAGCTTGAGGCTATGACGGCGGTCTGCTCGGTCGGTCTTGATATGATAGCCATACCCGGCGATGTCGACGAATCGGTTATCTGCGGCATTATTGCCGACGAGATCGCCATCGGTGTGGTCAATACCAAGACTACCGCGGTGAGAGTCATTCCCGCATACGGCAAGGGAGTTGGCGACTATATCGACTACGGCGGACTTCTCGGCAGAGCGCCTATTATGGAGGTCAACCGTTATTCCCCCGCGAAGTTCATAAACCGTGGCGGACGTATTCCCGCGCCTATCCACAGTCTTAAAAACTAACGGACATCTATGCGTGAGCATCTGAAATAAAAAGTATAATATATAGGAGGTACACACAATGAGTGACTGGAATGTAAAGGAGCTTTACTCCGACGTATCCGACAAGGTTTCTTCCGTAGTCCTCGCAAAGCAGATCGCGGAGGAAGCGGCAGAGACGGTATTAGAGGAAGAAAAGAAAAAGAGAACTCTTATCATCGTTCTCATAAGCGTAGGCGTAGCTCTCGTAGCGGCTATTGCGGCGGCAGCAGTTATTCTTTCCACCAAGAACAAGGACGGAGAAAGACGCGGAAAGGTTCTCGTTATGAAGATCAAGAACAAGCTTCCCGCAAAAAAGAAGAAGGAAAACTGCTGTGAGGAGCTTGCAGAGGACGCTTGCGAGTTCGAAGAAATTGAAGAATAATTGAAAGTCAAATGACTACAAGCATTTGAATGCTACCGCCACGGCGGTAGCATTCTCTTGTTACCCGATAAAAAAATGTTGACTAATTGCTGCTTTTGGAGTATAATTATTATGATAAAACTGTTTTTGAGGTCAGATAATGCATAAATATAAAATTCCCAAGGCAAACGCA
Organism: Eubacteriales bacterium; assembly: GCA_045577415.1. GTDB lineage: Bacteria > Bacillota > Clostridia > Oscillospirales > CAG-272 > SVTX01. Next base: position 14,981 of record JAZNII010000146.1, read on the forward strand.
GATCTTCGCAGATATGCTCTGTGGAAAAATTTAAAATATATTCTTGGATATATTGCTTATATAGCGCTGATGGCTTCCGCCTTTTGGTTTTTTCTTGACGGCAGACACGAAAATGCCGAGCCGCTCCGTTGGTGGGTCTACCCCGTGTTTTCGGGAGTAGTATTGGTTAGCGGATGGTTCATATTCTGCATGAACCGATTTGTCGGCGACAGGAGCTTTACGGGCAGGATCGTTTCAATGACCTTCAAGCGCGATTTTGACCGAGGACTTAACAGACAGGCAGGCTTTTCTGTTGATGATCATACATACGTAAAACTCACCGTCATCGACGCAAAAGGACGCCGTCACAAAACGAAGGTAATGCTTTTTGACGATGGCTACGACGGATACTTTCGCGAGGGTCGAACACTTGTGAAATACAGAGGTCTGAATTACCCGCTTTGTACCGAGTCCGAGGAGGAGGGAGTACATCTTTGCTCGGTCTGCGGAGTCAGAACCTATTATAAAGAGGGCAAAGTGATCCACGGAGACTCGTCTCCCGAGATGTCGGGCGATCTTATAGTCTGCCGCTCCTGCGGTCATACTCTTATAGGTAAATGAAACAAAACGAAGAGACGTTCACAGTGCTTGAGCGTCTCTTTTGTGCTTATAAAATGTTGAGATGGCAATAATTTCGCCAAAGCTCTTGAATTTTTATCCTTGTTGTATTATAATTTTATCATATAATTAATTTCGAAAGGTTTTTTGAAAGATGAAAAGAACGGAAAGACTTTTTGATCTCGATGCGGCAAAGCGGAGCTTTGAAGCTACGGTAATGTCTTGCGTATGCCTTGACGGCGGAAAATATGAAATCGTGTTGGATAAAACGCTCTTTTT
>JAZNII010000147.1:0-1634 GCA_045577415.1 Eubacteriales bacterium
GCGAGAGTAGTCTTCGCACCGTATGAGCTGCCCGTGGGAATCATTATGGCATTTCTCGGTGCGCCCTTCTTTATCTTCATTCTGATCAAAGGAAAAGGAGGACACAGAAATGCTTGAACTGAATCGTATATCGGCAGGATACGGAAAGCAGACTGTGCTTAACGACGTAAGCGCATTTTTTGAAAAAGGAAAGCTGACGAGTATCATCGGCGTAAACGGATGCGGAAAAAGCACGCTGCTCAAAGCTATACTCGGAATTTTGTCACTATCAAGCGGTGAGATCACTGTTGACGGCGAAAATCTCCTTACAATGAGCAGAAACGAGATTGCCAAAAAGATCGCATATCTCTCGCAAGGAAAGAATATCCCCGATATGACGGTTATGCAAATGGTGCTTCACGGCAGATTTCCGTATCTCTCATATCCAAGACGGTATTCGAGTCACGATAGAGAGGCCGCAATAAAAGCGATGGAGACTGTCGGCGTTGCCGAGTTTGCCCACAAGCCGCTTTATTCCTTGTCGGGCGGTATGCGGCAGAACGCCTATATTGCCATGGCTCTTGCTCAGGATACCGATTATATTCTTCTTGATGAGCCTACCACATATCTCGATATCGCTCATCAGCTTGAGTTGATGCGTATTCTGCGAAAGCTTGCTGATAGCGGCAAGGGCATCGTTACTGTGCTGCACAATCTGCCTATCGCCTTTGATTTTTCGGATAAGCTCACCGTGATGAGCAATGGTAAGATCATTGCTTACGGAACACCGAGCGAAATATGCGAATCGCACATTGTTGAGGATATATTTGGCGTGAAAATAAAGCAAGTGCAAAAAGGCAAGTATTTGTATGAATATTGATTCATAATACCGCTGTTTTGACATTGAGCGAGGGCTGGCGAAAAAATCGTCAGCCCTCAAAAATTGCGTCGGAGGAAACAAAGAAAACAGGTTACGGCTTCATCACCTTAATAAAGCGGAACATCTCATCAGGTCCTTCATCGGGATCACGTTCGTCGTCATCGGGCATCGGATGGTTCGGCTGAAAATATTCACACCAAAATTGGTCGATCTGAAAACCGCATTTGTTGACGTAGAAATGGATATTGCGCTTCTCAAAATAGGGCGTGCAGGTCTCCCAAACTTTCGTTTCGGGGTGCAGAGCCTCAACCTCTTGCCACGCGCCGTAGCCAATGCCTTTACTGTGCGCTTCGGGCAGTACAAAGAGAATATCCAAGTGGTTATGATGCGTTTCCTTGTCAATCGTGAGTATCAAGCCACCGACCTTCTCACCTTCAAGCATAATTCGGTAGGTTTCGCTTTTGGGATTGTCGATGGATTTCTCAATAGTTGCGCGAGAGATGATCTCACCGTTATTGTCAATATGGTCGTCACGCTCGCCGAACTCCATCATCGCGCCATACTTGAACGCCCATTGATTGTCAAGGATAAATTGCTCACGGTCGTCTGCCGTAAGCGGAACAAGAGTTACCTTCGTGTTTTTCATAATTACCTCCGAAAATAAAAATAGAGCTCAGGCTTTGCGAATGCAATAACCCAAGCTCACTTGGACACCTAATCCGGCATTACGGTACTACGGTACACAGCCTCCGGTGACATATTAAATTTGCGACGA
>JAZNII010000148.1:0-6025 GCA_045577415.1 Eubacteriales bacterium
CCGACTTCCTTGAAGATGCCGATCTCGGGGGTGGCGAAAGTGAAAACCACGAAAAGAACCGCAATTACGCAGTGAGCAGGGCAATCGGGATTTTTGGATTCTTACAGATCGTTGTTCCGTTGTTGAGCTGCCGCGCTTCAAAGATATACGCAACCGCCGCGGAGATAAAGAAAATCGCGATGTTGATCCAATCGGGCGACTGACCGATCACGCCGTTGTAGGTATAAAAGAGAACGGGGATCAGAACGATACTTAGAAGTATTCCTTTCAGCTTGACGCAAAAAAAGACCTCGTAGGCTCGAAATCCTACGAGGTCTTTTGATTATTATCGATCTGCAATAGCCGCGGACTTTGCGGTATAGGTTGTGACGCCAAGGACGGTTTCGCCGTCGATCTGGAGGGCGCAGGGGCGGTCAAACTCAACGGTTATCTCGTGTCCCTTGATGATTTTGATCATCTTCGTTTTCTTGACATGCTCGCCTTTGAAGATAGAGGGGAATGCCATAAGCGTTGAAAGCTTACCGGAGCCGTGCCAGACGACGAGGGTATTCATTTTATCCTCTGCCAGTCTATCCTGTTCGGGAGCGCATATCATACCGCCGCCGTAATATCTGCCGTGCATCGTGGGCGCGAGCCAGACTTTTTTGAAGCTATATTCAACGCCGTCAACAGAAACCTTTGCGTTTGCGGGCTTGAACTTTCCGAGAAGTCCCTTGATAGCAATAGCAGTATAGTTCACGGGTTCACCGGGCTTTGCAGCTTTCTGCTGGTCACCGACCTCGCAGCAATAACCATCAATTCCGTAGCCTATTCCGTTAAGGAAATGGGAGGTCTTGCCGTTTACGGTGACGGTAGGGAGATCGCGGAGATATTTTTTGACGGAGAAGGGCGCATCCTCGCGTGTCTTACCAAGATCGGCAAGGAAATCGTTACCTGTTCCGGTTGCGGCAAAAAGAATGTCGCACTTGTAATCGATATTGTAGGTTTCGTTGGCAAAACGGTTAAGAGTTCCGTCACCGCCGTAGATAACTACGGTGTCATCCTCGGTTAAAGGAGAGAAAAAATTCTCGTAGCTTTCGATGGAGGTAATATCGACGACCTCAGCCTCGCCGTACTGCTTCTGAAGTTCTTCAGCTCTTGCACTTGAGCCGCCGTTACCCGAATATGGGTTAAACAAAACATAATACTTCATAAAAATGTCTCCTATTCACCTATTTAGGCTATAATTCAACAATATTTTATCAAAATTAGTAAAAAAATGCAAGAGGATGAATGATTTTTTGAATAAAATTTTAAAAAACGTCAAAAACTTAAAGTTTGGTTAATGTTAGCAAATAATAAATTTTGATTTTACCAGCAGAGCTTCCAAGCGGGATCGAGCATTCTGTGAAGCACTTTCATGAAGAAATAGCCCAATATGGGATATTGTATTCGGGGAGATTGTTAAGGTGAAATTGGGGGTTGCTGTTTGAAATTTTTGTCAAACCACTTGACAAAGGTCGCGTATTATGATATAATGCGTGAGAATAAGGGAGTAGTCGGCGCTTGCGCGGTACAGTCAACATAATGAGAATGATCTCTGGCTTTACCTTTAATGATGAGACTTATCTGCTGTGGCGGGTAGGTCCTTTTTTGTTATCTTGGCGGCGCGGATACTAATTTTGCGTAATTTTGAAAGGGTTTTTAAAATGCCAATCGAGGTTATTATTTTAACTGCAATAGGACTTGGCTTTGGACTTGCCATGGACGCTTTTTCGGTATCTCTTGCAAACGGACTTCACGAGCCGAAAATGAAACTTCCCCGCGTGGCGCTGATCGCCGGAGTTTTTGCGATCTTTCAAGGACTCATGCCTATGATCGGATGGGTGCTGGTCACCACGGTGGTGCATTATTTCAACGCATTGGAATTTTTGATTCCTTGGATCGCATTTGGTCTGCTTGGATATATCGGCGGCAAAATGATATTTGACGGAATCAAATGCAAGGAAAGCGAGGACGAAGACTGTGGCAAGCTGACCTTTGGTCTTCTTATGGTACAAGGCGTTGCGACTTCTATCGACGCTATGTCGGGTGGCGTTACCATGGCGAATGATAAATATCAGTTCGGTGATGTTATGATAAGCGTTGCAATAATCTCCGTCTTGACATTTGCAATCTGCGTAGCCGGAATTTACATCGGAAAGGTGTTTGGAACCAAGCTTTCGAACAAGGCGTCGATCTTCGGCGGGTCAATACTCGTAATTATCGGAATAATCATTCTTGTCAAGTCGTTTTTGGGCGCGTGACGTATATTATGGGAACAGACGAAAAGTTTGTTCCTTTTTTATTGCAATTTTTCAAATGATATGGTATAATGGATGGTGTAGAGAATAATTGCACTGTTTTGGCGCAGAAAATAAATGTTGGGAGATAAAAACTATGGAAGCTAATGAGAAACTGCAAAGAATACTGTCCTCATGCGATCACACGCTGCTTGCACAGACCGCTACTTGGAACGAAATACGAGAGGTGCTGGGAGACGGCATAAAGTACGGCGTGGCGTCGGTCTGTATCCCTCCCGCGTACGTAAAAAGAGCCAAGGAATACGTGGGAAACAGACTTAAGATCTGCACAGTCATCGGATTTCCCAACGGCTATCAGACCACCGCGGTAAAGGTCTTTGAAACCAAGGACGCTATTGAAAACGGCGCTGACGAGATAGATATGGTCATAAATATCGGTGAGCTTAAGGCGAGAAATTTCGGTTATCTGATGGACGAGATAAGCGAGATCAAGGCGGCTTGCGGAGATAAAGTTTTAAAGGTCATTATAGAGACCTGTCTGCTCTCGGAGAGCGAAAAAATGCAGATGTGCCGTGTGGTCAGTCTTGCGGGCGCGGACTTTATCAAGACCAGCACGGGATTTTCTACTGGAGGCGCGACGGTTGAGGACGTCAAGCTGATGCGTGATTCATCCGATCCTAAAGTGAAGGTCAAGGCGGCTGGCGGCATTTCAAGCCTTCAGGACGCTTGGGATATGCTCGAAGCAGGCGCGGACAGACTCGGAACCAGCCGTGTAGTCAAGATCGTCAAGGGAGAAAACGGAAAAGGATATTGAGTTGCCTGCGGCACATGAAAGGAATTTTACTATGTATAACAAACTTCAAAACGCAATAAAAAGCATAAGAGCAAAGACCGATTTTATACCCGAGGTAGCGATCATATTAGGCTCGGGACTCGGTGACTTTGCCGAGCAGATCGAGAAGGTGGCGGTCATTGAATACAGTGAGATCGAGGGCTTTCCCGTATCCACTGTGGCGGGACACAAGGGACGCTTTATTTTCGGTCATCTTGCGGGCAAGGCGGTAGTGGCGATGCAGGGCAGAGTTCACTATTACGAGGGTTACTCCATTGGTGACGTCGTTATGCCTACCCGTATTATGGGACTGTTGGGCGCTAAAAAGCTGATACTTACCAATGCGGCAGGCGGCTTGAATTACAATTTCCGTCCCGGCAATTTTATGATAATTACCGATCATATCTCGAATTTTGTCCCCAGTCCTCTTATTGGCGCGAACATCGAGGAGCTTGGAGTAAGATTCCCCGATATGAGCGAGGTCTACAGCAAGAGAATGAGGGCTATCATCGCTCGCGCGGCGGTGGACTGCGGAATATCTATAAAAGAGGGCGTTTACGTTCAGCTGACGGGTCCCAATTACGAGACACCCGCAGAGATCCGTATGTGTCGTACACTTGGAGCAGATGCCGTAGGTATGAGTACTGCTTGCGAGGCTATGGCGGCGCGTCACATGGGACTTGAGGTCTGTGGTATATCCTGCATTACCAATATGGCGGCGGGTATGAACAAAGAACCCTTATCCCACAAAGAAGTTCAGGAGACCGCCGACAGAGTAGCTAACGAGTTTAAGTCGCTTATCACTGCTGTAGTTGCGAGAGTGTAAGAGAGGCGAAGGCACGCATCCCTCATCTCAATTATAGGAGAAAACTAATGAACAAAAGAGTATTTGTAATTGTCCTTGACAGTTTTGGCGTGGGCGAGCTTCCCGACGCGACGGATTTTGGCGACGAGGGAAGTCACACCTTGCGCAGCGTGGCGGAGAGAGAGGAATTTAATTGTCCAAATCTTACAAGCCTCGGATTGTTCAATATCGACGGATGTCAGGTGGCAGACCGCCGACCCGTATCAGACCCGATTGCCGCGTTTGGCAAAATGGCAGAGAAGTCGCGGGGCAAGGATACTACCACGGGACATTGGGAGATAGCGGGACTTGTGTCAGACCGTCCGATGCCCACTTATCCTGACGGATTTCCAAGCGAGGTCATTGAGGAGTTTGAAGCATTGACGGGCAAAAAGGTCCTCTGCAATAAGCCCTATTCGGGAACTCAGGTTATAGCGGACTATGGCGAGGAGCATTTGAGGACGGGGGCGCTTATCGTCTACACCTCCGGAGACTCGGTGTTTCAGATAGCGGCGCACGAGAGCTGTGTGTCTCTTGATGAGCTTTACCGCTATTGCGAGATAGCGAGAAAAATGCTGACGGGCAAGCACGCCGTCGGCAGAGTTATCGCTCGTCCCTTTGGAGGAGAGCATCCCTTCGTGCGGCTTTCGGGACGTCACGATTATTCCCTTGAGCCTCACGGCGAGACTATGCTCGACCGATTAAAAAATAACGGATATGACGTCATTTCGGTGGGTAAGATCAGTGATATTTTCGCAGGACGCGGTGTTACCGAGAGCTTTCCTACAAAGAGCAACCGAGAGGGAATGGAAAGAGCTATTGAATTGACGGACAGAGATTTTTGCGGCCTCTGCTTCGTTAATCTGGTGGATTTTGATTCGTCCTACGGACATAGAAACGACGCAGTGGGATACGCTCGCGCCATGACAGAATTTGACGCGTATCTTGGCGAGCTTCTGTCAAAACTGAAGGCTGACGATCTGCTTATCGTCACCGCCGACCACGGTTGCGACCCCAAAACTCCCTCTACCGATCACTCGCGCGAGTACGTACCTTTGTTAGTCTCTGGAAGTTCGGTAATCCCTCATAATATTGGAGTAAAGGAAAGCTTTGCTTACGTCAGTGAGACGGTCGAAAGTTATTTAAAATAAGTTAAATTTTCACAAACAAACAGAAAGAACCTCTGAGACGGGGTTCTTTCTTTTTCTGCATTTAGGAACAAATGTGCTAAATTCACAAAAAGCGGTCTGGGTTTTTGTGCAAATAGGAGAAACTGAAAAAGAGGACTCTACAAGAACCGAAATTCAAGGTATAATATCGTTGAGGTTAAGCAACCTTAACAAATTGATGAGCTTTTTAGAGCAGAGCTATAAAGTTCTATTGATTTGTGTCCTTTTGCTCTATGAGCGCGCGAGGGGACAAAGATTGGGGAATAAAATTTTATGGAGGAAAAATGACAGAAGTTTCAAGAAAAATTACTGTTGATCTGTCAAGAAAAGGCGGGGCGCGTCCTGTTTTTGCCGTTCAGAACGACGTTGGGGCGCGAAATCTGACCGTAAGGATCACCGATGACGGTTCTCCCTACAAGATCGAGACGGGGACAACTGCTGCTTTGAATTACAAGCGCCCTGATGGGGTAAGCGGCGCTTTAATGACGGCGATAGTCGACGGAGAGGTGTCGGTACATCTGTCTCCCATAGTTATTGGGGTTAAGGGTGTGACTGTTTGCACGGTATCTCTTTTCGACTCGGACAAAAATAAGCTTACAAGCTCGGAGTTCTGTCTTGACGTTGGCGAGGAGCTTTATTCCGGTGAGGCTATTGATGCTACACCCGAATACGCGCTTTTGGAAAGTGTTTTCGCGCGCGTTTCGGAGATTGAACTTGCTGAAATCGAAAGACAAACAGCAGAAAGTGTGAGAGTGATAGCTGAGGATGAGAGAAAACAGGCAGAGATCGCAAGAGAGGATGCGGAGCAGATCCGTGAGAGCCGTATTAACGGACGAATCGGTGAGGCGGGGAGCGTAGTGCTTAAGTCAGGCGGTTGGTCAAGTAACTTTGAGCAGAA
>JAZNII010000149.1:0-3211 GCA_045577415.1 Eubacteriales bacterium
ATGATGCTTCTGTTCGTTGCGGTGGCGAATTTCTTCAAGTTCAACCAGATGTTTGGATTTGGAACGATGCTTATAGCTCACACCACCTTTAACCTGCCCTACGCTCTGCTTTCGATCACACCCAGATTCAATCAACTGGACAAGTCTCTCTCCGAGGCGGCGCAGGATCTCGGTTGCACGCCCTCACGCGCGTTCTTCAAGGTTGAGCTTCCCGAGATAATCCCCGGTATCATTTCGGGACTTATGATGAGCTTTACTCTCTCTCTTGACGATTTCGTCATCAGCCATTTCGTAAGCTCTCCGAATTTCCAGACACTTCCCCTTTACGTTTACAATCAGACGGTTCACAACGTCAAGTTCAGCATGTACGCGCTCTGCGCTATGATAGTCGCGATCATACTCGTTATTCTGCTTGTCGTAAACTTTACCGGCTCGGTAAAATGGAAGAATAAAGGCAAGGGGGTAACGAAATGATGAAACTGAAAAGATCTTTTTCACTGATCATCGCGATCCTGCTCCTAGCACTCCCGATCCTTGCCCTCTCGTCGTGTGACGACGCAACGGGTGGCTCGGTCACCACCCTCTACGTTTACAACTGGGGCGAATATATCTCCGACGGCAGCGAGGACACTCTCGATTCCAACCGCGCCTTTGAGCTTTGGTATGAATACACCTATGGCGAAAAGGTAGAGGTCGTATATTCCACGTATTCCTCAAACGAGGATATGTACGCAAAGCTTTCGGGCGGTGCTGTAAACTACGACATCATCGTTCCCTCCGACTATATGATAGAGAGACTTATCACGGGCGGCGAGGACGGAGAGAGCCTGCTTGCTCCCTTGAACTACGAAAATATCCCTCACGCAAAGAAAAACCTTTCAGGGGACTTTTTCGGCACGGACGCAAAATACGATTATTACGACGAGGGAAACGTTTACTCTGTTCCCTATTTCTACGGCATGATCGGAATTATTTACAACACGACCATGGTAGACGAGGAGGACATAGGCTCGTGGGATATTATGTGGAACGAAAAATATTCGGGTAACATCCTACAGTTCAATAACTCCCGCGACGCTCTCGGAACGGCGCAGTACAAGCTTGGCATCGATGTCAACACCGACAGCGAGACCGAGTGGAGACACGCTCTTGACGAGCTTAAAGCGCAAAAGGGTATCGTTCAGGGTTACGTCATGGACGAGATCTTCAACAAGATGGAGGGTGGCAGCGCGGCTATCGCGGCATACTACGCGGGCGATTTCCTTACGATGTACGAGAACAACGAGGATCTTGACTTCTTCTATCCCGAGGAAGGTACCAATCTGTACGTAGACTCTATGTGTATCCCAAAAACAAGCGAAAACAAGCTTGTGGCAGAAAGATACATCGACTTCATGCTTATGGTTGACGAGGACTTCGATGAAGGATTTTTCGACTATATGGAAAGCATCGGCGAGGACTTCTACTCCCCCGCCGTCGCAAATGCTGAATACACCTATTACGCGTCGCCTAACCAAAAGGTAGTTGACGACGAGGGTTATCGCGAGAGCATGAACTCCATCAAGGACGATGCGTTTGAAAAAATGTACGCTCTCGGCGAGGTCGAGGCGACATACTACGAAAACCTTACCACCGAAAAGCTTGCTCTTATCAACACTCTTTGGGAGGAGCTTAAATCCGACATTGATGTCAGTCCCACGATAATTATTATCTGTGTGGTAATCGTCGGCTCTCTCGCCGCAGGAGGTATCTTCTTCGGTTTGAGAAAGAAATATCGAAATAATTACTGATAAAAGAGAAAAAGGAAGATGCCGTGCATCTTCCTTTTTGTTATGCTGATAAATTGCGATTTATCGGTTAAGTGCAGAATGCAGAGTGCAGGATTGAGGTTGAAAACCTCCTTTGTCGGTTTTCTTCATCAAAATCCAATTAAATTCACCTTATAAAAGTATCATTTTTTATTTAGGATTTTCGCCTCAAGCGAAAATCTTCCATAATTCTGCACTCTGCATTCTGCACTTTTTTCTCCCCGACAAATCAAACTTCAAAATAATTCTCTATTTCTTCCCTTGTCGCGGTACAACTACCCTGTATCATTTCAGAGGAGCCGCCGCCGCGTCCCGAAATGGCAGAGTTTATCTCCTTTGACCTTGCGCGAAGATCGACAGACGTGCTTGAAATGATATATTTGTAGCCGCTCTCATCGTTACCCGAAAAGCAGGCGCAGATGCCGCCGCAACGCTTCTTTGCCTCGTTCACAAGATTACGGAGAGCTAACATATCTCCGTCGTCCTCGAAAAGCACCAGATTGCCGTCGGTGTATTCTATTTTTTCAAGCTTATATGCCATGATCTCGCGCTTCATTTCCGAAATCCTGCCCTTAAGGTCGCTGATCTCACCAAGCAGACGGTCAACTCCGTCGGCAACCTCGTCGTGCTTTGCCGATATTGCCACGGAAATTCGTCTTGCCTGCTCGTATTCTTCGCGATAACCCTCAAGAGCGTCAAAGCCTGCCATCATATAGAGGCGCACACCGCCCTTGTACTTTTCAGCGCGAAGTATTTTGACAAGTCCGACCTCGCCCGTATTTCCAACGTGAGGCGCGCAGCAAGCGCACTTATCAACACCTTCTATCTCAACAATGCGGACATTTTCGGTCAAATCAAGCTTGCTTCTGTATTCCATTTTAGCAAGCTCCTCGGGAGCGGGATAATAACCTCTGACAGCGTGGCACTCGAATATAGCGCGGTTTGCAAGAGTCTCTATGAGCAAAATCTGCTCACTATCAAGCTCGCCGTCAAAATCGGCGGTCATTTCATCAGCACTCAGGTGAAATCCAACGTTGTGAAAGCCAAAATTTTCGAATATAAGCCCCGAAACTATATGCTCCGCGGTGTGGTTCTGCATCTTGCGGAATCGCTCGTGGGCATCGATCTCACCGCTCACAAGGACACCCGTGGGCAAGGGTTTGTCCGATATATGATATATGATTCCCTCTTTTTCGTAAACGCGACTGACGCTTGCTTCTCCAAGCGTTCCGGTGTCGCAGGACTGCCCACCCTCCTCGGGAAAAAAGAGCGTTTTATCCAACACGATTTCATATTTTCCGCCGTCAAGGCATACGCAAGACATTACCGTAGCTTCAAAGCTCCGCTTTGCCGCATCGAGATCAAAAAGTCTTTCCGTTCTTTTCATCTTTCAAAAAACCTTT
>JAZNII010000150.1:0-5935 GCA_045577415.1 Eubacteriales bacterium
TTTTAAAAAAAACTTCCCCTCTCTCCCCCACACCCCCTCTCCCACTTCAAAAACTTCAAAAAAAGGGATAATTTAAGAGTGAAGAACATTTATAGCCGTGGAGTTTTTAGAAAAATGTTGTAAAAAAGTTGGTTAATTTTATTTTGGCGTTTATTTTGATCGGATTTGGCGGTTCTGCGTATAATATATGCAGAGAATTGTTGAAGGCGGTGAAAAAATGAGCGTTTTTTTGAATATTGCCTGCTTGTTCTGCATCGGGTGTACCTTTGGATGGCTACTTGAAGCGGTTTTTCGCCGTTTTTATTCTGGAAACAACGCAGAGCGGCGCTGGATAAATCCGGGATATCTGACGGGGCCGTGGCTTCCCGTTTACGGCTTTGGTCTGTGCGCTTTATATCTGCTCGCGAATCTTGAACCGTACATTCCCGTCAGAGGAGTTATTGGCAGGATCATTTTGATACTGATAATGGCTTTTTCGGTGACCGCGGTAGAATATCTTGCGGGGCTGGTCTCCTTGAAGCTTCTCAAAGTGAAGCTATGGGACTATTCCGCGGAATGGGGCAACCTTCAAGGCATAATCTGTCCGAGATTTGCTCTCTTTTGGACGGCAATATGCGCGGCGTATCTTATATTTATACACCGTTACGTCCTTATATTGCTTGATTGGCTGTCGGCGCACCTTATCTTTTCGTTATTTATCGGATTCTATCTCGGCTTTTTCGCGGTAGACGTGATCGGTCTGAATCTGAGCCGTCGCGGCAGAGAAAAATGGGCGGTGAAGTAATGGCAAATTTGGGGAAATATGTAACTGTACGGCGAAGTTTGGCTCCGCCAAACTCGACAAGCTCGGCGCTGGCGGCGAGCGTGAGAATCATGAACCCTCATGTGCGACAAAGTGTATTTTGTGTCAAAGTTGATCTGTCGCACATCAATACCGAGCCGCAAGCGGCTGGTTGAAATACGATGAAAATACATCGCCTGCTGTTGGCGCATACTTTAATATACCGTAATTAATTTATCAAAACTACCGCCGAGAGTAACCGTTTGGTTGCTCTCGGCTATCTTTTTGAAAAATCCACGCTCCGTGGAATGATTATTTCCAAATGGTTTGTTTACTGTCATATCAAAGTATGGTATAATTATAGCGTAAACATCAAAATATGGGGGTGTGATTATGTCGATTGGACAGAATATAAAGAAATATCGAAAGGAAAAAGGCTATACGCAAAGAGAACTTGCTGATCTGATCGGTGTATCCGTGCAGGCTATATCCAAATGGGAAACAGATACGGGCGCACCCGATATATCGCAGGTGGTTCCGTTGGCGTCCGCTTTGGATATCTCAACAGATGCCCTTTTTGATTATGAACATCATACAATGCCTAAAGATTTTGAAGAACTGCGTAAGGATTATCATAGACAAGAGGTGTTCAGAGATCAAAGGGATTCGGCTAAGAATTACAAAATGCTTAATGCATATTTTTCTGCGCACCCGCAGAATTCCGAAGCAGCTTCTTTGTGCCTTAAATGCTTGGTGGATATGATCGTTGCAGGCAAAACACAAGACAGAGGAAAAAGTGAACTTATTGCCGAGTGCGAAAAGTATGCAAACTGTATATTCAAATACGAAACCGACATTGATACGGTTTTTATGAATCATTTTGTTCTTGCCCGTGGTTATGCCGCGCTTGGCGAAAATGAGAAAGCAAAAGAGATGATCGGCAAGATTCCCGTGACATTTGGTGACAGATTGTATTGGGAGGCGGAGATTGCTCAAGCGAACAAGGAATATGACGACGCTATGTTGAAGTGCAGATCAAGCTTTGCTTTGAAGGCAAGATACATTTCAAGATGTATCCGTATGGCAGGCGAAATACACCAAGCGAGAGATAGTGAAAACGGACTTGCACAGCGTATAGAATATGAGGAGTATATGCTCCGTTTACTCAACGCATTTCTTTCCGGTGGCGATTATCTGCCGTGCCGCCAAACCTTCCAAAAGTATGTTCTACTTTGCGGTATGGTTAAAAAGCACACCAAGCTAAACAGATTTGATCTCGCTCTTGAAAAAGCCGAAATGCTCTTCGCGGGTAGGGTTGAATTTTTGAAATTCCTTGATAATCAAGAAGGTAAATATTCTTTGTTATTCGAGAATAACGATTCCGTGGAATATCAGATGCACACGAAATATCAGCTTGATTGCTACGTTAAGGATACTGTGGAGTTCTTGAAAAAGCGTCCTGAGTATGAAAATGATACGAGGATTAAGGAGCTGTTCAAAAAGTATAATTTAGAGTGATTTCCCCGAGGGGGTGACGATTTGAAGGATAGTGTAATAATAAAAAGAATATGGCAATTTGCAAAGCCGTATAAATGGGCATTTCTGATTAGTTATTTGGTTCTGCTTGTGGAGCTTGTGTTTAATCAGATTATACCGCTGTTTTTGGAGGACGTAATCAATTTTGCGGTCTATGAAGCGGATATGCAGGGATTCCTCTATGCAACGCTATGGTATGCACTTGTGTTTTTTGGTTACGCAGCTTGTGGCTTTATTCAGCTAATATTGTGGCAAAGAGTACATAACAAATACGTTTACGACGTTCGTATCGCTTGTTACAGAAAAGTATTACGTATGAAGCCGAGCGTGCTGACCGATATAAAAACGGGTGATGTGATTCGCACTATAAATAGCGATACCGCAGAGTTTCACCATATCATACAGCGCTTCGGTATGAGAATTTTGAACTCCGGAATCGGCACGGTAGTATCATTGACAATCGTGGCTTTTATGAAATGGGAGATTGCACTCTTAATGGTAGCAATTATACCGATTTCTGCGATAGTATGCAAAACGATTGAAGCAAAAATGAAAAAAGCATCCGACGAGATCCGTACCAAGCAAGGTAAGTATTCTGCTTGGCTTATGGAAATGCTCAAAGGGATGCGAGAAATCAAGCTTTTTGTAGCGGAGAAAACTGTACTCAAGATTTTTACAAACAAAAATAAGGATATTATTGATTCATCAGTAAAGCAGGATATTATACAGTTCAAGTCCGATCAGATCATTAGCGGTATCTATTTTCTTGCAGACATTATTTTCTATATTATCTGTGCTTTCTTTGTGGCAGGACGTTCTATCAATATCGGACAGTACGTTGCTATCGCATCCTATTTTTCAATGGTATCTTGGAACATCAGACGTGTATTGCACGGCAACGTAGACTACCAAAAGCGTAAGACCTGCGTTGAGCGCGTATTCAAGCTTTTAGACGAAGATGAGGAAAATGAGAATAATCTTGAAAAGCTTGATGTTCGTAACGGAAGTATAGATATTAAAAATCTTTCTTTCTTCTATACCGAGAAAAAAGATGTTCTCAAAAATATCGACTTGCATATAGAGGCAGGAAAAAAGATTGGTGTTGTAGGTGTATCCGGTGTAGGTAAAAGTACATTGGCAAATATCTTGTTACGCTTCTATGAGCCTCAAGATGGTGAAGTGCTTATCGATGGACAATGTTTGAGTGATTGCACTTATTACTCTATCAGACAATCAGTTGGCATCGTCAATCAAGAGAACATTATTTTTGATGCAACCGTAAGGGATAATATCGCGTTCGGCAGCAAAGCAACTGACGAAGAATTATGGTCGATTCTTGAAAAGGTATATTTGAAAGACGAAATAGAGAAGCTCCCGAACGGTCTTGATACTGTTCTTGGAAAGAAAAATATGTCTTTGTCGGGAGGTCAGAATCAAAGACTTTGCATTGCACGTCTTATGTTCCGTAATCCCAAGATCATTATTCTTGACGAAGCAACAAGCTCCCTCGATTTTGAATCCGAGCGTATCGTACAAGCGGCACTTGATGCTCTTGCCGAGAACAAGACTACGATAGTAATCTCTCACCGTTATGGGGCTCTGCTGAACACCGATAAAATATTGGTGCTCCACGAAGGAGAGCAGGTAGGCTATGACCACCACGACAAACTGATGGCAGAAAACAAATACTTTGCCGATATGTTTGCAGGACAGAAGGAGGTGACGGCATGAAATATACAAGAAGAAATATCTACCGTCATCTGAATGAAAAGATATCGTTCTCTAAAAAGCTAATGATTATTGGCGGAATATTGACATTGTTGATAACCGCAGTATCTCTTGTATCACCATATTTGTATAAGACTTTGGTTGATGATGTTATGACCGCAGGAAACATCAAATTACTTTACTACGTGATTCCTGCAATGATTGGCGTTTATCTTGTCAAAGTTATATTGACGGGAATACGTACATATGTCAACAAGAAATTCTCATATGCTACAACGCTTGAAACAAAGAACCGTTTGATGCAGAAGTTTCTTGAACGTGACATTTCAATGGTGGCGGGAAAGGAGATTGGAACACAAAGCAATAATTTGGAACAAGACTCCGGTGCCGTGAATACGTTCCTTTCAAGTCATATCGTAGGCTTTGTAACATCCTTTATTGTGGCGGCGATTTACATGGCGCTGATGATCAATATCAATGTTTGGTTAGGACTTTTATCCATGATTCTTCTTCCGCTGACCATATGGTTTTCACAGATAATAGGCAATAAATATAACGCCGTAAACAAAGAAAGCTATGAGGTCAAATCCAAAACCAAAACACATCTCTTTGATACGGTTCAAAAATGGCGCGAGATCAAAACTAATACGCTTGAGGATCAGTTTTCTGCCGAATATGACGAACGGTTAGAACCCGAAAGAAAGCTGAACAACAAGTGGATGTTCTATTATGCTTTACGTGACTTTTTCTACGAAATCAAAACACAGTTTGTTTTGAAAGTGTTGATATATTTCGTTGGTGGTTTGTTTGTTATTTCAAAAGACATCACTATTGGCGATCTGTTAATGTTTATCAGCTTTATGGCAAGTATGGAGTCGGCACTTGACTCAATTATGAGATCAAAGATCGATTTTCTCGGACAAAAGGCTGTGTTCGACCGTCTGTTTAAAATTTTGGACGAACCCGAATCGAACAAGGGTGCTAATTGTCCCGAAAATGCAACAATATACTTGGAGAACGTTGATTTCGCATATTTCGAAGAAAGCGACAAGGTTCTTGAACAGGTATCCTGCGAGTTTGCACACGGAAAGAAATATCTTTTGGTAGGTAAAAGCGGAGAGGGCAAGTCAACACTTATAAAACTTTTGCTTGGATTGAATAAGCCACAGGCAGGGCAATTACTTTTCGAAAACACAGAGATCTCTGAAATTGATTCTCATAGCCTTTTGACAAATGTGGGAACTGTTATGCAGGAGAATATGTTTTTCAACCTTTCGATTCGTGAGAATCTGCAACTGATTGCACCCGAAGCAAGTGAAGAAGATCTTATTTACGCTTTGAAGGCAGCTTGTCTATACGATTTCGTCGATAGCTTACCTCAAAAGATAGATACTGTTATCGGTGAGCGAGGTGTTAAGTTGTCGGGAGGACAAAAGCAACGTCTTGCAATCGCACGCTTGATATTGTATAATCCTCAGATAATTATTTTGGATGAAGCCACAAGCGCACTTGACTCCATTGTGGAAAGCGAAATCCTTGACAACCTGAGCAATATTTTCAGCGATAGAACAATGATCGTAATATCTCACAAACCTCTTGTGAACTTCAAGAAGGATGAAACCTATTTGGTCGAAAATAAACGTATCGTAAAAACAGCATAAAAATACCGCAGATAGTAACCAAATGGCTACTATCTGCGGTATTTCAATATGGATAATCAAAGTAAAAAACAAATCCGAACCAATTTCAATTTACGAAATAGTTCGGATTTGTTACGTTTGGTGACCCGTACGGGAATCGAACCCATGTTACAGCCGTGAAAGGGCCGTGTCTTAACCGCTTGACCAACGGGCCTTATTTACAAAATGCGGATCTTGATCCGCATTTTGT
>JAZNII010000151.1:0-37729 GCA_045577415.1 Eubacteriales bacterium
GCCGCCCCTGAAAATTGAGATCAGGTCTCCTCTATCGCATCAAAGCTTTCTCTCTCGCGGAAAATGAGCGAAATGCACCAAACGCCCGCCAGAGCAACGATTGTATATACGATCCTGCTGAGAACCGACATCTGTCCGCCACAGATCCACGCTACGGTGTCAAAGCCGAAAATACCGATGCCTCCCCAGTTAAGAGCTCCGATCACAGTAAGAATAAGAGCTATTCTGTCTATTATCATCATAATAAAAACCTCTTTTAGTCAAAAAATCCTATTTTCCCTCGAAAATACGGCTTTTTGACCTGTGATCTTTTCTTTGCCCGAGTTGCGGGCTGTTATTATTTTTCGCTCATATTCGGTTTTTATGCGACCGCAAATTTGCGTTTTTTTGGCTTTTTTGCTTAAAATAGCTTTTGGGGGAGTTGACAATACTTTTATTTTGTGTTATACTATCACCATATTATTGAAGGAAACTCTTTTTGCGTTTTTTTTGAAGAAAGTCGCGAAAAAGAAAGGATTTTTAACTATGCAAATTTATGAAGAACTCGTCGCGCGCGGTCTTATCGCGCAGGTAACAAACGAAGAAGAGATCAAAAAGCTGGTCAATGAAGGCAAGGCAACCTTCTACATCGGTTTCGACCCTACGGCTGACTCTCTGCACGTAGGTCACTTTATGGCGCTCTGCCTTATGAAGCGACTTCAGATGGCAGGCAACAAGCCTATCGCTCTGATCGGCGGCGGCACGGCTATGGTCGGCGACCCCTCGGGCAGAACCGACATGAGATCGATGATGACTCGCGAGACTATCCAGCATAACTGCGACTGCTTCAAAAAGCAGATGGAGAGATTTATTGAGTTCGGCGAGGGCAAGGCGGAAATGGTCAACAACGCCGACTGGCTTCTTGACCTCAACTACATCGAGGTTCTCCGCGACGTCGGAGCTTGCTTCTCTGTCAACAGAATGTTGACCGCAGAGTGCTACAAGCAGAGAATGGAAAAGGGTCTTTCATTCCTTGAATTCAACTACATGATCATGCAGTCCTACGACTTCTACCGCCTCTTCCAGACCCACGGCTGTAATCTCCAGTTCGGCGGCGACGGCCAGTGGTCCAATATGCTTGGCGGTACCGAGCTGATAAGACGTAAGCTTGGTAAGGACGCTCACGCTATGACTATTACCCTGCTCCTCAACAGTGAGGGCAAGAAGATGGGTAAGACCGCATCGGGCGCGGTTTGGCTTGACCCCAACAAGACCTCTCCCTACGATTTCTACCAGTACTGGAGAAACGTCGGAGACGCGGACGTGCTTAAGTGCATCAGAATGCTGACCTTCCTGCCCCTTGATCAGATAAACGAGATGGACTCTTGGGAGGGCAGCCAGCTCAACACCGCCAAGGAAATTCTCGCTTACGAGCTGACAAAGCTGGTTCACGGCGAGGAGGAAGCCGAAAAGGCGCAGGCGCAGGCAAAGGCTCTCTTTGGTCAGGGCGGCGGCTCGGACGCTCCAACGGTAGAGCTTTCCGAGGAAGATTTCATCTTCGACGGCAAGACCGACATTCTCACAATGCTCGTAAAGAGCGGTCTCGTTAAGTCCAAGAGCGAGGCTCGTCAGGCAGTACAGCAGGGCGGCGTATCCGTAGACGGCGAAAAGGTTGCCGACATCAAGACCTTCTACTCCAAAGAGGACCTCGCCGAGGGCAAGCTTCTCAGACGTGGTAAGAAGTCTTATATGAAGGTTGTTTTTAAATAATGTGATTGCGGGGGAAAGAAAACTTTTTGAAAAAAGTTTTCTTTCCCCCGCACCCCCATTCTTTCAAAAACTTCAAAGAGAAAATAAATTTAAAGTTTTTATTCCCTGCTTGTTGGCGTACTTCATAGCTTTATATGCTCCGCCGCTATTATGCTCTACAAAACACACCAAAAGATCGCAGTTTTCTATCATCCATCTGTTACGCCTTATAATTGATTCTTTAGGATGAAGCTTTCCTTCGCTCTCGTAAATGATCACATCATCGTAATATTTTTCAAAGTATTCAATATCCTTGATCTTGTATGGAAGAACTAGTGTCATTGAGCAGCTTGAATTATCAAGCTCTTTTTTTATTCTCTTTACAATCGAAGCAGCAAACAGATCAAACTCTCCGTTACGACCTATGTATATTTCCAAATATGATTTCGTTTGCATCAAATCACTCAGAATGTTATATAGCTTGTTCTCAATTTCTCGCGTGGCGCAAAAATCTCTGTGACCAAACAATGCTACCCTGTAAATATCCATTTT
The DNA here is from genome assembly GCA_045577415.1 of Eubacteriales bacterium. Lineage (GTDB taxonomy): Bacteria > Bacillota > Clostridia > Oscillospirales > CAG-272 > SVTX01. The sequence continues at coordinate 2,281 of JAZNII010000151.1, forward strand.
TGTTTTGATCCTTTCTTTAAAACTATATTATTGGCTGAATTCCCACGGATATATAATTATAACATTTTAAAACCCATATTTCAATACAATTAACGCTTTTCATCAAATATTTTTGCGACCTGTATGGGGTAAAATATAATATATAGAGAAAGGCGGTCAAAAATATGGATGAAAAAGAGTTTGCAACAAGACTTGCGAGGTTGCGTGAAAATAAAGGCGTTTCAGCCCGTGATATGAGTTTATCCATAGGTCAGAATCCGGGGTATATAAATAATATTGAGACCGGCAAATCAAAGCCGTCATTGGATGGACTGTTTTATATCTGCGAATTCCTCGGTATAACTCCAAGTGAATTTTTTGATACTCAAATGACTAATCCGTCAAAGCTTGATGCCATAGTGAAAGATATGAAGAAGCTTAATGATAAGCAACTTGATATTATCGATGCTCTTGTTAAGGATATGATTAAGCATTAATATAGGATTAGCGGTTTTTTTATTAAAAGCCGCTTTTTCTCTTTTTAAGTATAATCTAATTCAGGTTAAAAATCAATACTCCAAAACAGATTAAAGTATAATTTTTTTGTAATACTTTAATCAAGGGGGTTAATATGTATCCAAGAATTAGAGATTTAAGAGAAGATAAAGACATGAACCAAACTCAGATAGCAAAAATGCTCGGAATGTCACAAACAGGATATTCAAAATACGAAACGGGAGAAAATGATATTCCTACTGCTATCTTGATTAAATTAGCGAGATTTTATAATACAAGTGTTGATTATCTGCTTGGCGAAACCAACAATCCTACTAGATATAAATAAAGGCTGCAAGGAAATAAAACCTTGCAGCTCTTTCTTATATATGCGTATGCGCCCTGTTTGGCACGGGTGGGTCTCCAACCGAGGGACTTGCGGGGTTTGCTCTCATTTTGTGAGAGGGGATGTTTCGCGTGAAGGAGTCGTCTGCCGAGTTAACCATATCAAGAAGCTCGTTATTTTCGTCATAAATTTCGGTAAATGCTCCGGGATGAAGCCCCTTGTCAAGCTTTTTTACAATTTTTTCATCTTTTCTCATACTTAAACCTCCAAAAAAATATCCGTCTATAAATATTCTTCCCCAAAAAATAAAAATTATTTTTGAAAGTTCTTTGGGGTAGAGGGGGTGCAGGGGGAGGAGGGGCGATCTTTCAAGAAAGCCCCTCCTCCCCCTGCAAAAGCCCATCCCAATCTACGCCATCTCGCCGCGGAGGAAGGTCATGATCTTTTTTTCTTCTCGGGAGACCTTTACTTGGGAGAGTCCCATAAGACCTGCGACCTGCTGCTGGGTCATATCTCGGTAATATCGGAGCAGGACTATTTTTCTCCAATCTGGGGGCATTTTGTTGATCGCCTGAGTGAGTGCGATGCGGTCGTTGAGATTTTCAAACTCGTCTTGCGATTCTCTGTCGGGTATCATAGCGTCAAGGGTCTTGGAATCCTCGCCGTAAACGTTGTCCGAAAGCGACGAGACGGGAGAAACTGCGTCGATGGCGATCGCCGCTTCTTCCACGCTGACCCCCGCAAGCTCCGCTAACTCGGAAATGCCCGCTTCTCTGCCCTCCTCGGTCATAATTCGGTTTTTCTCGCGCATAATAATGATCCCCGTGCGCTTGTAGCTTCGGCTGACTCTTATTAGCCCGTCGTCACGCAGATGTCGGCGTATCTCGCCCACTATAAGCGGCACCGCGTAGGTTGAAAAGGCGGTGCCGCGCTCCATGTCGAAGCTGCGGATCGCCTTTATCATCCCGATAGTGCCGATCTGCATAAGATCCTCAAATTCAGTACCCCTGTCGCGAAATTTCAAAGCGATGCTTTTGACCAACGCGGTGTTTTCCACCACCAATATTTCGGTCGCTTGCTCGTCGCCCGATTGCGCTTTTGTTATCAGCTCTCTGTTTCGTAAATATCTTTCGTCGCGTTCCTCTCGGATGCTCTGTGTTGCCGTGACGTTGATCTCGTCCATTTAAAATCCTCCGCGCCTGTTTTGCGGTTCTTTTATTAAAGACCGCTATGTACTGTCAGTATTCGCCGCGAGAGCCAAAGGCTTTGAACATCGTGATGCTGGTGCCGCGACCCGGCTTGGAGGAGACGCGCAGACTGTCGGTGAAGCTTTCCATAACGGTAAAGCCCATTCCGCTTCGCTCGCTTGCCGCGTCGGTGGTAAAAAGAGGCTGACGGGCTTCCTTTACGTCCTCGATGCCGCAGCCCCTGTCCTTTATCTCTATCTTGGCAACTCTGCCCTCAAGCAGAGAGACGTTAATATAGATCATTCCGCTTGTGTTCTTGTAGGCGTGGACGATGCAGTTGGTCACCGCCTCGCTGACGGCGCATTTTATATCTGCGATCTCCACCGCAGCGGGGTCAAGCTGGGCGCAGAATGCCGCCACTGCCGCCCTCGCCATTCCCTCGTTTGCAGAGAGGGCGGGAAGCTTCAATTGCATTTTGTTTATTACCGAACCTGTAAATCTTGTTCTTTTCATTTTATTTGTCCTCGTTTTCCCTTTTTTTGACGCCGCTTTGAGGGGTCTTTTTCCTTGGCGATCTGGTCTGATGCCCTACGGACATCACCGCCCGCGCCGCCTCGGCACGCTCTCTTGTCTGCGCCTTTGCTACCGAGCGAGTGATCCTGATTATTCTCTCCAGCCCTGCAAGATTCATTATTTTTTCGGTTGCGGGATTGGGATCGGCAACCGTGATGCTGCCCCCGATCTCTTTCATTGTGTTATATCTTCCCATAATCAGTCCAAGCCCCGAGCTGTCCATAAAATCAACTGCCGACATATCGATAACAAGCTCGCAGGGGTGCTTTGAGCGTATCATGTCGTCGATAGCGCTCCTTACCGCCGCCGCGCTGTGATGATCTATCTCTCCTCTGAGCTTTATTTTTAGTACAGTTCCCGTAAATTCGCTGTCAAATCCCGGCTTTCTGTCTCTCGCCGCACACATTTTTCTTTTATTCCCTTCTTTCTCGCTTTTGCGCCCAAGGGCGCGTTTTTTTAATTCTATCATAAGCGTTTTGAGAAAAATGTCGCATCACGCTGTCGAATGATTTTTATTTCAAATTTTGATTTGTCGAACTGTTGTAAATCTGAATGGTGCATCCCCACAAATTGCAATTTAACGTTTAAAACCAAAAAAGGCGAGTCCGATTTTCGGACTCGCCCTAAATATTAAATTTCAATTATTTAGCAGTAACCTTTTGTGCAACGTTCTGGGGAACGGTATCATAGCCGGTTACGTTGTACTCGAATACGCCGCGACCCTGAGTCATAGCGCGGATAACGATGGGGTAATCGGCAAGCTCTGCCTTGGGAGCCATAGCGTGAACTGTGGTGTATCCGGGTCTGCCTTCAACTGCATCCATACCCATAACGGCCGCGCGGCGCTTGTTAAGGTCACCCATAACGTCACCGACCATGCTCTCGGGAACGGTTACGTCGAGGTCGCCAACAGGCTCAAGAAGCACGGGACCTGCAAGCTCGAGGCACTTCTTATATGCAAGAGATGCCGCGGTCTTGAAGGACAACTCGTCGGAATCAACGTCGTGGTAAGAACCGTCATGGAGGTCAGCCGCAAGGCGCGTCATAGGATAGCCGTAAGCACCCTTGAGCATAGCGTCCTGAAGTCCCTTTTCAACTGCGGGGTTGAAGTTCTTGGGAACCGCACCGCCGACAACCGAAACGCTGAACGTAAGTCCTTCTTCCTCGGAGGGAGAGAACTTGATCCAAACGTGACCGTACTGACCGGAACCGCCGTTTTGCTTCTTATGCTTACCTTCAACGTCAACGGTCTTGGTGATCTTCTCTCTGTATGCAATAGAGGGAACCTCGTACTTGATGTTAACGCCGAAACGGTTCTTGAGGTTAGCCGCAAGAATGGTCAGGTGCATATCGCCCATAGCGTAGATGAGCTGCTGCTTGGTCTCGGGGTTGTTCTCGTACTTGAGGGTCATATCCTCCTCGGTCATACGAGCGATAGCCTGAGAGATCTTGCTCTCGTCCTTTGCGGTGAGAGGATACATAGCCTTGCAGTAGTAAGGAGTAGCGTAGCTTACCTTGCTGTATTCGACCTTACCCGAACGGGAAAGGGTGTCGTTTGTGTTTGTGTCGGAGAGCTTGGATACCATACCGATGTCCCCGCAAGCCAGCTCGTCAACCTCAAGTTGCTTATTACCCTTCATAATGTAGATGTGAGCAAGCTTTTCTTCGCCGCCGCTTCTTGCGTTCTTAAGTACCCAGTCCTTCTTGACAGAACCGTTCATAACCTTGAAGAAAGACATCTTTCCTACGAAGGGATCGGCAACGGTCTTGAATACGAAGATAGCGGGATCGCCCTCAACGTCGATAGCAACGTCAGCACCTGAGGTGTCCTTTTCAACCTTCTTAGCGGTGTGACGGGGGAAGGATGCCGCGATAGAGTCCATCATAGCAACAACGCCCCAAAGTCTGGTAGCCGCGCCGCAGTAAACGGGAGTGATAGTGCCGTCGATAATACCCTGGTGGAGACCCTCAACACACTCTTCCTTAGAGAAGGGTTCGCCGTCAAAGAACTTCATCATAAGCTCCTCGCTGGTACCTGCAACAGCCTCCCAAAGAACCTCCTTATATCTTTCAGCAGCAGCCTCAAGCTCGGGAGTTGTATCGGTGGGGAATCTCTTTCCAGAGTCGTCGTATACGTAAGACTGCATATCAAGCAGGTCGATCATGGTAATGTCCTTACCGTTCTTACCTACGGGAATAAATACGGGACAGAGAGACTTACCGAATCTCTCGCGGAGCTGGTCAAAGGTTGCGTTAAAGTGCGCGTCGTAGTTATCGCACTTGTTGATGAAGAATGCCTTGGGAACACCTGCCGCAACAGCCTTATCCCAAGCAAGCTCGGCTCCTACCTCAAGACCTGCCTTACCGTCGACGCAGATGACCATGCTATCGGCAACTCTTGCAGCCTGAAGCACTTCGCCCTCAAAGTCGAGGTAACCGGGGGTGTCGATGACGTTGATCTTAACGTCCTTCCAATAAATATGTGCGGTGGACGAGGTGAGAGAGAACTTTCTTACCTGCTCCTCCTGATCGTAGTCAAATACAGTATTACCGTCGGGAACGTTACCGAGACGGTCGGTTCCGCCGCTGACGAAAAGCATAGCTTCTGCAAGAGAGGTCTTTCCGCTTCCGCCGTGACCTGCAAGAGCGATGTTTCTGATCTGTTTTGTGTTGTACTGAGCCATGGTTTTGTTCCTTTGCTCACCCATTGTGAGCCCTTTCTATAATTTACTGTATTGAAAATCCATCCGTCATAACGAACAAATAAACATTCACACCATTTATTATACTATATTTTGAAAAACTTTTCAAGAATTTCCATCAAACTTTTTGTGTTCTATTTGTAGAAGTTGCAGGGCAAAATTTGTATATATATCACAAATTTGGGCAATTTGCACATAATTATTTACCCTTTTAACGTGGTAAAACAATAACGCCCTATGCAAGTTCAGCACAGGACGTTGTTTTGGAGTTATCATTAAATATTAAACAGTCTGCAAGCATTCTCGCGGGTGATCTTAGCCATTTCATCACTGCCGATCCTATGCACCTGAGCCACCACGGCGCAGGTCTCCCGCATCAGGATAGAATGATTTATCTTACCTCTGTAAGGCACGGGGGCGAGATAGGGCGCGTCTGTTTCGATCAAAAGTCTGTCAAGAGGTACGGCGCGGCAAGCCTCGCGCACTCTTTCCGCGTTTTTGAAGGTAACTGTTCCCGAAAAGGATATATACCAGCCGCGTTTTACTATTTCCTTGACCATTTCGGCACTCATTGAGCAGCTGTGAAGCACTCCTTTCACGTCAGGGTAACGGCAGATCATATCAAAGGTGTCGGCGTGGGCGTCGCGATTGTGGATGATAACGGGAAGCCCGACCTCCCTCGCAAGCTCCATCTGTTTTGAAAAATATTCGTACTGTAAGGACTTGTCCACGGGCTGCCAGTAATAATCAAATCCAATTTCGCCGATAGCGACTATTTTGTTTGCTTTCTGTGTTTCTCTGTCACAGACCAACGAGCTTATTTTAGCTATCTCCTCGTCGGGGGGCAGCTTACATTTGGTCTGGGCGTCCTCGGGATGAATTCCCACGGCGGCGTACATAAAGTTGTACTTTTTCGCTTGATCAATGCAGCGGAGCGAGCTTTCGTGCGTTGTTCCCACGTTGACTACTCCTCCGACTGCCTCAAGGAATTGATCAGAGGACAAAAGCGCATCTGCGCCTCCCTCAAAATCTTCAAACTTGCGGTCAAAATAGTGCGCGTGAGTATCGAACAGCTTAGTCATTGTAATCAAACCTCTCTCCTGTCTTTTCGGGTCTGTCTTTGCCGCCCGACATCTCGGTTATCTTCAGCGTCAGCTTGTCTACGACCGTCTCCTTCACGGCAAAGCGAATGATGACTCTGTCGGAAAAGTCGGTATCGTCGATCATCGCGCCAAATGTGGGCAGAACGACCGAATATTTCTGATAATCCGAATAGGAGCAATCGAGCTTCATTTCGGCGTATTTTTCATAAGTAACGATCTTTGCCGCGTTAAGAGCGACGGTAGTTCCGTGAGAATAGGCTCTCACAAGTCCTCCCGCGCCAAGCAGTACGCCGCCGAAATAGCGGGTGACTACCACTACACAATCGCAGACACCGCTTTTGCGTATAGCTTCCAGCATAGGCACGCCTGCCGTTCCCTGAGGCTCGCCGTCGTCGGAATAGCGAGCGACGATACCGCCTTTTAAAATATACGCCCAGCAATTATGCGTCGCGTCACCGTATTCCTTTTTCTTGGACTTTATAAACTCCATAGCCTCGTCCTCGCTCGTTACGTGCTTGGCGTGACCGATGAAAATAGACCGTTTTTCTTCAAATTCGTCGCTTCCCTCACCCGCTAAGGTGACGTAAAGCTCGGGTGTTTCTACGTTCATAAAAATTCCTTTGGTGTTTCAAATTTTGATTTGTCTGGCTAATGATAACGCCACGGTGTTGTCTTATGGAAGTTTTGCTCGAGCTTTTTCAAAAGCTCGTCTGAGCCGCCGAGATCGGCGGGCGCGCCTCGCAAGGCGCGAAACTCCCTTATCGTTCGAAAGCGCCACAGAGGGGTGAATGACAAGCCGCAGGCTTGCCAGAGGGGAACCGCACAAGTGGGGGGTTCCCCTTTCTACGCAAAGTGTATCTGAATCGTTCTCCGCTTTTCTTTTGACACAGCAGGCGCAAAAGAAAAGCTAACAAAAGAAAACGCCGATAGAGATGTTTCGCCCTCTGCGGAGGGCGACCAAGGGCTACGCGCCCTTGGAGGGGCGGTCTCTTTTTGAAAAAAGAGACGCAAAAACTTTAAAAGAGCGTAGCCATTTAGTATTCCTCTTCCTCGTCGGGAAGCATAGTATCGTACTTTTTTAACATTCCTCTGACCTTGGCATCCACCACCGCTTTAACGGTGACGAATTCCGCGCCGTAGTCCACGTCCTCAATAGTTGCATCGCGGTAAAGAATGTTCATAGCTCCCTGCTCGGCATTTGGTATCTTGAAAACCACCGAGCATTTGCCGTCGAGGACGACGCTCTGGAGCATTTCGGTAAGCTTGTCGCATCCCTGACCGGTTTTCGCCGAAATATGCACCACCTGCTGACGGTCGCGAGTGCGGTCGATTATGGGATCGTCGTAGGTTCCCTTGTCGCACTTATTAAAGACGTAGATCGTGGGCTTGTCGCCCGCGCCAAGCTCCTCCAAGGTCTGCTCGGTACATTCAAGCTGAGAGAGATACTCGGGGTCGCTTGCGTCGATAACTATCATTATAATATCCGAATAGACCGCCTCGTCAAGCGTGGAACGAAAGGCGTTGACCAGATGGTGAGGCAGCTTTTTGATAAATCCGACCGTATCGGTGAGCAGCACCGTCTCGCCACCGGGGAGAGTGAACTTTCTCGTGGTGGGATCGAGAGTTGCGAAAAGCTTATCCTCGGCAAGTATTCCCGCGTCGGTCAGATAGTTGAGGAGGGTGGATTTACCCGCGTTGGTATAACCGACGATAGCTACCTTTTTAAGACCGCTTCTGTCTCTTGCCGCTCTCATGGTTTTCCTTGTGTTGGCAAGCTTTTCGAGTTCTTCTTCAAGGGCTGTAATTCTTCTCTTGATGTGTCGGCGGTCGCTTTCAAGCTTGGATTCACCGGGACCTCGCGTGCCTATTCCGCCGCCAAGACGGGAAAGCTCCGCTCCCTTACCGATAAGTCTTGGCGCGCTGTATTTTAACTGCGCCAGCTCGACCTGCAATTTACCCTCTCCGCTGACCGCGTGGAGCGCAAAAATATCGAGTATCAGCATCGAGCGGTCGATAACGTGGACGTCGTTTCCGATGTCGTCCTCAAGATTTCTTATCTGAGCGGGCGACAACTCCTCGTCGAAAATGACAAGCTTTACTCCGTTATTCTCGCAAAGCTCGCCGATCTCCTGCACTTTTCCTTTGCCGATAAGAGTTCTCGGGTCGGGCGTGCTTTTGTTCTGTATCACCACCGCAAAGGTCTCACCGCCTGCGGTGTCAAGCAGCTGACCAAGCTCAAAGACCGATTTTTCAACTTGCTCTGCGTTAGCTCTGTCGGTGACGATACCCACCAATATCGCTTTTGTCTTTATTTCTTCTTTTATATTCATATTACTCCTCCCCACTACGCTTCATCAGAAAACAAAAAAATTGCGCAGTACAAATATGTACGAGCGCAATTCTTTATGCAGGGCAAAAATAGCCCTAAACGCAAATATCGAAACGATATTACTTCTTGAAGTTCTCGAGTCTCTTCTTGAACTTATCAACGCGTCCGCCTGCATCAACAAACTTCTGCTTGCCGGTGAAGAAGGGGTGGCACTTGGAGCAAACTTCGACTCTGATCTCGCTTCCCTTGGTGGACTTAGTAACAACGGTTTCGCCGCATGCGCACTTGATCACGCACTCTTCGTACTTGGGCTGAATAGCTTCCTTCATTTTAAAATACCTCACAAAATTATTTCACTGTTAGTTGGCAGTGATTTCACAAGTAGAAATATTATATCACTATTTTTTCTCCTTGTCAAGGGTTTTTGAAAAGTTTTTTGTGAAGTTTTTTGTGCCGTTTTTATCTTTTTCACCAAACGCTTCTTCGTGGCATATTTTTATATCAGGAAACCGCAACGACTTGTGAACGGAGGACAAATATATGAACAACGGACAAAACACGGGATACGGATATATGATCGTCCGCGTGACCACGGCGCGGGGAGCGATCCCCTTGGAGGGCGCTACCGTCACGATACACAACTACGATCCCGAATTTGAAAGCGGTAGAGGCGATGTTATAGCGGTCTATACTACGGGCGAGTCGGGACTTACCGAAAGGTTTGCTCTCCCTGCCCCGCCACGCGAGCTGTCTATGTCGCCGGGCAACGGAAGAAGCTACGAAACGTACAATTTAAGCGTCACCAAGCCCGGGTATTATCAGCAGTACTACACCAACGTACCGGTTTTTGAGGGCATAACCGCCATTCAGAACGCAGATATGATCCCCTTGCCCGATAACGGACAGACCGACAACTTCACCGTAGAGGACAATATGTTTTTCGAGACCGAAAACATGTCGCTTGAATCTACCTCTCTTGACGGAAACGGTAGGGAGGGCTGATATGACAGGCGGAGCTAACGTACCGATAATTCCCGAATTTATCACGGTCCATCTGGGGTCTCCCGACTCCGACGCGCCAAACGTGACCGTTCCCTTCGCTGACTACATAGCAAACGTGGCATCCAGCGAGATATATCCCACGTGGCCCGAAAACGCAATTCGAGCCAATATCTACGCTCAAATTTCCTTTGCGCTGAACCGCATTTACACCGAATATTACCGAACCCGCGGATATGATTTCGACATCACTAACAGTATCGCCATAGATCAATCATTCGTCAACGGACGCGATCTGTTTGAAAACGTTCAGGAGATAGTCCGCGAGCTTTTCACAAGCTATATCAGCCGTCAAGGCTTTGTGGAGCCGCTCTACGCCCAATACTGCGACGGCGTGGAGGTGCAGTGTAACGGACTTTCCCAATGGGGTAGCGTTTCGCTTGCTGAGCAAGGTCTTTCACCGTACGAAATACTGACCTACTACTACGGCAACAACATTGACATAGTGACCGATGCGCCCGTGGGAGGTCAGACCGCAAGCCTGCCGTCCTCTCCCCTCCAACTCGGCAGTACGGGCGACGACGTAAGAACGCTCCAAATACGGCTCAATCGCATATCCGACAATTTTTCAGCCATCCCAAAGATAAATCCGCCCTTCGGCGTTTTCTCCTTTGACACAGAGGAGTCAGTTAAAGCCTTTCAGCGCGCCTTCAATCTCACACCCGACGGCATAGTCGGAATAGGCACGTGGTATACCATACAGCAGATATACAACAGCGTAAAACGGCTCAACGACCTCAATTCCGAGGGTATTTCCCTTGACGAGGTGACCAAGCAGTTCCCGGGCGTTTTGCAGGAGGGCAACAACAACATCGGAGTCAGCGCGCTTCAATACTATCTGAGCTATCTGTCGGAATTTTATAACGTGATCCCACGCGTGTCTGTGGACGGTATTTTCGGTCCGAGTACTACCGAGGCGGTCAGGGCGGCGCAGAGAGAATTCGGTCTTACTCCCGACGGAGTTGTGGGCGAGGACACCTGGCGAGCCATCTATAACGCATACATCGGCATAGTTGCAACCATCCCCTTGCAGTATGTTGAGGGCAACGTCATACCTTTCCCCGGCGTATTTTTGCGGATCGGAGTTGAGGACGATTCGGTCAGACTTTTGCAGGAATATCTCAATTACATTTCAAACTACATTACGGAAATCCCCTCTGTCAATCCCACGGGATATTTCGGGACGCGAACCCAAGAAGCGGTGGTGGCGTTCCAGAACTATTACGGCATCCCCGCCACGGGCGTGGTGGGCCCCGTCGCATGGGGCGGAATTACCGACCTTTATAGCGATCTCTATAACGGCAACCGTCTCGGAGAAGGTCAATTCCCCGGCTTTGCGTTAGGACAGTAAGAAAGGAATTATATATGACACCAAACGATTTTGAACGTGACGCGATAGAAAATATCCAAAGATACCTGCGCCACCTTACCTTCCATGACGACCGATTGGGAACCCAAGGCTCTGTACCGATTGACGGCATCTGGGACAGCGCCACCCGTGACGCGCTTATAAAATTTCAACAGACGAGAGGACTACCCGTGACGGGAACGGTTGACCGCGCTACTTGGGACGTACTTAAAGCTGAATACGACGCGTCGGTGGCGCAAAATTCGCCGCCCGCTATGTTGGCGCTTTTCCCAAGATACCCATTTGGGTTTGTGATAAAGCAGGGAGATAGGGGATACCTTGCCGCCACCGTCAACTTTCTTTTAGGTCAGCTTGAAAGACTTTATTTCTTCCAAAAGCTTCCCGAGGAATTTAGTGACACCTACGGCGAGGACACCGCCAATGCGGTGCGAGAGTTTCAAAAGCGCAACGGAATAACCGTAACCGGAAATGTGGATCGTGAGACCTGGGACGCGATGGCGGTTCAGCATAATTTGTTGCTTGAATATGAGGAATAATACAAACCCGACTTTGCGATTTTTCGCAAAGTCGGTTTTGTGTTATATCCTCCTCACCTTGCCCGTGGGCGCGCGGTGAAGCTTGTGGTCCTCTATCACACGGTCAACTTCATTTGGCGACTCAACCGTGAAAAGAAAATGTCTGTCAAAAATACCTGCCGCCGCAAGCTCGTTTTCTCTGTCCGACATCTGCGTCGGCAGACTGTTCAGCACGATATTTCGGTGCGGATATTCACGGACTACGGGGAAAATAAATCCTCGTCTATCCTTCATTTCAGCTTTTGACGCGGCGCAGACCTCGCAAGCACGCTTATCGCCGTACAGCTCCTTAATAACGCACTTTTCAAGGGTCATAAGCGGTATCCGTCCGTAGGTAATCACTGCCTTTGCACCCTTGATGTCGCGTATCTGCGGCAAGGTCAGCTCGGCGGACAGAACCACGCTCTCAAATCCCTGCTCCTCGAAAAATCCAACAGTCTGGTCGTTTGCCGCATTGAATCTGAAATCGGCGATAAGCGAGAGATTGGGCGCGTGTTCTTTCAGCATTTCTATCTGTCCGAGGTTAGTGAGTACGGCGTGCTTTGCCCCCTTTGCGACAGCTTTCTTTAAAAACTCGGTCGCGCGAGCCGTTTCGGAGTCGAAAATTACGGGGGGCATGACTATTCCGTGGGCGCTTTCGTCAAATGTGTCGAGAGGAAGCAGAATAAGATCGAAAAATTCTTTTGCTTTTTCTGTTATCTGCTTGGGATCTGAAAATCTGCCCACGCGGCGACGCTTGGGTGTTCTTTCAGGCTTTGGCAGCTCTGCGTTTTCCACTCTCGCGGGAGCCGCGGTTGCCATTTCGTCCTCAAGAGCGGCAATTCCCGCTCTGCGGAGAGCATTCAGCTGTGAAATTGGCATCATCAGCCTCTCGCCAAGGTCGATTTTAATATTTTCAAGGGTGAAGCAGGTGTCACCAAGCTTCGCCATGCACTTTTTAACGGTGTCCTCACCAATGGGTGCATTTATAGCCGCTTGAGTAATTTCTCCCTCAACCGTTACGCTCTTATCCTTGCAAGATACGGTCAACTTGCTGTTTTCGTCCTCCGCAAGATGAATTTCCATTGATATGGGTATCTTGCGGGTTATTTTATTGAACCTTTCGCTCTCGCGGGATGCCTGCTTGTCCTCCTCGCTACGGATGCCAAGCATTTTTCTGCCCACGCTCTCGGTGTAATATCCGTCTGAAAATCCTCCGCGTGAAAAAAGCTCGGCAAGCTCGCGGATGTCGTCTGCGGTTGCGTCTCTGCCCTCGTCAAGCAGTCTGCGAAAGATCCTCGTAACCCCTCTGACGTATTCGGGAGATTTCATTCTGCCCTCAATCTTGAGTGACGAAACGCCGCTATCGATTATCTCCCTGACGTGAGCAGCAAGCGACATATCCTTTAAGGACAAGGGGTATTTGTCCCCCACTCTGCCCTCGGCTCTGTCGTAAGGGAGACGGCAGGGCTGGGCGCAAAGTCCGCGGTTTCCGCTTCTTCCGCCAACCAAGGACGAAAAGAGACACTGCCCCGAGTGGCTCACGCACATAGCGCCGTGTATGAAAATCTCGACCTCAAGGGGATTTTCGTCTACAAGGGTCTGTATATCTCTTTTTGAAAGCTCTCTGGCGGGAACGACGCGCGTAAATCCGTGATCTGCAAGAAGCCTTGCTCCGCCCGTGTTGTGGACGCTCATCTGGGTGCTTCCGTGAAGCGGCATTTCGGGCAGACGGGCGTGTATAAGCCTTGCCGCGCCGAGGTCGGAGACGATAAAGGCGTCAACGCCCATCTCGGCTGATCTTTCCGCCGCTGTCAATAGGTCGGAGACCTCTCTGCCGTGGATCATTATGTTTACTGTTTGATACACCTTGACCCCGTAAAGGTGTGCAAGTCTGATCGCGTCCCGAAGCTCATCCTCGGAAAAATTTTTGGCGTTTGCTCGGGCATTGAAAGAGGCGCCCCCCACGTATATCGCGTCGGCGCCTCCGTCTATTGCCGCTTCAAAAGCTTCAAGCGACCCCGCAGGGCTTAACAGCTCGGGCAATTTTATGTTTTTCATATACTTGTGACCCTATCAGATGTCGGTAAAGGTGAGCAGGTCGAACATCGATCCTACGCGGCTCTTTCCGGGAGCCTTTTTCTTTACAGTCATTTTGCTGTCGGTCTCGGGAACGGCCTCTGCGACCGCATCGGCAATAGCCTCAGCCGCAGCCTCCTCGGCCGCAACCTCCTCTGCGGATACTCTGCCCGCCTTTATATCGTCTATCATCCGGCGCAGGCGTTCGTTCTCTATCTCAAGTCTTGTGCGTTCTCTTTCAAGTCTTTCGCCGTTCTTCTGAACAAGCTCAAGCTTTTCGCAGAGATGCTCAAATTTCTCGTTTCTCTCTTCAAGAGTGTCGCTGACCTCTTCAAGCTCTTTCTTAAGTCTTATCTTATCGGCGCAGAAATCAAGCGCGCAAAGCACTGCCGCCTCGTTTTTGGTGCATTTTTTGCTTTTGAGAGCTATCTCTCTCATTTTTCTGTCAAGTATCCCGACTATGTATTCCACCGATTCGTGGGGTTCGTCGGTAATAACGTTTATCTCCATGTCGGCAATAGAAAGGGTGTACTTCTGTTTCATAATGCTCCTCCGTATGTTATTTCTTCTCCGAGCTTCTCGGAGATGCTATAAATTTCATTATTTTGAAAATTTACTTGAAAAAGAAAGATTTTTGTTGTATAATTAAAGCAATAACATATCAAAACCGTCTTCTTTATATTATTATAATACAAAATTATAAATTTTTAAAGTGGTTTTGCAAAATTTTTTTCGAAAGTGACGCTTTTTTATGAGTTTTTTTGAAAATTGCAGGAGAATCGTGGTAAAAGTGGGGTCATCTACCCTCACCCATTCTTCGGGCAGACTTAATCTGCGCAGAATAGAGCTGCTTGCCAAAACTCTGTCCGATCTTAAAAATTCGGGCAAAGAGGTGATACTCGTGTCGTCGGGCGCGGTCAGCGCGGGAATCGCCAAGGCGGGTCTTGGTCACAGACCCGAATCTCTTGAAGAAAAGCAGGCGATGGCATCTATCGGTCAGAGCGAGCTGATGAAGATATACGACAGATTTTTCTCGGACTACGGTCACAAGATTGGTCAGATACTCATGACCCGTGACGTGGTGGACAACCCCGTTCGCAGAGTAGCCGCGGAAAACACCTTCAATACCCTGCTCCGCATGGGATGTATACCGATAGTTAACGAAAACGACGCGGTATCCACCGACGAGCTTGTTAAATTCGGCGGCAACGACATTCTCTCGGCTCACGTGGCAAATCTCTGCCACGCCGACGTGCTTATCAATCTATCCGACATAGACGGACTTTTTGACAGTGACCCCAGAAAAAATCCCGACGCGAAATTTATCGCACAGGTTGACGACGTTGACGCGATCCTTTCCTTCGCGGGCGGTGCCGGTACAGAGAGAGGCACCGGCGGAATGGAAGCAAAGCTTACTGCCGCAAAAATGGTCACGTCAAACGGAATACCTATGTTTATAATGAACGGCTCGGATCCAGAGATCCTCTACCGATTGCTTGACGGAGAGGGTGTAGGAACCTGTTTCGTGGCTAAAAAACCTCAATGAGCCGAGTATATTCTTAAGAGAGGAGGAGCTTTACAATGAGCGAAAACAATATTGACCTTCGCGGCGCGGACCGTAAGGCTGACGGCATTGACACCGACGAAATCGATACCGTGTCTACCTTGGATCTCAGCAGTCTGGATAGCTACGCTTCTTGCGATGATACCGAGTCAACCCTGGATCTCGGCAGTCTGGAGAGCTACGTTTCTTACGATGATACCGTGGCTAAGATGGAATCGGGAAGCATTTCGGTGGAGACCGGCATTATGCATCTAAAAAAGACGGCAGACGAGGGATGCTCAAGGTCATTTGTATATCTTGGCAAGCTTTACGGCGACAAAAATGCTCCTTGGTATGATCCTTCTCTTGCCTTCGAGTGCTTTTCGGGCGCGACGAAGCTTGATTCGGGCGAGGGATATTATTATCTCGGTCTTTGTTATATGAACGGTATCGGCTGCGATGCCGATCCTGTGACCGCCGTTGAGATGCTTCTCCGCGGCGGAGAGAGAGGACATACCGAAAGTATATGCGCCCTCGCTATCTGCCGCGAGGAGGGTGTTGGATGCGAGACCGACTACGCCATGGCGGTAAGGCTTTACGAAAGGGCGGCGGAGGAAGGCTCTGCCACCGCGATCAACAATCTTGGCGGCTGCTATTTTTACGGACACGGCGTAGAGCAGAACAAGGAATACGCCACCGAGCTTTACGAAAGGGCGGCTGATCTCGGTAATGCCAACGCGGCGTGCCGTCTCGGCATTTGCTATGAGGACGGAGATGGCTGCGAGCAGGACCTTGAAGCGGCTTTCTCATATTACAAGAAGGCGGCAGAGGGAGGCAACCGCATAGCCATGTACCGTCTTGCGCTCTGCTACGACAATGGTGTGGGCGTTGAGCAGAATTTTGCAAAGGCGTTTGCTTACTGTAACAGATCTGCTAACGCGGGCTACGCTCCCGCCATATACCAAGCGGGAATGATGAGCAAGAGCGGCAGAGGAACCAAGAAAAACGCCTCTGCGGCGTACAAAATGTTTTCTATGGCGGCTGAAGCGGGACTTTCGGCGGCTGAATATGAGGTGGGCAACTGCTATCTTGAAGGATCGGGTACTGTCAGAAACCCGGAGCTTGCTTATCTGCGCTATCTTGGCGCTTACGAGGGCGATAGCTCCAATGGGGATGCCGCGTTCAAGCTGGGACTTTGCAATCTGAAGGGCTTGGGAACCGAAACCGACGAGAAGGTCGCCTTTGAATGGTTCTGTCGCGGCGCGGAGCTTGGCTCTCCCGATGCGGCGTATATGAAGGGCGAGTGTTATTTGTTCGGAGTGGGCGTTGACGGGGATGCCCAAAAGGCGACCGCAAGCTATTTAGAGGCTCTCTCTTGTGCTGCTGACGGTTTTGTTTGCGAGGAAGCGCATCTTGCTATGGCAAAGTGCCTTGAAAGAGGCGTGGGAGTTGAGCGTGACCCCGCGTCGGCGTTGCGTCTTTATAAGACCGCCGCAGAGAACGGAAACGCGGAGGCGATGTATAACCTTGGACGCCTGATACTTACGGGCGCAGGCTCAAGGTCAGAGCAGTTCGACGCAAGGACGTATATGCTCCGCGCAGCGAGGATCGAATACGTCCCCGCAATGCTGGCTATGGGAAGATTTGCCGATGAGGGACGCGGCGTTGCCAAAAATTCCGCCGACGCCGAAAGATGGTATACGAAAGCGGTGGGAGCGACTGCCAGAAGCGCCCCCGAGCTGAATGATTTCCCCCAACGTTTTTATGAAAAAGCGGAACATGAAACCGACTGCAGAATAGAGGCGCAGTACCGTCTCGGCTTGCTTATGGCAAAACGCGAACCGTCGCTCAGGTCGTATTTGGGCGCATTTGAAAATATTGCTTTTGCCGCTTCGATGGGCCATGACGGCGCTCAACTGGAGATCTCAAAGATATTCGTCCACGGCGGTGATCTGAAAAGCTATTATGAGACCGATTTTGGAGAGAATGGCGAGGATGCTCCGTCAAAGGAGATATTCGGCAGTGCTATGAACAAGCTTGGAGACGCGTATTTTGACGGCAAGGCGCTGGTGAAAAAGAACGAGGTCGCCGCGGCGAGATGCTATAAGATCGCCGCAGAGCTTGGAGACGTTGACGCTTCGTACAGCTACGGCTGGTGTCTGCGTCACGGCGTAGGCTTGAACGAAAACGACGCCGAGGCGGTCAAGTGGCTGAAGCTTGCGGCAGACAGAGGAAATATCAACGCGGCGTACAGCTACGGGCTTTGCTGTGAGGAAGGATCGGGAACGGGAATAAAAAACAAGCGCGAGGCTCGCTCCTATTACAGAAAAGCTGCGTCCGCGGGACACCTGGAGGCCGCAAAGCGCTATATGGCTCTTTCCAAGGACTGATAAGTCAATACATAAACATAAAACGGGAACACTCCGACGGCGTTGGAGTGTTCCCTGCTTTTTGAAAGTATAAAAATCGACAAATTTCGCTTTAGATGTTGACAAGTCAACTTTTTGGGTGTATAATACAATCTTAGATGTTGACTTGTCAACGTTTTTAATTAAAACATCCGCGCAAAGAGAGGAAAAAAGTCAATGCTTGACAGATTTGAACATTTTTCATATTCGATATCCAATATTTACAGACACATTATCAAGATCGAAAGAGACGAAATGGAAAAATACGGTCTGCGCGCCTCCTACGTGCAGTATCTTATCACCATGAGCCGCTTCCCCGAGGGGATAACCTCAACAAAGCTCAGCGAGATCTGCGAAAAGGACAAGGCGGCTATCTCGCGCATCGTTTGCGAAATGGAGGAAAGGGGTCTGGTTACGCGAGAAAGCGACAAGAACAATCTCTATCGCGCAAGGTTGGTTCTGACCGACGAGGGAAAGCGGGCGGCAGATTACGTTTGCGATCGCGCCGAAATTGCGGTCAATGCCGCGGGTCAAGGGCTTTCCGACGAGGACAGAAAGATATTTTACGGCGCGCTTGCCATATTTGAAGCCAATCTCAGGCGCATCTGTCGAAACGGTATTCCGGAAAGACCCACGGTACGTCCCGTGCGGGATGAACAAGAATAAAAAATTGAGCCGACGTCAGACCTCTTTTGTGAAGGCTGAGCGTCGGCTCAATTTTTGTCACTCATGCTTATAAAGCTTTGCAAGGCCGCCCTCGCTGGTCTCACGGTAGTGATGAGAGAGGTCTATTCCCGTCTGATACATGGTCTCAACAACGAGATCGAAGGAGATCTTTCGGCTGTCGGAGAGGAAGTTCGCAAGGCTCAGAGAGTTGATAGCTCTCATCGCCGCCACCGCGTTCCTTTCGATGCAGGGGATCTGCACAAGTCCGCAAACGGGGTCGCAGGTAAGTCCGAGGTGATGTTCAAGGGATATTTCAGCCGCGTACTCGATCTGATCTATTCCCATTTCAAAAAGCTCGGCAAGTGCCGCCGCAGCCATAGAGCAAGCCGTTCCTATCTCGGCTTGACATCCGCACTCGGCACCGCTGACAGACGCGTTGGTTGCCACAAGCTGACCGATAAGACCCGCAACCGCAAGGGCGCGTACGATGTCCTTGTCGGAAAATCCGTTTTTCTCCTGCATATAGCAAAGCACCGCAGGAAGCACACCGCAAGAACCGCAGGTGGGAGCGGTTACGATAAGACCGCAATCGGCATTCTGCTCGCTGACCGCAAATGCGTAGGAGCAAACCAGTCTGTTCTCTCTCGTCTGGGGGCTTTCGTCGATATGCCTTTGATTGTGAAGTTTTTGCGCCTTTCTCTTGACGCCAAGACCTCCGGGAAGCGTTCCCGTGTGAGTAAGTCCCTCGCGTATGGCGTTCTGCATAGTGTGCCACACTTCAAGAAGATATGCGGGAAAATCCTCGTCCTCGTGAGAGAATACGTAGTCGGAAAGACGTATATTTTTTCTTTTGCAGACCTTTGCGATCTCGGTAAAGCTGTTTTTCTTATAAAGCTCTTTTTCGTTTTTCTCGCTTTCCTCTCCCACGACCTCGATCTCTCCGCCGCCTACCGACAGCACTGTCATATCGGCAACAAGCCCGTCGCCAATATATCCTTTGAAATTAAGAGTGTTGGGATGTTTCAGCTCGATCTCCTCGTTGCAAAAGATCACCTCCGTGGGTATTCCCGAAAAAACTTCGAGAATGGCGCGGTCGGTTCCGTGTCCCTTTCCGGTCTTTGAGAGCGAGCCGTAAAGCGTTACGACTATTCTTTCGACATTTGGATGTTTCAACAAAAACCTCTCCGCCGCGAACGCGGGCCCCATCGTGTGGGAGCTGGAAGGACCTATTCCTATCTTGTAAATATTCCTGACAGATTTCATAGCAACTCCAATTATTATTTATTTGGCTGTTGATCTATACATCTATATTATATAACAAAATCAGCGGCAAGTCAATATGGCTTTTTGCCGTTTAACGATAAAAAAACAGAGGGAAGCCGTTTATGACTTCCCTCTTAATACTGTTCGATCAGTTTTCTTCGAGATAGATAACGATCTTTCTGTTGTTTTCAGAACCGATAGAGTTGGTGGAAACACCCTCGATGTTCTGGATCTCGGAGTGGATGATCCTTCTCTCGTAGGGGTTCATAGGTTCAAGCATAACGCTTCTCTTCTGTTTAAGAACCTTGTCCGCCATTCTTCTTGCGAGCGCGCGTAGAGTTTCCTCTCTCTTTGCGCGATAGTTCTCTGCGTCAACGGTGATCTTTACGTAGCTGGGCTTAACGCCGTTTACTCTCTTGTTTGCGGCAAGGTTAGCGAGGTACTGGAGACTGTCCAGCGTGTCGCCGTGGTGACCGATAAGCGCGCCTGCGCCCTCACCTGTGATGTCTATAAGCTTGCAATCCTTATCGGAGCCGTCGACGTCCTTCATTTCGACGTTTAAGTCAAGACCCATGTCCTTGACTAACTGATTGATAAAATTGAAAGCGAAGATCTCACCCTTGTAAGAAGCCTTTGCGGAGATCTTTGCGGGCTGAGCGCCGATGCCGAAGAGACCTCTTTTAGGCTCGTCGATAACTGTGTACTCGATCTCCTCTGCGCTTGAAACGCCAAGCTCCGCGACTGCGGCGGCAACGGCATCGGCAATAGTTTTTCCTGTTGTAATTATTTCTTTGTTCACGATTGTTTCTCCGTCAATTATTTGTCATCTTTTTTGTTATTCTTTTTGAAAAGATCGCGGAAAGAGAATTTCTTCTCCTGTTTATCGGACTCGTCCTTGAGCGTGGTGCCGTCAGTCATATTGCTGCCTTCGTTCTTCGCCTCGGAGACTTCCTCTTCCTGCTCGTTCTTGACTACGGGTCTATAGTTGCCCTTCTCGTCATAATCCTCGTCGTCGATATGGTGCAGAGAACGTACCTTACCTGCGTTTGCGGACTTCTGAACCTTCTTAGGCTGCTTGCCTGCAAGCTCCTTTTCCGCCGCCTTGTAGTCTTCCTCGGTAAACTGAGGCAGAGGCATAGCCTTGGAGAGAATGAACTGCTTGACAACACCGAGAATGCTCTTGAACATCCAGTAGATACCGATAGCCGCGGGAACGCCGAATGTGATGAATACGCTCATCAGAGGCATGGTAACGTCCATCATGGTGTTGGAGCAAGCCTGCTGTCTCTCGTCTGCGTTCTGTGTGGGTTGGAAGGAGAGCTTTCTGTTTATTCTCATGCTGAAGAAGTAGACAACGAAGGTCAAGATAGGCACGAGAAGCAGGAGCCAGAGCTGTGCATTGGAGCCGAAATTCCAGAATTCATATGAAGGAATCTGGCCGAGGTCAAGAAAACCTACGTTAAAGTTGAGGGGGTTAGCTACTATGTTGTCAATTTTTTCAGCAACCGCCTCGGGGTTGGTAACGTACTTTGCAAGGATCTCGTTAGTGAGCGCACCTGTGCCGCGAAGCTCGGTGATCTTGTTAAGAAGCTGAATGGAGCCGTTTGAGGTTACTTCATGTCCCTCTGCTTTAACGATGGCATACATAACGTTAATAAAGTTGTCGGAGCATGCGAGAACGTATTTCATGGGGTTAACGACTACCCAGTAAAGTACGATAAGCACGGGGAGCTGAATGAGCAGAGGGAGACAACCCGACATGGGATTGTAGTTTTCCTTCTGATAAAGCTCCTGGATCTCCTGAGTGACCTTTTGCTGGGTCGCCTGGTCGTTTCTGCCCGCGTACTTTCTTCTGATAGCCATTTCCTTGGGCTTCAGCTTTGCCTGCTTGATGGAGTTTTGATGCTGCTTAATTCCGAAGGGAAGGAAGACGATCTCCATTATTATAGCGAAAAGACAGAGCGTGATAATGTAGTTGTTGGTGCCGAAGGTAAGATATTTGGTCATCCAGCTAAGAGCTACGCCTATCCAGGAAAGGAGGATATCAAGGAAGTTGGAGCTTGCCGCAAGGTCGACCTCGACCTTTTCCTGAGGCTTTTTGTCGCTCTCGGAGCTTCCCGATTCGGTTTCAGCGTCACCTGTCTCACCTGACTCTGTGCCTGCTTCGGAGCCTGCTTCAGAGCCTGATTCTGTATCTGCTTCGGAGCCTGTTCCCTCGGTTTCGGTGTTTGCGAGATCGCTGAAGTCAAGGGAGGTGTCGATCTGAATGTTTCCGCCGCTACAGCTTGCGAAAACGAGTGTCAATGCGAAGCACAAGGAGAGCAAAAGCGCGATCCTTGTTACGATTTTTTTCTTGTTCATTACGAATTAGTCCTCTCGTTTGTTATTTTGTTTTTTGGACTTCTTTTTGCGGTCTTCAAGCGGAAGATCGTATAAGAATACAAATCTTGTTTTTGCCAAATAACCGCCGTCATATACATTTTCTCTTATCTCCGGACCGATTTTAGGATTGCGGAGGCCTGTCCTCGGAACCGGGTCATAACCGCCCGGGCAAAACGGCTGGCAACGGAATATTCGCCAGACCGTGAGGATAGTTCCCACAAAAAAGCCACGTTTCTGATATGCTTCGAGAGCATAGGCTGAGCATGTAGGCGTGAACCTACAGCACGGTCTTCCTTTAAGCGGAGACAGGAATTTGCGGTAAAAGCGAACCAACAGTATACAAACGTATTTCATATCAGGTTCTTTCAGTGAGGTTTTGGTCGAACATTTCCAACTTTTTGAAAGCATACTTCAATTCCCTTGCGACATCTTGGCTTTTTACGCCGTCGATCTCGGGCTTCGCGCTGATGACTATAAGAAAGCCCTTTTTCAAGGCATCCTTATAAGGAAAATACGCCGCGCGTATAACTCTTTTTGCGCGACTGCGCTTTACCGCTCCGCCCACCTTTTTGGAGACCGAAAGTCCCAATCGGTTGACGACTATCTTCTGCGGATGCTCCTTTTTCAGTCTTCCCGCGTGCAGATCCTTGAGGACGTACACGCAGACGTATCTGCCGAAAAAATGCTTCCCCGAGCGATAAGCCTTGTTATAGAGATGATGCTCCTTTATTGCGGGAAATTTCATTCTTCTACCTCTTTTGTTGCGTTTTTTACGACGCTTACGTGTTTGTCAATGCTTCCGTCAATTTTATTATTCCCTCTTTTTTGCGGCGCGGGGACGGTCGCCCGAAAAAACTCTTAAAACGCTAAAAACCCCGATGCCCTTACATACAAGTGATCTTGAAATGCGGTCATCGGCGGTTTTTATTTTTGCCAATCTGTTAAAAACAAGATGTTTTAAACGATGTGATTAGTGGGTAAGTCTCTTTCTACCCTTAGCGCGGCGTCTCTTCAGAACGGCTCTTCCGTCCGAAGTCTTCATTCTCTTTCTGAAGCCGTGCTCCTTTTTTCTCTGACGCTTTTTAGGCTGGTAAGTTCTGAGCATTTGCTGCACCTCCTTAAGTGATAATCGGAAGCGTTTGCACAGTTCACGAAACGCGAACCGAAACGGCGAGAATGCCGTTTTTGACGCTTTTACACAATGACATCGTATATTATACACGATAGCGATGCCTTTTGTCAAGAGTTTTTCAAAATTTTTCTTGATTTTTTGAAAAACTGTCTGATTTTTCAAATTTATCGGGAATTTTACCCGTGTTTTTGACTATTATTCGGGTATTTTCGCTATTATTTTCTTATAAATGATGATAAAGAACACGACGCTGGCTATTACAGACATGATCTCCGCTATGGGGAACGCCCACCAGACGAGAGCTGCGTCGCCAAGCTGAGCCAGCAGATACGCCACGGGAATAAGCACCACCAACTGACGTGCTATGGACACGAACATCGAGTAAATGCTCTTTCCGAGTGCCTGGAACACCGAGCCTATGATGATACAGAAGCCCGCGAACACGAAGGAGATCGAGATTATACGCAGGCAGGGTACGGCGATAGCAAGGCTTGCGGTGTCCGACATATTGAACAGACCGAGAAGCGTTTCGGGGAATATCTGGAACGCGGCAAAGCCCAGCGCCATATATCCCACGGCGTACGCGATTCCGAGGACGACAGTCTTCATCATTCTCTTTCGCTTTTGTGCGCCGTAATTGTACGCCACTATCGGGACTATTCCGTTGTTAAGTCCGAATATCGGCATGAAAATGAAGCTTTGGAGCTTGAAATAAACGCCGAAGGCGGTCTGCGCCAGCTTTCCGACGGTGTATTCGGTGCCTGTCGCGATCTCGGTAAAGCCGTCCAGTATAATATTAAAGAGTACATTCATTACAGAGCCTATCGACGCCATAACGATAGAAGGCACGCCAATGGCGTATATTCTGCCGATGATCTTTAAATCGGGGCGGAAGCGGCGGAAGGTGAGGTGTATCTCCTTGTTATATATGCGGTTGAGGAAGATGGCAAGTATGAACGCCGCGATCTGACCGATGACTGTGGCTATTGCCGCACCTGAGATGCCGAGTCCGAAGCCGAAATTCAAAAATCCGACACCGGGGATGATGTTTCCAAGTCCGTTTTCAAAAATAAATATCGGGTCAAGAATTATGTTGATAATAGCTCCAACTCCCTGCGTTGCCATGGCGAGGTAGGTCTTGCCCGTTGATATCATAAGCCTTTCCATCACTATCTGCCCGAATATACCGAATGAAAGGATAAAGCAGATAGAGAGATAGTCAACGCCCAGAGATATGACGTTTGCATCCTTGGTCATCCAGCCCATATAGGTCTCCATGCAGGTGAAGCCGAGTATCAAGAACACGATATAGCTGCAAAGGGCAAGGAAAACGCCGTTTGCGGCTATTTTATTGGCTCTGTCATATTCCTTTTCGCCGAGACTTTTGGAAAGCAGTGCATTTATTCCCACTCCCGTACCCGCCGCTACGGCGATCATAAAGTTCTGGGCGGCAAATGCCAAAGATATGGCGGTAAGCTCGTCGGGGGTATCAGAGATCCTTGCAACGTAAAGGCTGTCGACTATATTGTAGAGCGCCTGAACCAGCATGGACGCTACCATGGGCAGGGCCATTGAAATAAGCAGTTTATTTACGGGCATAGTACCCATCTTGTTTTCGGCGGGCGCTCCGTTTACGACCGCGGTCTGTCTTCTTTTGAACATTTTTTCTCCTATTTATTATATGATCCTAAAATTTCGACATAAACAGCAATATGATATCATTTTTTTGAGTATATGTCAAGGGCAAAAGCGCAATTTGTTGCAGAGGAAAAGAATTTTTTTAATACACTTGATATTTACTGTAAAATTTGATATAATTATACTATCAAACCGAAAGGGGGGAGAATATGGAAATAATCAAGGAAGCCGATTTCAGAAAAGAGATAAAGACCGAGCCTCGCGCGGCATATATTTTCTTTGGCGAGGAGGATTACATGAAGTCCTTTGCCATGAAAAAGGCGACGGAGGCGATCTGCCCCGACCCGTCCTTTGCGTTTTTCAACGAGATCCGCATAGACGCGTTCACCTACTCTCCCTCGGTATTGCTTGACGCACTTATGCCCCTGCCTATGATGGCAGACAGAAAGCTGGTCTCTGTCACGGGGCTTGACATATCCGCAATGAGACAAAACGAGGTAGAGGATCTGTGCGCCGTCCTTTCCCAGCTTGAGGAATACGACTATAACACGGTCATTATCAACGTGGCATCGGACAGACTTGACCCCGGAACTCTGCCAAAGCGTCCCTCCGCTCTTCTCAAAAAACTTGGTGAGGTGGCGGTGTTGGTCAATTTTGAAAAAAACACTCCCTCAAAGCTTGCCGCATGGGTAGGAAAGCACTTTGAGCATAACGGTGTTTCCGCATCTCCTCAGGTCTGCGCTCTCGTAATAGAGCGTTGCGGACGAGATATGTTCAATCTTGCAAGCGAGACAGAAAAGCTCTCATTTTACGTCAAGGCAAACGGCAGAGACGCGGTGACGGCGGAGGACGTAAAGACCGTAGCCACTCCGGTTTCGGAATACGACACCTTTGCTTTCGCCAACGCCATAAGTACCCGAAAAAAGGACGAGGCGCTTGATATTCTGCGCGAATTGAAGATGAGACGTGTCGATCCTATCTTTATTATGGGAGACATTTCAAAAAACGTTTGCGAGATGGCATCGGTTGCCACGCTGAAGGCGGACGGACTGACCTACAAGGAGGTCTCCGACATTCTGGGAATACACGAATACAGAGTTTCTCTGATATTCAAAATAAACCCGAAGGTGGAGATCTGCCGCAGTATGGTAAGCCGATGCAGAGAAGCCGACAAGGAAATAAAGAACTCCCGCGACGGCTTTGCGGTAATAGAAAAACTTATCTGCACTATTTGATCCAAAACTTCATCAAGATGAAGTAAATTGTTTGTTTTGACGGAAAAGTTTTTTTCGAGTTTTCCACAGTTTCAACAGAGATTTCAACAGGAAACCGTGCCAGGACAAGACTTTTGAGAGTTTTCCACAAGGCGAGCGGTTTTTGCGACCAAATGGCGACAATCTTCGACAAGCCTTGCGTCATAAGGGTTTTAAGCAGTTGTGCGATTTTTTGGCAAAACCTGCCGTTTTAGATGCAAAATGTAATATAATAGGCGTAAATCAATTTGTTTTATTATGATATTTTTCTATTGACAAAGCTTTTAGCTTGATATATAATAAAAATGTAAGATGTCCAAGGACAAATTTTACTCAAGAAAGGAATACTAATATGACACTTAACATTAAGCTCAGAGAGATTAACGACGTTTATAAGCTGGTCAACATTCTCGTTGGCTTTGAGGGTGATGTGGATCTTGAGTCGGGAAAGTACAAGGTTGACGGTAAGTCCATCCTCGGTATTTTCAGTCTTGACCTTCGTCAGCCCATTAAGCTGACATACGACTCCGAAAAGGGCGCAGACAAGCTTTGCGATCAGCTTAAGGATTTCATCGTAGAATAATCTCGGCGCGACAAATTCGCCGATACTGTAACGACCGTAGGCGGGGGCAAATTGCTTGCAATTTGATTCCCCGCTGTTCGGTTATTCTTTGAATTTTTAAGGGTAGATCGCCCTTTAAGGAGAACTTTATGAACCACCTTGACACCATAGCCGCAGTAAGCACCCCTTACGGCAAGGGCGGTATCGCCGTGCTTCGCGTTTCGGGCGAGGACGCCGTGTCCGTTGCCGAGAGAGTGTTTGAGACTGCAAGCGGCAAGAGCTTGTCCGAGTGTGACAGCGCGAGAGCGGTATACGGCAATATCTTCGAGCGGTCGGACGGCAAGAGAAGACAGATAGACGACGGCATCGCCGTCATTTTTCGCGCACCCAGATCCTTTACGGGCGAAGATACCATTGAAATATCCTGTCACGGCGGTGTTCTGGTGACTCAAAAGGTGCTTGCGGCGCTGCTCTCCGCAGGAGCGCGAATGGCGCTTCCGGGAGAGTTTACCAAGAGAGCCTTTATTAACGGCAAGATGACCTTGACAGGCGCTGAGGGTCTCGGAGACCTGCTTGAGGCGCAGACCGACGAGCAGATAAGCCTTGCCCGTTCCAATATGAAGGGAACGCTGTCTGGCGAGATAAAAGCTATCTACGATTCGCTCGGTGACGTTCTGGCAGCGATCTTTGCCCACATAGACTACCCCGACGAGGACCTTGCCGACATCAGCCGCGACGAGATGCTGTCTATCGCAGGTGAAAATCTCACAAGGCTGAAAACGCTTGCAAAAACCTACTCCACGGGACGCGCCGTCATGAGCGGTATCCCGACGGTCATTTTGGGAAGGACCAACGCAGGCAAAAGCTCGCTTTATAACAGAATAGTCGGCAGAGACGCGGCTATCGTTACCGACATCGAGGGAACGACGCGCGACGTGCTTACCGAGACCGCAAAGCTGGGTCGTGTGATCCTCCGCCTTTCCGACACCGCAGGACTTCGCGACTCGGGCGATGCCGTTGAAAAAATAGGAATCGACCGCGCAAGAGCGGCGGCAGAGTCGGCAGAGCTGATACTTGCGGTGTTTGACGGAACCCATACACCCGATGAAAAGGACGCGGATTTTATAAGCTATCTTGCGACCCTTGGCGGCGTTAAGGCAGCGGTAATCAACAAAAGCGACCTTGGAGTTGTACCCGAAATGGAAGAACTCTTGCAGGGCTTTGAACAGGTTTGTCATCTCTCCGCGGAGTCGGGCGAGGGCTTTGACGGCTTGGAGCGCTTGATAGAGCAGCTCTATATCGACGAAGCTCTTGACACGGGCAGTGACGCTATAATTTCCAACGCGCGTCAGGCGGCGGCGGTAAGCTCGGCTATCGAAGCTCTGACTATTGCTATAGAGGCGATAGATGGAGATCTTCCCCTTGAGATATGCTGCGCCGAGGTGGAAAACACCCTCTCTGCTCTCGGAGAGCTTGACGGACGCACCGTCTCGGAGGACATAGTTTCGCGAATTTTCGCAAACTTCTGCGTTGGAAAATAAATTGTAATATAGATTGGAAAATATATGAAAATACTCGCTATCGGAGACATCGTCGGCACTCGTGCCATCGAGCATCTCCGCGAAAACCTTTGGAAGCTCCGTGACAGAGTGGGAATTGATTTCGTTGTCGCCAACGGAGAGAACGCCACCGAAATACACGGTCTCAGCTCCGCGGACGCTCAAAAAATACTCGACTGCGGCGTCGATCTCATCACAATGGGCAACCATACCTGGGCGCGCCGTGATCTTTACCCCTTCCTCGACAACAATCCCGAAAAAATAATACGTCCCGCAAATTTCCCCGGCTCGTCGCCCGGATGCGGCTACGCCACGGTCAACGTCTGCGGATACAGGGTGCTTTGCATGAACGTACAGGGCGTTGCCTTTATGGAGCCTCTTGCCGATCCCTTTGAAACGGTTGAATACATACTGGCTCGCGAGGAGGGAGAATACGATCTCGCGCTTCTTGACGTCCATGCCGAGGCGACCAGCGAAAAATACGCGCTCGCTCGCGTTTTTGACGGCAAGATCAACATTATCTTCGGAACACACACACACGTGCCTACGTCGGATCTTCAGATATTGCCCTGCGGCACCGCTTACGTCACCGACCTTGGTATGACGGGTCCCGACAACGGCATCCTCGGCACCGACGCAGAGCGCGTGCTTCGCAAAATGAGACAGCACCTGCCCTCTCAATTTACCGTCGCTGACGGTAAGATCCGCGCCGACGCTGTACTCTTTGAGCTTGACGGCGACAAGATCACGAAAATATCAAGATTAGTATTTTAATTTTTGGAGGACGCTATGGGAAAACTGCTTGGATCACACGCATCCGACGAGCTTGACCGCCCTGATCTCAACAAATGCCCCGACTGTCTCTGCTTTTTCGCGGGAGACAACTGTCCCCTCTGCGGCAAGGAGTGTCCCGAGGAGATGAGAGCGGGCAATCGCGCCAAGGTCAAGACGCGAAAGAAAAAAAGAAACCCCAACTCAGGCAGAGTGACCTTTATTCCTTGGTATCATAGCTGGCTTTTTATCATTCTGATGCTCCTCTTTATGCCTATAATAGGCATAATCCTACTTTGCACTGCTCCGTATAGACTTCGCTCAAAAATTATAGCTGCGGTATCCGTTGCCGTGGCATACATCTTTCTTATTCCTCTTATCAGGATTGCGGTAATGTTTTTGATTACGTATATAATATCAATGATATAATAAAAAATTCGGACTTTCAAAGAAGCCCGAATTTTTTAGTGTTATTATTTCATTTTAACAACGGCTCTTGCCTTTTCGGCGATATTTGCCGCGGTAAGACCGTACTCCTCAAGCAGGGGCGGAACCTTTCCGGATTTGCCGAACTTGTCCTCAACGCCAACTCGGAGCATAGGAACGGGACAGCCCTCGCAGAGAGTTTCCGCTACTGCCGAGCCGAGACCGCCGATGATGTTATGCTCCTCTGCGGTAACGATAGCGCCCGTCTCGCGCGCCGCCTTCAGGATGATCTCCTTATCAAGGGGCTTGATGGTGTGGATATTGATAACTCTCGCATCGATTCCCTCAGCCGCAAGCTCCTCAGCCGCTTCAAGGGCAAGATGCACCATGTAACCGGTAGCCACGATGGTAACCTCCTTACCTGCGCGAAGCTGAACTCCCTTGCCAAGCTCAAACTTGTAGTCCTCGCCATTGACGATAGGGCAAGCGTATCTTCCAAATCTCATATAGAAGGGGCCGTAGGTCTGCATAGCCGCCTCGACCGCCGCTCTCGCCTCGACCACGTCCGCGGGGTTGATAATGGTCATTCCGGGGATAGTTCTCATAAGAGCAATATCCTCAAGACACTGGTGTGTCGCGCCGTCCTCGCCAACGGTGATTCCCGCGTGGGTCGCTCCGATCTTAACGTTCAGATGAGGGTAGCCGATGCTGTTTCTCACCTGCTCAAAGGCTCTGCCTGCCGCGAACATAGCGAAGGAGGACGCAAACGCCATCTTCCCTGCCGCCGCGAGACCTGCTGCTACCGACATCATGTTTCCCTCGGCGATACCGCAGTCGAAAAATCTTTCGGGGTATGCCTTTTTGAATTTAACAGTCTTGGTCGCTTCCGCAAGGTCTGCGTCAAGCACCACGTAATCGTATTTGTCGGCAAGCTCGACCAGAGCCTGACCGTAAGCTTCTCTTGTTGCAATTCTTTCTGCCATTACTGTAAACCTCCGATCTGTGCGTTAAGTTCCTCGACCGCGATAGCGTATTCGGGATCCTTAGGAGCCGCGCCGTGCCAGTTGACCTTGTTCTCCATAAAGGAAACGCCCTTGCCCTTAGTAGTGTTGGCAACTATCGCCGTGGGTCTACCCTTGCAAGCTTTTGCCGCCGTAAATGCCGCCTCGATCTCGTCAAAATTGTGACCGTCGATAGAAATTACATTGTAACCGAAAGCTTCAAGCTTGCTCTCAAAGGGAGCGGGACCTATGACCTCGGCAACGGGACCGTCGATCTGAAGCTTGTTGTAGTCGAGAATTACACAGAGATTGTCGAGCTTATAATGGTTGGCAAACATAGAAGCCTCCCAGACCTGACCCTCCTCGCTCTCGCCATCGCCAAGCACGGTGTAAACTCTGTAATCCTTACCGTTAAGCTTGCCGGCAAGCGCCATTCCGCAAGCCGAAGAGATACCGAGACCAAGCGAGCCGGTGGTCATATCAACACCGGGGATTCCCTTCATGTCGGGGTGACCCTGAAGACGGCTGTCGTGCTGACGGAGAGTTTTCAGCTCCTCGAAGGGGAAAAATCCCTTGAGCGCCAGCGTGCTGTAAAGAGCGGGAGCGGTGTGTCCCTTGGAAAGGACGAAACGGTCGCGGTCGTCGTTCTTAGGGTCATCGGGATTTACGTTCATTTCCTCAAAATAGAGGTACGCCATAATGTCGGCGATAGACAGCGAGCCGCCGGGATGTCCCGCGCCTGCCGCGTGAGTGGATTCGATGACACCGAGACGGATCTTTGCCGCTATAAGTGACAATTCTTTGATTCTTGATGCTTCCATGTTCAGGTCCTTTCAAAAGGTTAATATTTTACGCTAATATTATACAACATCTTATCAAGATTGTCAACCGAAAAAAGCCTTTATTTGCTCGTATTACGGATTTTTGTGATTTCTAACAAAATTTTTCTCCCACCTACGCTTCCCTCTGCTCTTTTCGGCACTCCGTCCGCGTCAAAATAATAGGTCACCGAGTCGCTGCCCTGCTTGTAGGTGATCTCGTAGCCCTCAGCTGTCTTTTTTTGAGAATATATCTCTCCCTCGGGAGACAGCGCGAGATAAGGCTCGGCGAGTCCCGAATAAAGCGGCAGATCCTCCTCGGAGTCTTTAAGACGCAGAGTAGCCTTGCCGTCCGAACGCAGACTGACGGTCATACCGCCAAGACTTTCGGGAGACAGAAATGTGACGGTCAGCTTGTTGTATATCTCCTTTGTCCTGTGTTCTGTGGGGTCGCAGTATAACAGAGCGCTGACTCTCACTCCATCCACCTCTCCCTCAACCTCTGCGAAAAAGGGAGCGTCAAGGTATTTGAGGCAATCCGAGGGCAGATCGTCGCAAGCCGTAAAAAATATTGAAAATAATGCAAAAATAGCAAAAAGCGTCCTTTTTGCTCCTTTGCCGACAAAAGATCTCATTTTTCTTCCTCCTTGGGAAAATCTTTTCGCACACAAAAAAATATATGTCGATAACCTAGTTTAATATCTCAAAATCTAAAGAATTGCAAAAATTATTATTGCAATATTTGTCTGGTTGTGATATACTGTTATCAGTACAGTTATTTTGCTTCAAAAAGGAGTTTTTATGAGTTCCTTCAGATTATATTCGGGTATGTCCGACCTTCTCTGCCGCAAGACGTGGGCGGAGATAGACACCGATGCTCTGCAAAAAAATTACAGATCGCTCAGTACCGTCTCTCCCGATGCCCGACACATCTGCGTTGTAAAGGCGGATGCCTACGGGCATACGTCAAGGATCTGCGTTCCCGCGCTTCTGAGCGCGGGATGCGATTTTTTTGCCGTCTCCTGCATTGAAGAAGCGATCGAGGTCAGAGAAATATGCCGTCAGCAATCAAAGGATGCGGATATCTTGATTTTGGGATATACCGATTGCCGCATGGCGTCGGTTATTTCCGAATACGATGTTATTCAGACGGTCATAAGCGCCGACTATGCCATAGAGCTTGAGAGGGCGGCGAAAGAAGAGGGATGTCGTGTTCGCGTTCACGTAGCCCTTGACACGGGTATGAACCGAATAGGTCTTTGCACCAGAAAATCCTCTGAATGTCAAGACGCAGCTGCATTTATTAAAACGCTTGTGGCAAGCGAAAGCCTTTGCGTTGAAGGAATGTTTACTCATTTTGCGAGAGCCGACGAGGATCTTGATATCTCCGACGGCGCGAATTTTACAAAGGAGCAATTTGACAGATTTTCTTTGGTCCGCGAGGAGCTTAAGAGGGATGGCATCGAGCTGTTCTGCCACGTCTGCAACAGCGCGGCGACGGTAAGGTTTCCCGAGCTTTCTCTTGACGGCGTAAGATTGGGTATTCTTCTCTACGGCGTGGCTCCGTCAGAGTTCGTGACCGCCGATGTGTCTCCCGTTATCTCTCTGTTTACCGTTATCTCCCACATTCACACTCTGCCCGAGGGCGAGAGGGTCAGCTACGGCGGAATTTTCCACGCGGAAGAAGAACGCGTTATCGCTACTCTGCCGATCGGCTATGCCGACGGATTTTTGCGCGCGTACAGCGGAGCTGAGGTGACCGTGTGTACGCAAAACGGTGAATTCAAGGCTCCCGTTATCGGTAGGGTATGTATGGACCAGTGCATGATAGACGTGACCGACGTCCCTGCTCGAGTCGGAGACAGAATAAGGCTTTTCGGAAGATCGAGCGACGAGCTTACCCGTCTCGCGAAAATGGCTGACACCATAGAATACGAGACGCTGTGCCTGATCTCAGGACGTGTTCCGAGAATAGAAAAAGAGCGTTAATGCCGAAAATTTGGAGCGTTTTTTCCGTAATCATAGGAAAATTAAAGGATCTGACGCTGTGAAATCGCGCTTTGCTTATTGACAAAATCAGAAAAGTATGATAAAATACAATGAATAATTTTGCGAAGAAATATTAAGTGTTTTAAGGAAGGTATAAAAATGCATTGGTCAGAAGAAATCGCCGAGCAATTGATTAAGAGAAATCCCGACAAGGAGGAGTATGTTTGCGCCGCAGGCGTCAGCCCTTCGGGTTCGGTTCATATAGGTAACTTCAGAGACTTGGCTACTCCTCTTTTCGTTGTCAAGGCTCTTGAGAAGAAGGGCAAAAAGGCTCGTCTTATAATCTCTTGGGACGAGTTCGACCGTTGCCGCAAGATCCCCGCTAACGTTCAGGCGGTGGTTGGCGACGCTTACGACAAATATATCGGTTGCCCCTACGTTGACATTCCCGATCCCTGGGGATGCCACGAAAACTACGCAAAGCATTTCGAGGAGGAGTTCCTCAAGGGCATCGAGCCTTTCGGCATCAAGCTCGATTGCCGTTATCAGGCGGATATGTACCGCTCGGGAAAATACCGCGACGATCTTATCCACGCGCTCAAAATGAGAGGCGAGATATTCGAGATACTTGACTCCTTTAAGACCAAGGACAAGTCCAAGAGTCCCGAGGAGCTTAAGGCAGAACACGATGCGGAGAAGGAAAAGTATTATCCCGTAAGCATCTTCTGCCCCGAATGTCACACCGACTTCACCACCATCACCTCTGTCAACGAGGACTGCACCGAGGCAGAGTTTGAGTGCCGTTGCGGTCACAAGGGTCACTTTAATTTCCTTGAAAACTTCAACTGCAAGCTCGGTTGGAAGGTCGACTGGGCTATGCGTTGGAAGTACGAGCAGGTAGACTTTGAGCCGGGCGGAAAGGATCACTCCGCTCCCACAGGTTCTTACAACAACTCCAAGGTCATCGCAAAGAAGATATACAACTACGACGCACCCATCTATCAGGGCTACGAATTTATCGGAATCAAGGGCGTTGCGGGCAAGATGTCCTCGTCCTCGGGTCTCAACCTGACCCCCGACACTATGCTGAAGCTCTATCAGCCCGAGATCATTCTCTGGCTCTACTCCAAGACCGAGCCTACCAAGGCGTTTGATTTCTGCTTTGACGATGGAATTTTGCGTCAGTACTTTGAGTTCGACAAGATGTATAACGAGTACATCAGCGGCGAGGCGCTTGAATACAACGCGGCAGTCATGCACAACTGCATAATCGGCGACAGAAAGATCGATACCGTTCCCATGGGACTTCTCGTTCAGCTTGGTTCTATCGTTGACTTCAACGTTCCCATGCTTGAGACCGTCTTTGAGAAGATCGGCACGCCCTACAAGTACGAGCAGTTTGCCGACCGACTTGACAGAGCGAAGTTCTGGCTTGAGCAGTGCGCTCCCGATCAGGTCAATAAGCTCCGCGCGACCAGAAACTTTGAGGTTTGGAACACTCTTGATGACAAGGAAAAGGCGGCTATCGCTTCTCTCTACGACTATATCGCTAACGGCACATACACCCTTGACGATCTTAACCAGAAGCTCTACGCGATCCCGAAGGAGATCTATCCCGAGGTAACAGACCAGAAGGAGCTTAAGGCTATTCAGGGCAAGTTCTTCAAGACTATATACAAGCTGCTTATCGACAAGGAGCAGGGCCCCAGACTCTACCTTTTCCTCTACGCAATAGAGAAGGACAGATTCGTAGGTTTGCTTGACTTCTCCTACGCCGAGACCGATGCGGAGAAGGCAAAGAACGCCGAGATCGAAGCGGCTCTCAACCCCGTAGTCGAGGAGAAGGTATACGGCGCTCCCGATCCCGTCGAGCCTATCAAGGAAGAAAAGGTTACTATGGACGACTTCGCGAAGCTCGATCTCAGAGTTTGCAAGATCGTTAAGTGCCAGGAAATCAGAAAGTCTCACTCCTGCTACAAGCTGACGCTTTCTGACGGCATCGGCGAGAGAGTTATCGTCTCCAGCATCAAGCACGACTACACACCCGATGAACTCATCGGTAAGAAGATCATCGTTATCGCTAACCTTGAACCCGCCCGCATCACAGGCGTAACAAGTAACGGTATGCTCTTGGCGGCTACCAATAACGCCTGCGGCTGCAAGGTCATCTTCGTCGACGACATGGTCCCCGAAGGAACTCAGATACACTAATATATTTTTGTGGGGGAGAGGGCGAAACTTTTTAGAAAAAGTTTCGCCCTCT
>JAZNII010000152.1:0-3644 GCA_045577415.1 Eubacteriales bacterium
ATGCCGAGCAGCTCGGGCAGCTCGCTTGACACGACTATTACAGATTTGCCCTTGGCGGCGAGAGAGTCGATAAGCTGATATATCTCAAACTTCGCGCCTACGTCAATGCCTCTCGTCGGCTCGTCAAGCATCAGTATTTCGGGTTCGGTCAAAAGCCACCTGCCGAGGATCACCTTTTGCTGATTTCCGCCCGACAACAGACCTATCTGTGTCTCCTGAGACGCGGTCTTGATATTCATAGTGCCGATAGACCAAGCGGTGTCGC
The DNA here is from genome assembly GCA_045577415.1 of Eubacteriales bacterium. Taxonomy (GTDB): domain Bacteria; phylum Bacillota; class Clostridia; order Oscillospirales; family CAG-272; genus SVTX01. The sequence continues at coordinate 266 of JAZNII010000152.1, forward strand.
GGCGGCGCGAGCGCTCGGATAGCACTCCAAGCTTCAGATGCTTCCGAAGACTTGAGATCGTCGTGTTTTCACGAATATCGAGGTTGCCGAAGATGCCCGTAGCGCGTCTTTCCTCGGTCAAGAGAGCAAATCCGTTTCGTATAGCCTCGCGTGGGGTGCGGTTTCTGATCTCTTTTCCGTCAAGATAGAGCCTGCCGCCAAGACGCTCGGATATGCCGAAAAGATTTTCGATGACCTCGGTTCGTCCCGCTCCCGCAAGACCTGCCAAGCCGACGATCTCGCCGCGACGAATGAAAAAGCTTACGTCCTCAACATGATTGTGCTTTGAAGACAGATTTTCCACTCGCAGAAGCACGTCCCCCGGTGTATTTGTCTTTTTGGGGAACATCTGTGTCAGCTCTCTGCCTACCATAAGCTTGATTATCTTTTCCATAGTCATGTCCCCCGCCGCCTCTGTGGCGATGTGCTTTCCGTCGCGCATTACCGTGATCTCGTCGGATATTTTCAAGATCTCGTCCATCTTGTGTGAGATATAGATGATGCCGCAGCCGCGTTTTTTCAGCGTGTCGATTATCTTGAAAAGATGACCGACCTCACGCTCTGTCAGCGAACTTGTCGGCTCGTCAAGCACGATTATCTTCGCGTCGTAGGACACCGCCTTGGCGATCTCGACCATCTGCCTCTCTGCCACCGACATTCGGCTCATGATTTTTCGGGGGTCGGTAGAGATGCCAAGAGAATCAAAGATATTCTTGGTTCTTCGATACATCTCCCCCTCGGACGTTATAAAGCCAAGCCTTGTGGGGTATCTTCCGAGCCATATATTGTCCATGACGTTGCGCTTTGTCGCCTGATTCAGCTCCTGATGCACCATAGCCACGCCGTTTTCAAGAGCGTCCTTGGGGTTCTTGAAGGCAACCCTCTTGCCCTCAAGAAATATCTCTCCGCTAAATCCCGAATTTATGCCGAAAAGACATTTCATAAGCGTGCTTTTTCCTGCTCCGTTTTCGCCCATCAGCGCGTGTACCGTTCCGCTTCTCACCGTCAGCGAAACGTTATCCAGCGCCTTGACACCCGGAAAGCTCTTGGATATATTCTTCATTTCCAGCAAAATATCTGATCTTTTCTGCATACTTACGTCCTGCCCCTCGGTATTTTTTATCCCAGATACTGGGAATAAGGTATTCTTACCTTGAAAACGTTTTCGTCTACGTTGTAGTCGTCAAGACCGTCGCTCATGGCTTTGCCCTCGTCAAGAGAGTTTGCCGCGATCTTGGTCACCGCCTCGGCAAGACCTGCCGAATCCTGCTTGATAGTACCCGTCATCTTGCCCTTGCTTATAAGATCGACCGCCGCCGCGGTGGCATCAACACCGAAAACAGGGATCTGTCTGCTGTTTTCAGCTCCCGTGTTGTAGCCTGCGGAGTTGAGAGCAGAAATAGCTCCCTCTGCCATGCCGTCGTTGTTGCAGATGACCAGCTCTATCATATTTCCCTTGTTCTCGTTGTAAGAGGTCAGAGCCGTGGTCATATATTCGTTAGCCGCCGCCGCGGACCACTGACCGTTTCGGTCAACCAGATATTTGTTGGGGTTGCCCGCGTCGTAAAAGGCGAGAGCGGACTTTCCTTCCTTTGAAAGGATCTTATTCGCTTCCTCAACGCTATACTGCGTTCTGTATATCGCCTCGTTGTTGCCCTCCTCGCCCTTAAAAAGGACGTAAGAGATCTTGCCGTCGCCGTTGATGTCTATTTGAGAGAAGTTTTTCGACACGTATTCGCCTATCATCTGCCCCTGAAGTATTCCCGCCTCCTTGGCATCGGTTCCGACAAAGGCGCACTTGTCGTAGCTCTTGACTACTGTATCGGACACCTCGCGGTTGAAGAAGATGACGGGTATGCCAGCATTCTTGGCGAGGGATACGATGCCGTTTGCCGCGTCGTCGGAGCCTGTGTTTACTATATTAACTATAATAGCCTTTGCTCCCGCGGTGATGGCGGTCTGTATCTGCTCGGTCTGTGTAGTCTGGTTGCCGTTGCCGTCGTAATCCTGGAAGCTTATACCTGCGTCAGAGAGCATCTTGTCCATAGACTGTCTTACGTTTGAAATGAAGGGGTCGCTGTAAGTGTAGTAAAAGACGTGAACGTCTGCCTGACCACCGCCCAGGGTGCAGGATACGGTAAATATCGGTAAGCTCAAAAGAGCGCAAGCGATCAATATATAACTGATGATCTTTTTCATAAAAATCTCCTGTCCTTCGCAAATTTGCGAAACTTTTTGGTTTTACTACTATTATCGGGCAGGACGAGCATATTAATTAGTGAGAAAATTTTACACAAGATAAAAACCTTTAATTTGTTGACAAGAATATGCAAAAATGTTATAATTACGATATATGGACGAGTAGTTTTACGATAACTTGGAGAAAAAGAATGGATATAAAAAAGATCGTCGCGGTCGCGGCGGCTCTCTGCATCTCTTTTGGTATTTCGGGACTTTTTGTACCCGACGCCCTGGCGGCGGATGACATATACGAAATGTCAGAGGGATATAAGAGCAGTAATTATTACGAAAATCTGAAGGACGTTCCCTTGGGCGGCGATCAGGCGGTCGACGTGGTGGCGACAGCACTTTCGCAGCTCGGCTATCATGAGGGCGACAGCGACGGGGATCTCCACGGAAACAATAATAACGGAAGCCGAGATTTCGTTGAATATAACGTCCTGTTCGGAAAGCTTGACAACGATCAAGGCAACGGTATGAGCTACGGATATTCTTGGTGCGCAAGCTTCGCTACGTGGTGTCTGCGCCACGCAGGCGTCAGTGAGGAACAGAGCGGACAGAACACCGCCGCAACCTACCGAAGCTGCTGGCAGTGGCGCAAGGCGTGTATAGAGAGCGGAATTTATCGCGAAAAGCAAGGATATGAGCCTCAAATAGGAGACATAATATTTTTCAAGGACATAAACGACCCAAGCATCAAGGTAGATGCTTCCCACGTTGGCATCGTTCTTTTCTCGGACGAGCATAACGTTTACACCGTCGAGGGAAACGCCAATAGGAGCATGGGGTCTCCGTCCGTCGGAGATTGCGTTGCGGTGAAATCCTACCCCCTTGACAGCGGCTACATAGTAGGCTACGCCCTGCCAAAGTACGAAAAGGCAGAGGGCAAATTCCTATGGGGATGGCAGGACGCATCAGCGGAAGCGTCAGAGATAAAGTCGCTTGACGAGCTTTTTGACACGGCAGTAAGCGGAGCGCAGATACATCCCGTTTGGAAAGACGAGCCTATGAAGATCGTTGCCGTTGGAGAGATAGAGATCGTCGGAGTAATTCTCATATCCGTCGGTTTTGTTGCGGGCATTACGGTCTTGCTTGTAAC
>JAZNII010000153.1:0-3462 GCA_045577415.1 Eubacteriales bacterium
TTTGCTTTCCGCTTCTTTCCGTAAACATAGGTGCTCCTCCTCGTTCTTTTTTACACCTATATTATACCACATTTCTAAAATCCTGTAAATACGACAAAAAGCCCAAAACCTATGTCTTGGACTCTTTGTCAGTAATCTGAAGGTAGCACATCGTGCTACCTTGTCTTTTTGGTTGCGGAGTTGAGGTCTGCCCTCCAGACATCCGGAGGAGACCGCACGAAGCATATGCTACGCATTTTTAGAAACGTTGCGTATTGACAAAACTTATATTCTTTAATTATAATATTAAGTGTATTGTTTGACAAAAAATTACTGCATTTCGGGTAGCGAGGGAATAGGCTATGCCGAAATGTCAAGCCTTGAAGCTATAAGCGAGTATGACGATAACGACGATCATATCCTCTTAAAAGGAGAATACGGAAAAGTAGTTCTGCACGAAGGTGATTTTTTGCATCGTTTTTCCCGAGGATGCTCACATCACCATTATGAATGGCTCTGCGGACGGTAAAGTCTTAAAAGCGGTAGCAAAGATAAAGGTGTAAAAATTAAACCAATTTTTCAAAAAAACTCTGATGCCGCAAAAAATCGGAAGCCTCAAGGCTTTCGGTTTTTTGTCTTTTTATGACTTATCCAATCAAGGAAAATCCCTGCGAGAAATCCAAGAGTAACAGTCGCAAGAACTCCTGTGAGATATGCGATCAGGGTCGCTTCAAAGCTGTCGAAAATATCGAGAAAATAGATAGAATAATTGCCGTACATATTTATGCCGAAATTTGAAAGCTTGAAGCACCAGTTAAGAAAAACTCCAAAGCCGATCGACGCATAAATAAATGCCAGTGCCTTGCCGTAATTCTTAAGCTCAAGCTTTACCTTGTCGGAAAGGATAAGGTAAAATCCGTACAGCGCCATAATGAGGTGACAGATCGCCTCGCTTATATGTATAAATTAAGAAAGTTTAAAGAAAAAATAGAAAAACTCAAATTTTATCAAAAATAACATTAAATTTTGAAAAATATCTTGCAAATTACGGAAAAATACATTATAATAATATTAATTATTGTGCTTAAAGCATGTATAAGGAGGTTTTTATGAACAAATTTGCTAAGCTTCTGGGTTTTGACCCCGTGGCAAAGAAAACAAGTGTCAGAACCGAGCTTTTAGCGGGCGTTGTTACGTTCCTTGCTATGGCGTATATTCTGACGGTCAACCCTAACCAGATCTTTGGCAGCGCTGCAAGTCCTTATTGGTCAAGCGCATTCATCGCCACCGCTCTCGGCGCAGTTATCGGTACTCTTTTGATGGCCTTTCTCGCTAAGATGCCTCTGGCGCAGGCTTCCGGTATGGGTCTTAACTCCATGCTCGGCGGTATCATCGGCGGTTGGGCAGGTTACGCCGCAGCATTTACCCCCGGACAGGCATTCTTCCTGGTTCTCGTTTCGGGTCTGCTTTTCCTTGCGCTTTCTCTTATTAAGATCAAGGGCAAGACCTTCCGTGAGCTGGTATTCGACGGTATGCCCGTTGCGGTAAGGGGCGCTATCTCTGTTGGTATCGGTCTCTTTATCGCCTACATCGGCTTCCAGAATGCAGGCATCATCGTTGCTGACCAGTACACTCAGGTTGCTCTCGTTGACCTTACCAGCTGGGAGGCTTCCAAGGCAGCTATTGTTGCTCTGATCGGTCTCTTCCTTATTGCTATTCTTGACAAGATGAACGTCAGAGGATCCGTTATTCTCGGTATTCTCGGTGCTACTATTATTGGTATACCCTTTGGTGTTACCGATCTTTCGGTTCTCTCGGGCGATGTTCCCGGTATCTCTTGGAAATTCTGGGAAAACTTCCAGAACTTCTTTGCAGGCGAAAACACCGTATTCGCTTCCTTTATCGACGTATTCACCGGCGACGGTCTGCTTCCAGCAGGCGTTTCTATCTTCTCCGCAATAATGATAGTTATTACCATGTGCATGATCGATATGTTCGATACAATGGGAACTATCGTTGGATGCTGTGGCGGTAACAGAATCCTCTCCGATGAAAACAACAAGCCCCACAACTACGGCAAGATCATGATAGCTGACTCTGTTGCTACCTGCACAGGCGCTATGCTCGGTACTTCCACAGTTACCACATTCGTAGAGTCCGGCGCGGGTGTTTCCGCAGGCGGTAGAACCGGTCTTACCGCTCTCACCACCGCGGTCCTCTTCTTTGCGGCAATGTTTGCTATGCCCGTGTTCGCGGTCATACCCTCTGCGGCAACCGCGGCTGCTCTTATCTACGTTGGTGTTCTTATGATGAAGAACAATGTTAAGGAGATCAATTTCAGCAACGCTATCAACGCGACCTCGGCTTTCCTTACCGTAGTAATCATGGTTCTTTCTTACTCGATCACCAAGGGCATCGGTGTCGGTCTTATCTCCTACACCCTTATGTCCATCGTTGCATACCTTGTCGAGATCATCAAATATGCTATCACAAAGAAGAATAAGCCCACATGGAACGTTTCGGTTATCGCGATAATCGTTTCACTCCTGTTCTGCGTATACTTCTTCGTTCCCGCGACTCTGTTCTGATCGGACGGGCAGGAAATCAAAATAAATGATCAAGGCGGCGCATCGCGCCGCCTTATCTTTTTGTATTACAGTAACCTTTTTTGGATAATCAGAATAAACAGATATTAAGCGCGATGAGTTTTATACCGCGGTTTTGACGAACAATGGCGGTTTTTCGGTGGGAATATGCGAAAAATGACACTTTCTTTCATTTTCATTATATATACCTCTGAACGGACGCGCCCACTGTGAAATTTTCGCTATATGGCGCCGTATCCACGGGCAGGGGAGAGGTGAAGTGATGAACATAGCGTTTTGATTTCATTTTGTTAAAAAACTTGATTTTTTGTTTATAAAAGCAGAAATGCTTGTATTACAAGGATAGAAAAATGACGTTTTTATAGCGGAAAATGTATAAAAATACTGAATATACATCTGACACGCCCTAAATATTATCACGATGTTAACAATTGTTATTAATTGTGTTAACAATTGTGTTTGCGTATTGATTTTTATTAGTCGTTGTGATAAAATTTGAGTAATCTTTTTTAAGAAAGGAAAGAAAATCATGAACAACAAAAAGATTTTCAGAGGCGTTTTAGCAGCGCTTCTCGCAGCATTTATGATGCTGTCAATCGTCGCTTGTGTTCCTGCAACCCAGAATGAGGAAGAGTACTATACTTATAACACATTTACAACAATCTCTCCCACAAACTGGAATGAGTTGACCTATCAGGATAACAACGACACCCAGATCATGAGCTACCTCGGCAGCTCCTTCTTCACCTTCGACTTCAAGTTCGACGAGAACGGCGAGATCGTTACCGGCGACTTCGAGATCAAGTACGAAGCAGCTACCAAGCTCGAAGACGTTACCGCAGCTTACGCTGAGGCTTGGGGTCTCCCCGCTGACGGC
>JAZNII010000154.1:0-23975 GCA_045577415.1 Eubacteriales bacterium
GGCGCGTTTGACCTGATTGCGTACGGACTGTCCTCTTTTGCGGATATGTTCAGAAAAAAAGAAAACAAAAAATATGAAAGCTTTTACGATTACAAAGAGAGCAGAGATGATAAAAAGACAGGATTCGGCTTTTTGCTGATCTGTGGAGCGTTCTTTTTGACGGTATCTTTCGTTATGCTTTTTCTCTATTATCAATATAGCCCAAAGTGATAATAACAGAACGTCCTCTATCCAAATTTGGATGGAGGACGTTCTTTCTGCGTTGGAATGTAGTCAAATTCGTTATCTGCAAGCATTAATAATAAGGCGTGGACATAAAATTTTAAAAAGATCGGGTGGACAACGGTCCTGATCAGTTCAAAAAATGTTGACTAAAGTCACAAAAAGTCGTGTTAAGTGTGATTTTTGAGAAAAAATTAAAGTTGAGTTTACAATTATTTGATATACTGTGCGTGAAGTATAGGGATTTTTATGTCCCGATTAATTTAATTGCAGAAAGGCGAGATTTATGAGAAAAGTCAAGATCATTACCGACTCCTGCGCCGACCTTACCGGTGAACTTTTGGAGAAATACGACATTGATTATGTTAAAATGTGCACTATTTACGAGGGAGTTGAGACCCCTGCGCTCCTGACCTGGAGCTATGAGGAGGCGCACGCGCTCTACAATCTGATCCGCGACGGCAAGAGAGTTACCACCGCTCAGGTTTCGGTCGAGGAATTTACAAACGTATTTACCAAGTACCTTGATATGGGTATGGATATAGTTTACGTCGCTTGCTCTCAGAAGCAGTCAGGCTCTGTAAACACAGGTTACGTAACCGCTCAAAAGCTGCTTGAAAAGTATCCCGACGCCAAGATCCATTGTATCAACTCTCTCAACGCTACTATCGGAGAGGGTATGCTTGCTATGGAGGCCGCTAAGATGGCGGCTGAGGGCATGGGCGCCGACGAGATCGCCGAGAAGATCAACGCTATGAGAAATAACGTTCTTGAGTTCTTCACCGTTCATTCTCTTGACACTCTCAGAAAAGCGGGCAGAGTTTCCGCGTCCAGCGCGTTCTTTGGAAATCTTTTGGGAGTTAAGCCTATTCTTGTTGCCGATGCGGTTGGTAATCAGGCGGCGTTCAAAAAGGTCAAGGGCAGAGTTCCCGCCATTAAGGAGTGCATAAATCTTCTTAAGGAAAATATTATTGATCCCGAAAATCAGACTATATATCTCTGGCACTCCGACTGTGACATGGAGGAGGTCAAGGAGGTCGAGGCTATGCTTCGCGCCGAGATCCCCTGCAAGGACGTTTACATAGGTCTCGTAGGACCTATTGTCGGCGCGTCCGTAGGCCCCAGCGTTATCGGATTCTGGGCATTCGGTAAAGAGGTCACCTTCGTCAGCGAGGGTTGATGAATAAAACGATAAATCTAAAATTTCCTCCCGAGAGGAGGCGGCTTCGCACCGTCTGTCGCGGCTTGGCTTGCGGAGAGTCCTTGCGAAACACTTACTTATTTTTCAGGAGAAAATAAATGACTACGAATTTTGACGAAAAGTTAGATACGACAAAACACGACAACGTTTATGCCGAAACGGCCGAAAGGGACGAGACCGTACTTGACGGAAAAATGTATGCGGAGATGATCAATGCCGGCGCGGCAAACCTTAAGGCTCACGCGCAGGAGATCAACGATCTTAACGTTTTTCCGATCCCCGACGGCGATACCGGTGATAATATGCTTTCTACCATCATGGGCGGCGTTTCCGATGAGGAAAGCGCTGACGAGAGCATTGGTGAGGCGGCAAGAAAGGCGTCTGACGGTATGCTGCTTTCGGCTCGCGGAAACTCCGGAGTTATTCTTTCACAGTTCTTTGAAGGAATGGCGGGCAGCTTTTCGGGTCTTGAGTCTGCCGATTCAAGAGCTTTTGCGAAGGCGTTCCAGGGTGGTGTTACACAGGCGTACAACGCGGTAATGGAGCCTACCGAGGGTACTATTCTTACGGTTATCCGCGAGGCGACCGAATACGCAAGCTCCAAGGAGACCGAAACTCCCAAGGAGTTCCTTATGGAATTTATCGAGGAGGCAAAGAGATCTCTTGAGCGTACTCCCGAGCTGCTTCCCGTTCTCAAAAAAGCGGGCGTGGTGGATTCAGGCGCGGCGGGACTCGTTTACATAATCGACGGTATGATCCGCGCGGTTTGCGGAGAGACCGTTGAGCTTGTGTCGACCGTTGTTGCAGAAAAGGCAAAGAAGCTCGATCTCGACGCATTCGGACCCGACAGCACCCTTGAGTTCGGCTACTGCACCGAGCTGCTGCTCAGACTTATGAACGCCAAGACCGACGTAGACGGATTTGACGTTAAGGTGATAAGCGATTATCTCGGAAGCATCGGAGACTCCGTGGTTGCGGTCAAGAACGGAAGCGTTGTAAAAATTCACGTTCACACTATGACACCCTATAAGGTGCTTGAATTCTGTCAGCAGTACGGCGAATATCTGACCGTTAAGATCGAGAATATGTCTCTCCAGCATAACAGTAATAACGATGAGCAGACACCTGCCGTTATGGAAAAGGCGCATGAAGCGAATGCCGAGCGCAAGAAATACGGTGTGATCGCGGTTGCGTCGGGCGAAGGACTTAAGCAGACCTTCCTTGACCTGGGATGTGACGTTGTGGTTGACGGCGGTCAGAGCATGAACCCCTCTGCCGAGACCTTCCTTGAAGCATTCGACAGAGTAAACGCCGACACGATCTTTGTATTTCCCAACAACGGAAATATAATTTTGACTGCTCATCAGGCAGCAAAGCTTTATCTAGGTTCCGATATTCGCGTTATCGAGAGCCATACCATCGGTGACGGTTATGCTGCGCTTTCTATGCTTGCTCCCGAGATCGGCGACGCAGACGCTATCGTTGCTGAGTTGACCGAGGCTATGTCGGGCGTCCTTACTGCCGAGATCTCCCGTTGCGTGCGAGACGCAAATATGGACGGAATGGAGCTTAAGATCGGTGATTATATCGGTTTTGCGGGCAAAAAGCTTCTTGCTTCGGGTACTGAAAGGCTTAAAACCGTATGCGACACCGTAGATAATATGGGCATACGTGACTATGATATATGTATCGTGGTCTGCGGCAAGGACGGCACTGCCGAGGAGACCGCGGCAATCGAGGGCTACGTTAACTCGAATTACAGAGGTAAGGAAGTTTACGTTATCGACGGCGGTCAGGACGTTTACGACTATATAATCATTCTTGAATAAAAGGTTAGATTTATGAAATTTGAATTTTTAACTGTCGCGATCTTCGTTTTGGCGGCGGTCAGCGCATATCTTGTTTCGGGCATAAATCCCGCCATAATCCTTTCAAAGGCTATTTATGGCAAGGATATCCGAACTCTTGGCAGTAAAAACCCCGGATTTACCAATTTTAAGCGCAATTTTGGTATGAAATGGGCGATAGTTGTCATGATACTTGATCTCTTGAAATCCGCTCTTCCTGCGGTGATTTTCGGTATCGTGTTCAATAATCTTTGGGGCGAATGGCGTCTCGGAGTAACCTTCACCTGCCTTTTCTCAATGATTGGACACGCGTATCCCGTATGGTACGGATTTCGCGGTGGAAAGGGTTTTCTTGTGTGTCTGTCGGCTATGTGGGCGGTGGATTGGAAGGTCGGTCTCATAGCGACTGCCGCAATGGTGGTGCTTTTGCTGATTACCGAATATATGTCTCTCTCCACGACGGTAGCTATGCTGATCTGCCCCTTTGCGCTTTGGGCTTTCGAAGCTTCTGTACCTGCTATACTCTTGTGCGCCGCTTCGGTGTTGTTTATGGCGTGGAGACATAAAGAAAACTTTGTAAGGCTTGCAAACGGAAAAGAGTCTAAATTCCAGCTTTACGCATCCAAGAATAATAAGAAAAACAAAAAGAAATAATTTGAATTTTGATCGGTCGTTGGTTTTTATCAATGACCGATCTTTTTGTCTAATTATGTAACAAAACATAGGGAAATAAACCAAAAATTAATATAAATCCCATAACGTTAATAAAAAACGCCTTTGCGTGTTTTAATGTATCACATTGTTTTTCCTTGACAAAATTACTTTATAATGTTATACTGATATTGTAATTATATAACGCAACATCAGTTTAGGAGAGTAATATCTTGAAAAAGAGTACGCAGAATTTCGGATTTAAGCATAAGTGCGGCATCTTGATGCCCGTAAGCTCCTTGCCCTGCGCCTATGGAATCGGTTCCTTTGGTAAGGGAGCGTTTGATTTTGTTGATTTCCTTGCAGATACAAATCAAACCTGCTGGCAGGTTCTTCCTATGAACCCCACGTCCTATGGGGATAGCCCTTATCAGTCGCCCGCGTCTGCGGCAGGTAACCCTTATTTTGTAGACCTTGATCTTCTGGCAGAGGACGGTCTGCTTACCTCCGACGAACTCAAGGGCGCAAAAAGCAGGGCGAAAAGAGTTGATTACGGTTGGCTTTTTTACGTTAGATACGATATTTTGCGAAAGGCGTATTCAAGATATAAAAAGGACGGAGAATTTTTCTCCTTCTGTCGCAAAAATGCCGATTGGCTTGACGATTATGCTCTTTTTATGGCGCTGAAGATCAAGAACGGCTGGAGAGCATGGACCGAATGGGACGAGTGTGAGAAAAATTCCCGTCAGGCTCGAATGAACGCCGATAAGTATCGGGACGAGGCTGATTTCTGGAAGTGGATACAGTTCGAATTCTTCAAGCAGTGGAAGGCGGTCAAAGATTACGCCCACAAAAAAGGGATTTCGGTTATCGGTGATATTCCGATCTATGTTGCGCACGATAGCGTTGACGTTTGGGCATCGCCTGCGCAGTTTTTACTTGACGACGATTACAATCCCCTTGAGGTTGCGGGTTGTCCCCCTGACGCGTATTGCCAGGACGGTCAGCTCTGGGGTAATCCCATTTACGATTGGAGAAAAATGGAGAGAGAGCATTTTGAGTGGTGGATAGCGCGCGTTCGTTCGGCTTTCGCTCTTTACGATATTCTCAGAATCGACCATTTCCGTGGATTTGCAAGCTATTATTCTATTCCTTACGGCGACGAAAACGCTCGCAGAGGAGTATGGTGTCAGGCTCCCGGTCTTGCTCTTTTTCAAGCTATCAGAGGAGCTATGCCTAAGGCAAAGATAATCGCTGAGGATCTCGGATTTATAACCGATGACGTTCGTGTGCTTCTGGCTACAACGGGATTCCCCGGTATGAAGATCATGCAGTTCGCTTTTTACGCCGATGACAGTGAATATATGCCCAAAATGTTCGAAACCGACAACTGTGTCGTATATTCCGGATCTCATGACTCGGATTGCACCGCTTCGTGGTGTAAGACGCTCAAGGGAGCCAACAAAAAGAGATTTTTGCGCGAGTGTCCCGTACGCGAGGGTCAAAGCCTTACATACGCCACTATCGAGGCGGCTATGATGAGCCGAGCTAACCTTTGCATCGTTCCTATGCAGGATTATCTTGAGCTGACAAACGCAAAGGGAAGAATGAATACTCCGTCAGTTGGAGAGGGCAATTGGCAATGGAGACTTGATCCCAAGAGCGTTAATGACGAGCTTAAGGAAAAAATATTATCAATGGCACTGCGTTGCGGTAGATAAATTTTCGCGTGATATAGATTGGAGCTTTATGATGGTTTTGGTGACAAGTATAGACAGATGATTCCTTTGCAGAATGTCTATATTCCTAATTTGAAATCCGACAAGTAATATGAAAAACTACAAAACCGAAGCTCGCGAGCGTTGGGGCGACACTGCCGCCTATCGCGAACACGAGCAGAAAACAAAGAATTATACAAAAGAGAAGTGGGCAGAGACAAACGATGGATTGATGGCGATATTTGCCGATTTTGCCGCATGCAGGGATAGCGGTGCGAGTGCCGATTCTGCTGAAGCACAGACACTTGTAGCCAAGCTTCAAGCGCATATTACTGACAACTACTACGCCTGCACCGACGAGATCCTCGCAGGGCTTGGCAAGATGTATGCCTATAACGAGCGCTTCAAGAAGAACATTGATAAATGCGGTGATGGAACGGCAGAGTTTTCCTCGAAAGCAATCGAGGTGTATGGGAAGGAAAAAAATTATGTTTGATTTTAGAGACAAGGTAGTCGTCGTTACAGGCGGCGCTAGAGGTATTGGAAAATGCATTCGAGAGCAGTTTGAGGTGGCGGGAGCATCAGTTTGTGTGATCGATCTTCTTCAAAATGATTATTTCGTGGGTGATCTTGCCGACAAGCAGACGCTTGAAGCATTTGCAAGCAAGGTGATTGCCGACTACGGCCGCATTGATTATCTCATTAACAATGCCGCTCCCCAAATGGTTGGAATTACAAACGGTAGCTACGAAGAGTTCGAGAATGCCTTGAAGGTTGGCGTTACCGCGCCATTTTATTTTGCAAAGTTGTTTGCGCCGTATTTTGCCGAGGGCGCAAGCATTGTAAATATTTCGTCCTCCCGCGACAGAATGAGTCAGCCCGAAACCGAGAGCTATACCGTTGCAAAGGGCGGAATTTCCGCACTTACGCATGCACTTGCGGTGAGTTTTTCGGGCAAGGTGCGTGTTAATTCGATCTCGCCCGGATGGATAGACAACAACTACACCGTCTATGAGGGTGCAGATGCTACACAGCAACCCGCGGGCAGAGTTGGAAATCCCAAGGATATCGCCAATATGGTGTTGTATCTTTGCTCTGATATGGCAGGATTTATCACGGGTGAAAACATCTGCGTCGACGGTGGCATGACAAAGCAGATGATATACCACGGCGACCACGGATGGTCGTTTGATATCAATAAATGATGAACCAATACCTTAAAAATCTTAATAAACTTAATAAAATAGAATTCGTGGCTACGTCCTGGGCAGAAATTTGTATGAGTGAGATATTATGAAATTTATAGAGGATTATGCTATATGGGTGTAAAAAGAGAAACGTTAAAAAGCGGACGAGTCTTAAAGGCTTTGATAGAACGATTTGAAAATGACAGAACCCAACAGAATCTTATTCCGGTGCTGCATTGTTTACGCGATAGTTTTGTTTGGATTCCAGGAACTCTGCGAATGAGCGATACGGATGCCGAAAAGTTCAAAAATTCTCAAGTAGGTGATACCGTTACGACAGACGAAGTAATGAGGTTTGAACCCGATATTCTTCAAAATGGCGAAGATAAATTCTATCCTGTCTTTTCGAGCATTGAAGAAATGGGCGAATATGGTAACAATTTTAGCAAGGTTGAAAAGCATTTTTTAGAAGCAATGTCCTATGCAAACGGTAAAAAAGAAACAGTTGGAATAGTTGTTAATGCGTTTTCTGTGCCATTTGTTGTGCCAAAGGAATGGTTTGATATTATCGGTAGCTTTCCTAACAAGCAAAAAATAAAGCCTTGAAAACTCAATGTTTTCAAGGCTTTATTTGGTCTGAGTGGCAAAAGACTTGAACTTGCGGTCTCTACCACCCCAAGCACAAAATATAGTATATATTATCTCCGAAAACACTATATGTAGTGGTTTCTGCTCCAATTTTATCGGTTTGTAGTACTCTTAACTCCGTTGTTTCCACCGCTTCCAAATCGGTCTATGGTCAAGAATGGGGTCGAAAAAGCTTTGGTGGAGTAGGCCGCAAAATGATAGTGAAGAAAGATTGGTGACTCAAAAACTGAGTCACCAATCAAAGAAAAATTACTGCTGATCGAAAAAGCCCTTGTTGCTATCCATAGACCACTTCTCGAACATTTCAAGATAGTTGATCTTGATAAACTTCTGAATCTTATTGATCTCGATATCCGAGAGAACGCCGCGGTTCTGCACGACGGTAGAACCATCGCTATTAACGAAGAACTTTGCTGAGCCACCTTCCGTTAGTTTCTTATCGCTTGCGTGAACGTGCATACATTCGATAATGCAGTGGGAGGTGTAATAAAGATAGTAACCGGCAATCTGATACTGATAATACTTAGGCATTGTCATCCTCCATCAAAGAGGAATTTTTCTCCCAAATTCTCAAGACGAGTGTCTGCTCGACAGGCTCCATATTTGTTTCAAGTAGCTTTCCTTCAAGGGAAAGCACCATTGCATATTCGGGATTGTTGATATTCAGTACGGCAATTTTGCCGTCTTTTTTTGTAAACGCATATCCGCCAACGACCATATCGGCGCTGTCAGCAATTTTTTTGATTTTTTCTTCAGGCATAACGTACCTCCACCTGTCTAATGGGATTCAGGAACGCCTCAGCGTTCATATAAAGGTTTTCAAGAATAGGGATGAGATCGATATATTCTTCTTCCTCTGTCGCTCGAGTCGAATACTTCGCCATAACCACGAGGTAGCCATTATCCCATTCTTTGATGCTTGTATAGCGTTCAAGGCTTTTGCTGGTGAGGAAAGTGAGAGTACGACCGCCGAAGGTAAAGGTGGTGTACTCACCGTTATTGCTTAAATATGCTTTCGATTGTTCAGCCATCGTGTTGCTCCTTTCAAAATGATACTATCTCACCATCATATACATTATACCACGATTTTGTGAATAATTCAAGTAGAAAATCAATATATGCGCGCAGATTTTTGAAGCTCAAAATTTGAGTCGCTATTCAAAGAAAAGAGTTTGTCGAGTTAACAAAAAGTTATCTGGACTTTCCTCGCACGGAGTGATATTATGTTGCTAATCCCCAAGGGACTATTAGCATGAACAGAATATCAGAGGTATAAGATGGAATCTTCTCAACGTGAATTTTTACGAAAGCTCGGAAAAGAAATATGTACAGCTCGCAAACGGCTAAAAATGAGTCAAGCAGAGCTTGCTGAAAAAGCCGATTTGTCGGTAACATATATTAGTAAGATTGAGTGTGGGCATAGAAATTTCAGTGTTCATACAATGGCAAGAATAGCGCAAGTATTGAAACTCCCACAATACAAAATGATAGAAGTTACTGGTTTTGAAAAATATAATGAACTACTTAAAAAAATATTAGAGGAATATTCCTCCGATGAAATAGAGGATATTGCTCAAATACTTCAATCCATTAATGAGTTGATTGCAAAAAGACTGCTTAAATAAGCGTCGGGATACATCTTTTTTGAGGTGTATCCCGTTTTTTTATTGCATACTTGCCATATCGTTCAAGCACCTGCCACATCGTTTATTTCAAATTCCCGCCATTTATTATAAAATATTATCTTGTGGTATAAAACTCTGTCTGTATCTGCGGTTTAGGAATTATTCGCAAATATTTGGTAAAATAATAATACCATAACCTAACGCAAGGAGAGTGTTTTATGAAAAGGATTTTAGACACAAAGAAAATGCAGGAATTTGAATTCTATTTGAGAAACGAGGAAAGGAGTGCGGCGACGATCGAAAAATATATGCGTGACGTAAGTTTTTTTGCCACTTTTGTCTGTGATGCGGAAATCGACAAACAGAAAGTGCTTGATTACAAAAGCAAACTTGGCGAAATCTATGCAGTAGCGAGTGCAAATTCTATGATAGCGGCAATGAATTGCTTTCTTCGTTTTTGCGGATGGCACGATCTGTGTGTAAAACAGTTCAAAATGCAAAGAGAGGTTTACTGCTCGGAGGAAAAAGAGCTGACCCGTGCGGAGTATGTTCGATTGCTTGAGGCGGCAAACGCAAAGCACAATGAACGGCTCAATCTGATCATTCAGACGATCTGCGGTACGGGTATCCGTGTGAGCGAGTTGCAATATATCACCGTGGAAGCGCTGAAGAACGGTGAAGCTATCGTGAATTGCAAGGGCAAAAACAGACGGGTATTTATCGTTCCCGAGCTAAAGAAAAAACTGCTCCGTTACGTGAAGGAGCAGGGAATTAGTGCCGGAACGGTATTCGTTACAAGAAGCGGAAACCCTGTGAGCAGGCATAGCATTTGGAAGGATATGAAGGAACTTTGTGAACAGGCAAACGTATCGCCAAGTAAGGTCTTTCCTCACAATCTTCGTCATCTGTTCGCCCGTACCTTTTACGGCATTGAAAAGGATATTGCCAAGCTCGCTGATATACTCGGACACGCAAGCATCAATACGACACGCATTTATATTGTAACAACAGGCGCCGAACACAAGCGCAAGATGGAGCATATGAGGCTCATCATATAAAAGAAAAAATCCCGATGCGAACACACCGAGACCAAAGACAACATAACGAGAGTTATGTGATATTAGATATCCGATAATTTTTTCAGATACATAAGAATTATACCACAAAGACGCTTAGAAATCAATAGGTTTGAGGAAATTTATAGGCTGACAAGATAAATTTATTAAATTTCATCTAAAAAATTGCGTGACAAAAACGCCTTTCGTACATTTTTTCAAAAAAACTACGGCGAAAGGCTTTTTGTTGCGCTCTTTTTTTGTTCGTATCAAAGCGAATTTGGTAACGATTCCCACTTTTTAACCACATAACTCTCGTTATGTCGCTTTATTAGTCCATGTGAACAGCAGCCCGTCCATAAAAACAGAATCCTACTCAGATAGGACTTTTTTTAGGAAACCGGTGTAGCGTTCACTAATTGCCTTCAAAAAAAACAAAATTTCTTGGTTGCGAATGAAATGGAGGGGAGAACCGAATGAGGTACGAAGCGGAAATAAAAGAGCTTCTGATTGAAAATGCCATACATCTCATTGCCGAAGGCGGCTTCGAAAAAGCGACAACCAAGGAACTTACTCACAGCGGTGGACATTTGCCAGATTTTAAGATGAACGAGGTCTATATCTATCGATTCTTCAAAAGCAAGGAGAATTTGTATGAAGCGGCTTTCGTTCGTTTGGATACGGAATTGTTCTACGCATTTAAGCATGGCGTTCAAATCGTCGGAGGTTTTGAGAACAGCAGAAACGATAAGCTGGACAAATTTTTCTCGATGGCTTGGCAATTCATCCTGGGTAACGAAGAGCGTTGTCGTTGTTACGTGAGATATTACTATTCGATCTATTTCAAGGGACAATCCCGTGAAGCTCATAGAAAGCTTTTCGAGGGAATGGTTAGCGAAATGACTCCGATTTTCAAGGAGGAAGCGGACGTCGAAGCTATATTACACAGTGTCTTTACCGCACTGTTTGATTTTGCCATTCGTGTCTATAACGGAGAGTTAGAGGATAGTGATATTAACAGACCCCATATCTTCAATGTGCTCTATGGCATGATGGCGACTTATCTGAAGGATTCGGTAAAAGCGTCATAGATTGCATAGGAGAAAACATTGAAAGACAAAAAGGAAAACGTAGAAATAACAAAACCGCAGGAAAGCGGGAAATCATGGTTTGTGGCAAACATCAACACTTGTATTGTGTGCGGCAGAGAGATCCCCGAGGGAAGACTTGCTTGTATGGAATGCGAGATTGGAAAGTCTCAAAAAAGATGTACGATATGCGACAGACCGATTGCAGAGAGCGAGACTATTTGCTCAAACTGCAAAGCTGTTATATTCCGTTCAAAAATTAAGGATTAAGATCCTGATACTATTGCGATTTTAGGAGAGGAGGACAACGATGCCTAAAAGCAAACTAATGCGAATCATCTTGATTGCCGGAAGCGTGTTGATTATCGTCGGCGTTTCATTGATGGGCTGGATGCTCGCAACAGAAGATGAACGAGGCGTAATTGAAGTTAAGCTGGAGGATGGCAAAACAGAGTCGCTGGCATTTGAAGATCTCACTCTCGTGCCCGGTGAAGAATGTGAATACATAATAAAGCTTGAAAAATCCAGCGCAAGTAAATACGACTTAGAGCTTGATTTCGTTAACACCGACGAAGAAAAGACTTTGAAGAACTATGCTCGTGTAAAAGTTCTTGCAAACGGCGAGGTCGTATCTGACGAGTTGCTTGCGGATGCCTTTGACAATGAGAAAATTATCTTACCCGTTGACTTTGACGAGGGAAAGAACACAGAGCTGAAGATTGTGTACTATCTCCCCCTTGAAGTCGGAAATGAAGCAAAAAAAGCCGAGGCGTTCTTTGAACTGCTGCTGAAGGCAAGTAACGAGTGAGGTAATCTATTCTTTGTAAACTCCACTCGTTTAAGTCAGTGCGGAGAGGGAGAACCGATGAAATAAATTTAGCAAAGTTTATTGATAAGGGTTCAAAATCCCTCTCGTTATGATATGTTTCTATTGTGCGCTTTCCGTTGTTTACAATGCGTTGTAAATTGATTATAACAATACAAAAATAATAGGGAAAACCGTTCCGTGTTTTTGCTTTCTTTGGTTTGATATCGGTTATTCCGTAGGGTTCTAACGTGCGGATATGACAATGCAGATTGCCGTCACTGTCGCGCTCCCACCGTTTGTCTTTTCGCTCGATTAGTGCGCGGTGTTCTTCGGGGGTGATTGCTATGTGTAACTCTGCGGTGTGTGTCATTTTTGCGCTCTCCTTTCTGCTGTGCCTTTTTCGGGAAAATCCCTTTTTTCGTATCACCGCCAACCCGTGTTTTGCTTATAGTTTCCTTGTAGTGGTGGAAATGTGGGGACGGGTAGCGGTGTCTATATACGCCTATTTTACCAAACGGTTTTATTTGCCCCTTGCAAAGTTTCCTTATAGTCAATGGTTTTGAAATTGCACGTTTGGCGGTTCTGTCGGGAAGTGGGCGTTACATATCCCCGAAAATATCCGTAAATATGCTTACGGTGTTATCTGTCACACTATCGCGCAAATGTGTATAAACTCTTTCCGTAGTGCGTGATGATGAGTGACCTAAATATTTAGATACTACGGGAAAACCCGCATTGTGTTCAATCAGTAGCGTGCAACAAGTGTGTCGTAGGTCGTGCAGCCGTATGTGTTGCAATCCTGCTTGTTTGAGAAATTGATTGAACATATTGTTTATTCGTGTAGGACTTATAGGCAATCCTTTGTTTGACAATACTATGTATTCTCCCGTAATTCCTAATTCTGCTTGTGTTGAGCGGTATTCTTCCAACGCTCGTTGTGTTTGAGGTTGCAAGGGAATTGTTCTGCGACTGTTTTTTGTTTTAGGACTTTTTTCAATGATTGTTGCTCCTATTACGGGTACTCTCTCCCGTTGTATAGATATTCTTGAACCGTCTGCCCCTGTTGTTATATCTTCCCATTTCAACCCTAAAATTTCACCTCTACGCATACCTTGTAACGCACCGAGACAAACAATAACTTTTAGGCGTTTGTCTTGGCAATCGTCTATTGCTTGCATTAAGGCTTGAACTTCGTCCTTTGTCAATGCCGTACCCTCAAATGTTTCCTCTTGCTTTTTAGCGGTACTGTTGACAACATTTTGGGAAATGTAACCGCAATCTATCGCGTAATTAAAAACCGATTGCAATAACCGCCTATCCCCGTTTATGCTTCTATTACTTAATTGTCCCTCTCGTTCTATTTCGTCCATATAGCGTGCTATGTCAATCTTTTTTACGGAAACAAGTTTTTTCTTTCCGAGAGGGTGTTTTGCTATTCTTTTAAGGCGTGTTCTGTAATTGTCTTTTGTTGTTTCTTCAAGGTTTCTTTCCGCGATATACTGTTCTATACATTGTGCTACGGTTATTTGTGTATTAGAACTTGTCATACCGTACTTTTTTCGCTCGTATTCGTGCGCTTGTCTTATTTCTCGCGCCTCTTTGAGTGTTTGACAAGTGACGGTTGTTCTTTGAATACCCTTGTCATTGTAACCGCAATATTTTGTGACAAGATAATGTCCCGTTTTTCTGTCTCTGGCTATGTTTCGTTCTATGCGTTCTCGCGCCGGCGGTGCTTTGGTTTTCGTTGTGTTCATTGTTTGTGTCCTTTCTTTCCGTATAGGTGGGGATTTAGATTTTTTTTGTTTTTTCGCTTTTATAGCGTTGTCTGTCGGTGTGCGTGGGTGCGTCCTCTGTAAAAGTAGTAAAGGTGTGTACCCTCAACCGTTTATATAGTAGCAGAGAACAACCGTTTACTGATATATGATGTACTCACAGTTGCGGTTTCCCCTTATAGTACCGTAACCGACAACTCCCCCCCTTTGCGGTGTTTACCGAAAACCTTTAAGGAATGTTTCAAAAATCAATCAAGACAAGGAGACTATTTTTCTTTTTTAGAACCGCGCTTTTTGAAAATGCGTTAGGATTTTGGGCAAAATCTGCAAAAAAGTTTGTCATTATTCCTTTAATATAGGTTTTTGCAACTTTTTTTGCAACTCGCCCCGAAAGAGAAAACAAAAAAGGTTGACTAAATAACCATAAAACCACTAAATATAGTGATAATACGATTGATTTAATCAACCTATTGTGTTCCGCTCTCGCGGATTTTTGGTCTGAGTGACAAGACTTGAACTTGCGGCCTCTACCACCCCAATCGGTAAAAAATACCATTTTCTAGACATTTCTACTCCGTTTGGACCTTTTCTGTACACAAAAGTTGTCAAAATGCGCTCTCTGGCACTCTTGTCTCCATGTGCTCCGGTTCTGTAAGTGGTCAGAAAGATAGCCCTTAGAGCACCAATTTGTGGTGCTCTAAGGGCTAATAATATATTCGGTTATAACTCAAAATTTGATATGCAGTAAGCAAAGAAAAAGGTCGATTGAAAAACAGGGGATATTTTATAAAATCTATTGACAATATCGCTTGTAACTGATATAATATCGTTAGTAACCGTTAGTAACAATTTGGAGGCAAAAATGATAGAAGATAAGAATACCGAATTCAAAAGAGAATATGTTGATAATATTAAAAAGACGCTTATTGCTTTTGCTAACGCCGATGGTGGAAGTGTCTATATTGGTATTGACGATGACGGAAGCGTGATCGGAGTAAATGATGTGGATGCGGTTATGCTACAGGTGTCAAATGTAATTCGAGATGCTATTAAGCCCGACCTTACAATGTTCTGTGATATTACAGCCGAGCTTATGAAAGAAAAGCAGATTATAAAAATAACAGTAAACAGAGGAACGGCGAGACCTTATTATTTAGCAGCAAAGGGAATCCGTCCAGAAGGCGTATACATTCGCCAAGGAGCAGCGTCAGTACCCGCATCTGAAAGCGTCATTTTATCTATGATACGCGAGACCGCCGGTGATAGCTATGAGGAGGCACGTTCGCTGCTTCAGGAATTGACCTTTAATGAAGCAAATGCTGTTTTCGAAAACAAACAGATTTCTTTCGGTGAGTCACAGAAGAGAAGTCTTGGCTTAATTGGTGAGGACGGAATGTATACCACCCTTGCGTTATTGCTTTCCGATCAATGCACGCATACTGTAAAAATTGCAGTATTTGAAGGTGATCAAAAGGCAGTGTTTAAGGATAGACGTGAATTTAGCGGCTCGTTATTGAAGCAGTTGAACGATGCCTATCAGTTTATAGATCAGTTCAATCATACTCGCGCACATACTGAGGGACTATACCGTGTTGATAAAAGATCCTATCCCACAGAAGCTATTAGAGAGGCACTTTTGAATGCTATCGTTCATAGAGAGTATGGTTTTTCGGCAAGTACACTCATCAGTGTTTTTGATAACCGAATTGAATTTGTTTCGATAGGCGGACTCGCGCGCGGCATCTCGCAAAGTGATATTTTGCTTGGCATTTCAATTGCACGAAACAAAAAGCTTGCAGACGTGTTCTATCGTCTGCATTTGATCGAAGCATACGGTACCGGTATGACTAAAATCATGGAGGCTTATAAAGAATGCGGAATGGAGCCACATATAGAAATATCCGATAACGCTTTTAAGATAACATTGCCTAATACCAATGTGGCTGTTAAGGAAACAAGGGTTGAGTTGACCGAAAACGAGCAAGGCATATTATCTGTGCTAAAAGAAGGTATTAAGTCTCGCCCGGAAATTCAAAAAGCTCTGGGCTTTTCACAGACAACTACAATCGTTACGATTGCGGCATTGATCGATAAAGGATTAATCGTAAAAGTAGGAAACGGAAATAAGACAAAGTATAAAGTAGTATAAAACAAGGGACTGTAAATTGGGGAATTTGAAAAAGAAAAATCAGAAAAGGCAAGGGGGGGTTATATGGGTATTGAAGTAAATAAACCTTTGATATACGAACAAGCGGATCAAATAATAAAAGCATTGTATGGTCCCGGTGCAATGTTTCGTGATGGACAATATGAGGCCATTGAAGCGACAATGACTCAAAAAAGAGTTCTTGTAGTTCAGCGCACGGGGTGGGGAAAAAGTCTTGTTTATTTTGTTTGCACTAAGTTAATGCGAAAAGAAAATAAAGGCGTTACTATGGTGGTTAGTCCGCTCCTTGTACTTATGAAAAACCAAATTGAAGCAGCTACGAAAATGGGGTTACACTGCGATGTTTTAAATAGTACAGTTAAAGATAGACGTGCTGAGATTCTTGATTCTCTTGAAAATGACGAACTTGACCTTATTCTCGTAACTCCGGAGACTCTCTTCAGTGATGAGGTTCAAAAAAGACTTAAAAATATTAAAATTGGACTTTTCGTTATTGACGAAGCCCATTGCATATCTGACTGGGGACATGATTTTAGACTTGAATATGGCAATTTGAAATCGGTAATTTCATCGTTGCCTCCCGCAGTGCCGATATTAGCTACAACAGCTACGGCCAATGATAGGGTAGTTAGCGATCTCGAAAAACAGCTTGGAAACAATGTATACGTGTCACGAGGTCCCCTCACGAGAGAATCTTTATCTATACAAGTCCTTGAGATGCCTGATAGGATTACCAGATACGCGTGGATTCTTGAAAATATTAACAAGCTTCCGGGAAGTGGCATTATATACTGTTTAACACAGCGAGATTGTGATTATTTAAGCGATTTTCTGAAGAAGAATGGAATCAGTGCGGAAGCATATTATTCAAGAGGCACAGAAGAAGGCGAACTATTAAATAAAGACATTGAAGAAAAATTCAGGCGAAACGAGATCAAAGCTATTGTTGCAACAATCAAACTTGGTATGGGTTATGATAAAGGAGACATTGCTTTTGTCATTCATTATCAAATGCCTTCAAACATAGTTTCATATTATCAACAGATAGGACGTGCCGGAAGAAATATTGAAAGAGCATATACGTTTCTTATGTTCGGTAAAGAGGATGAAGATATATTGAACTATTTTATAAATACAGCATTCCCAACCGAAAAAGAAGCGGTAGCTACTATGGAATACATTTCAAACAACGACGGAGTAAAGCAGTATCAAATAAATTCAGCTTTGAACATAAAGAAATCTCGTTTAGATAAAGCAATTTCATTTTTGATGCACGATGGTTTCATAAGGAAAGAAAAGCAGATCTATTATGCCACGCCGAAACCGTTTGTTTATGATCGTGAGCATTATGATGCAGTAACGGCAACAAGGGTAAAGGAAATGGAGCAGATGAAAAAATTGGCAACAACCACTACCTGCTACAGTAAATTTGTTGTTGAATGCCTTGATGATCATAGTGCATATGAATGCGGTCACTGTGCCAATTGCTTGGGGCGAGATATACTTCCTTCTAAACCTTCAATGGATTCGGTTTATATTGCAGAAACTTACATAAACGGTTTAGTTCTTGAAATCGAGCCGAGAAAGATGTGGGTATATTCTGAATATACCGGTAATAAAAAAATCCCTGTTCCCAATAAGGTGGGATTGTGTTTAGCTAAATATGGTGATCCGGGTTACGGAGAACTTGTAAAGAGAGATAAATACAGCGAGAAAAAACGGTTTTGCGATGAATTGGTTGGTAAGAGCGCAAAGGTGTTGAGATCTATTGTAAATGAAAACGGAATTGAATATTTAACATGTGTGCCGTCGCTTAGAAGCGATATTGTCCTTGATTTTTCAAAGCGACTTGCTAAGTCTTTGGGGATAACATTTGTTGAGCTTTTGAAAAAGAGTGATACGAGACAACAGAAGGAGATGCAGAATAGCTCATACCAGTGTGGGAATGCTATGAGATCCTTTAGCCTGTTGGATGATGCTGTAGTGCCGAATAAAGTGTTGCTTGTTGATGACGTTGTAGATTCAAAGTGGACGCTAACAGCATGCGGTTATTATTTGTGCGAAGGCGGATGTGAAGAAGTATATCCATTTGCATTGGCAGACAGTAGTCAAAAGGAGGATTAAATATGAATTCAAATTCAAATGCAATTTTTACATTGTGCAGTCATTTATGCGTAGGTGATAACGTTGTTCCTCTAGAACCTAAAGAATGGGGAGAACTTGCTAAAAAGTTAATGGAAGCGGGGCTTCAGCCGGAAAGCATATTTGAGCTTTCAAAAGCTGAGTTTAAAGATAAATTATTTGTTTCGGAAGAATATGCGGATAGAATATTTAGATTACTTGATAGAAATGCAAGCCTTTCATTTGAGTTAAGTCAACTTGAAAACATAGGAATTTCAGCAATAACAAGAGCGGATAAGGAATATCCGTCAAAATTAAAAAAGATATTAGGTAACAATTGTCCGCCTATTTTTTATGTTTCCGGAGATATTTCATTATTAGACTACAAGTATGTTGGTTATGTTGGTTCAAGAACTGTTTCGGATGATGATATTGTTTTTACAAAAGAAACAGTTTCAAAAACTATCAATCGCGGCTATGGCGTCGTATCAGGTGGGGCAAAAGGGATAGATACGGTTTCTGAAGAACAAGCACTTGAAATGGGAGCGCCTATTATAGAATATCTTTCGGATTCAATGCTTAAGAAAATAAAAAAGAGTTCCGTTGTAAGGGCACTCGCAAATAGGAAAATGCTTCTGCTTTCTGTGGTAAAACCTGATGCCGGCTTTAACGTTGGCACTGCAATGATGCGAAACCGATATATATATGCACAATCTTCGGGAACTGTTGTTGTCAGATCTGAATATAACAAAGGTGGAACTTGGGCTGGGGCAATCGAAAATCTCAAGTATGGTTGGTGCAAAGAAATGTGCTGGGATAAGAAAATGTATCAAGGTAATAAAGCGCTGATTCAGCAAGGAGCTATTCCAATTGGAAACGATTGGAATGGAGATATTGAAAGTTTGAACTCTCCAAGCTTGAATTTGGGTGGAGAACAATTAACACTGTTTGATTAACAATGTTTTTATTTGATAACCGTGCGTGTATTGAATTTATAGACGACAAGGAAAAGCGAAAAACTTATTGGATAATTCTATAAATAGTGCGTTAACAGCAGTAGCAACATATAATACGCCGGGATCAAAGTTTCGATTGGAAAACTACATTGTGCTAATGATTATCGCTTGGACAAAGGCATTTCATTCTTATTTTCAAAGTGCCATAGGGGAAAAATATTTTTATAAGGAAAAAAACGGGCGCTACAAAATTGTTGATGGTGATAAAAAAGCGTGGGAGTTGACTGAATGTATAAAATATTATCAAAAATCAATTGCTGATCAAGAAAAACTTTCGGAAGCTGTTGTAGCTAATTTGAAGTTATTTATCGGTATTAGGAATAAGATTGAACATCGTTTTTGGGATGGATCGGTTCTGGATATTTTGCTTTTTGGTGAATGTCAATCTTTGCTTTATAATTATGAAAATTTTATAATACGTCATTATGGACAGGATTATTCAATCAATACTTGCCTAGCATATGCGCTACAATTCTCACATTTGCGGGCAAAGGAACAAGTAATATCGCAGCGACAACTTCTATCAAAAGATATGCAGGATATCAAAAATATATAGATAAGTATAAAACCGACTTGGCACAAGAGGTTTATGAGAGTCAAGAATATAGCATTAAACTTCTTCAAATTCCAAGGGTTAGTAATACTAATCGTTCCGATTTATCAATCGAATTTGTTAACTGGAACACGTTAAACGAATCTGATCGAGAAGCATACAAAAAAATAAGCACAATTATAAAAGATAAAAAGATTATTCAAAATGTGGCAAACAATAACATGTTAAGACCATCGCAAGTTGCTAAGGCGGTAAAAGATAAAACAGGTCTCGACTTTAGAACACATCACCATACGTACATTTGGAAAGCATTTAGTATTCGTCCAATAGGTGAATCTAAGGATAAATTTGAAACTAACGATAAGTATTGTATTTATGATGAGCCGCATGATGATTACTTATATACAGAAGCATGGGTTGATTTTATTGTAAAGCTTTTTCAAGAATATGACTTCTCGTTGGAAAATATTATCTCGAAATGTAGCACGCCATTAAATCTTAAAGATTATGAGTAATGCTCGTTTTGAGGTTTAATTATAAGTTTACGAGTTTTTTGGGGTATACCTATGAACAACAACTATTCAACGGAAGCTTGCGATCGTTGGGGCGATACTGCTGCTTATTGCGAGCACGAGCAAAAAACCAAGAACTACGCAAAAGAGAAGTGGCAGAGGCAAACGATGGATTGATGGCGATCTTTGCCGAGTTTGCTGAGTGCAAGAATAGTGGCGTAAGTGCCGATTCTGCCGAGGCGCAGGCACTTGTGGCAAAGCTTCAGGCGCATATCACCGCCAACTACTACACTTGCACGGACGAGATTCTTGCAGGGCTTGGCAAGATGTATGTTGCCGACGAGCGATTCAAGAAGAACATCGACAAGTACGGCGAAGGAACTGCCGAGTTCGCAGCGGATGCGATTGCCGCTTACACTAAGTGAAAAAATGAACCAATATCTCAAAGATCTGAACAAAATTGAATTCGTCGTGACCTATGCCTGCACGGGGCGGTGCAAGCACTGTTCCGAGGGAGAACACACGTTTTGCGGTGAGCGGATCGATCCGCAAATTGCCGAGGATGCGGTGCGTAAGATTGCGTCGGAGTATGAGATCAAAACCGTGATGACCTTTGGTGGTGAGTCGCTTTTGTACACGGACGCGGTCTATGCGATTATGACGGCTGCCAAAGAACTGAATATTCCGAAACGTCAAGTCATCACCAACGGCTATTTTTCAAAGAACGCCGATAAGATCCGCGAGGTCGCGGTGCGACTTGCCGCGTGTGGGGTGAACGATCTGCTTTTGTCGGTGGATGCTTTCCATCAGGAAACGATACCGCTTGATGTGGTGAAGCAGTTTGCCGCAGAAGCAAAGAAACACGGCATACCGATTCGCCTTCAACCTGCGTGGCTGGTGAGCGTGACGGACGACAATCCGTATAACAGAAAAACGCGAGAGATTCTCGAGAGCTTTGCCGATATGGAGATTCCTGTGGGAGAGGGAAATGTTATTTTCCCCGAAGGAAACGCGCTGAAATATCTCTCGGAGTATTTCACGGACGAGCTTCCCAAAAATCCGTACGCGGAAGATCCGCACGACATTCGTTGTGTGTCGTTCGAACCCAACGGCGATGTTCTCGGTGGAAACGTGTATGAGCGAGATATTATGGAATTTATAAAGGGCTACGGAGAAAACCTATGAAATATATTTACGAAAACATATCATCACTCCAGTGTCCTGTTGGTGAATTTTATGTTTGCTACGGTAAGGAAAGAATCCCTTTTAGCATTCGTAAAAACGATTATGATGTGCCTTATGACAACATCACAACGGAAACCAATTATGCTTTGGACATCGATACAAAACTTTTAGAAATTGGTAAACAATACAATGTTGTATTCTCGGAAGGTGGCTTAAACTATTGCGGTTCTGATGAGCACACCGAATCTATTACCAATACTATTGACAAATGGTCTGTCGGTATCGGTTCTTACGATATGAATGACGACTATTTTCATCAAGATGAACCGCACAAAGGCTATGATGTATGGCGTTCTGAAGATAACCTCGGCTTCTCGTTTGTTCTTTTAGATAGAACGATAGACAAAATCACATTCCTTGTCGCTTGGATTGAAAACAGGGAAATTTCGAACGTTGATTACGAAAGCGTTCTGGATTTTTGGTTAACGTAAAATGGAGAAAATTATAGTCATCGGATGCCCCGGAAGTGGCAAAAGCACGGTTTCACGGGCGTTACATAATAAGTCGGGCATTCCGCTGTATCACCTTGATATGATGTATTGGAATGCAGACAAGACAACGGTGGAAAAGAGCGTATTTCTCGAACGGCTGTCCGCTGTGTTCGAAAAAGATGAGTGGATCATTGACGGTAATTACGGCTCTACGATGGAACTGCGAATGGCGGCGTGTGATACGGTAATTTTTCTCGACTATCCGCTTGACGTTTGCCTTGACGGAATCAAAGAGCGACATGGAAAGCCGCGCAGTGATATGCCGTGGATCGAAACCGAAGAAGATGCGGAATTCATCGAATTTATAAAAAGCTACAACGAGCAGCAAAAGCCAAAAGTGCTTGAATTGCTCAAAAAATACAGCGATAAAAATATTATCATTTTTAAGAGCAGAGAACAAGCGAATGAATTTTTACTTCAGATATGATGATTAAACCGAAAGGAATTAAGGAAATGACAGAACTTGAAAAAATCGCATATGCAAGATCTTTTATAGACAAATTGGCAAACGGCATCAATCCCTTGGACGATACTCCCCTCCCCGATGACGATATTGCAAATAATGTTCGTCTGTCGCGTTGCTTTTTCTATGTGTCGGATATTCTCCGTCAGGTATATGAAAATGGCGGGGTAACAAATCCGAAACGCGCTCCAAAAATTCCGTTTGCTGTCTCACTGGAACAGCTTGAAAAATTTGAATATTCCGCAGAGCTCATTCCTGTCAGCGAGATTGCAAAACGAATTTACGCTATGGCAGACAATGAGAATATGGAGAAGGTGTCCTATCGTCAGATCAATCAATGGCTTCTGAACACAGGAATGCTTTATTGGCATGATTTTGGTGGACGGAAACCCGTTAAGCGTCCTACGGAAGTGGGCAATCAAATAGGAATTTCTGTAGAAACGCGAATGGGACGCTACGGCGAGTATCAAGTTGTTCTTTATAATGAAGATGCTCAACATTTTATTTTGGACAATCTTGATGCGGTGGTTGCTACTGTGGCAAAAAAAGGTAAGTCTTACGAGAAAGATACATCCGACAGCGAGGAACACGATAATTAAAGAACCGATACTCGCTCCCGCGTTCCTTGCGGGAAAGACGGAAGGCGCGACGAAAGAAGATTTGCAGGTTGTGAGGGCCTTGATTGTAACGGAGTGTTGAAATATCATTAAACAGTCGGGAGAGATAGAAAAAGAGCCGTCTCAAATGCTCTGAAAATTTGCATTTGAGACGGCTCTTTACGTTTATCTGACTACCGAAGAATGCCTATAGATATAGAACTCCTCTTGGCTCGGCATCCACTTCTTTTCTTTCGGTGGAAATGTCGCGTCAAAGGCTTCGACGGCATCAGTGTCCTCACAGCAGTCGGCGGCGGTAGAGGGAATGTACATCCACTTTCTGCCGTCAAGCGCGTTTGGTGTAAGCTCGCAGACGAGGAGTGCCGTCGGGAAGTTACCGTCAACTACAAAGCTGACGTTCTTCTTTTTGCAACTCACAAATCCACGGCTGACGTAGTTGCCCGGATTTCCGAAGTTGATGTTCACATCGTAGCCCATCTTGCGTGCCACCTCAAAGGAATGCTCGATCAGCAGCTTCCCAAGTTTCTGTCTTTGATATTCGGGAGCAACGCAAAGCGGTCCAAAGGAAAGTATCTCTTTTCTCTCACCGTTCTCGTCTTCAAGCCACGCTTTGGTGTACATGATGTTGCCGATGATCTCGCCGTCCTTTTCAAGCACAAACGCAAGCTCGGGGATAAAGTCGGGATGATTTCGCATCATGTGGACGTAATAATGCTCGGAAGCTCCCGGCACGTAGACGTTCCAAAACGCCTCACGTGTTAGCTCCTCAACGGCTCTGTAGTCTTTTTCGGTTTCTAAACGTATCGTTATATTTTCCATAGTAAAACCTCGAAAAAATCAATTTGTGATGTGGTAATATTATACCACGAAATTGTGAATAGTTCAAGATGAAAAGAGGCTTCGCAAAAATTTTGCGAAGCCTCTTTTGCTTATATTCCGTAAGTCTCTGTCAGAGGGTCCTTGAAGAT
>JAZNII010000155.1:0-2096 GCA_045577415.1 Eubacteriales bacterium
GTGGGTACAGATGCATAAACGAGCTGGGATTGTAAAGGGACTGCAGGTTCCTTTACTTCTGGGTTTCCAATAGGGGTGAAAGCGCCCTGTTGGCACACGATTTTCCGTTGGAAAGTCTAGTGTGTTATACCTTTTGCGACCACTGTTGCCGGAAAGGAGATGCTGCCTTACTGAGCAGATCATTTCCGGTGACAGCAGAACAGGCGGATTTCGGATCCCTACGGGACGGGAAATACTGGATTTGCTTACGCGAAATCCGGCTGTTGGGGTGTAGGTGGTGAAGCGGAATGGAGAAAATCTGGGAAGCGGATTTTTGTAATAGAGCTGCATCACCGGGGGGAGCAAGAGGTATATCATACTCTCGTCCCGCCGCAGCGATACAAACAAAAATGTTTTCGTGGATGTTACAGCTTTTCAAAATGCTCTGCGTTGTTTCTTCCGAAGAAGCTGCGAAGCTCCACGATCGAAACGGTTCCCAGTTTGCGAAGATCTTCTACATAATTGCAGACACGGCCGATTGAAAACAGAAAGTAGATGTTGTCATAGAACGGTCGGGCTATGGTAGTGGCCTTCTCAATTTCTTGGAACAAATCCTTGGGGAATCCAACCTCCGGATCGTCCCAGATCTTCATGTACAGATCTCGATCTTTCCCATGCTGAGTGAAATCAAGTGGGACTCCATTGACGGTGACATCATGCTGCACAGGATTTTCGGATGCCACCGAACCGTCTCCGTAAAAGCCAGAAGCATTTCTGGAAAACCAATGCCAGCAGAGCTTCCGGAAGTAATATTTGGTGGCGCAGTCATCGATCCAAAAGACCAACTCTTTTACCGTGCCCTCGTCCAACGGATCTATGAAATCCTGCTGCCGTGGAAAGTAAAGCTGATACCACACTCTAAGGTATCCGCCTTTCAGAAAATAGTGCGTGCGCACTTGACCGTTCTCGTCTTTCTTCTGCTGTGTTTCAATGCAGCCAGCTGCATCCAATGCCTTCAGGTATTTGTCGCACTTGTTTTTCGGATACCCGGAGAACTCCGCCAGCTGGCTGATGCGGTTGCACCCAATGGCCAAGCCGTAGAGCAGTGTGTTGTAGCTTTCGGGAGACCGGAACTCCCGCCGAAGATTTTCTTCTGCATACCGCAGATAGAGGGAATCGGCGGTAAAAAGGCTTTTGATATTTTCTTCAAAGCTAGCATCCAATCGGAAGAGAAACACCAAAGCTGGGATGCCATCTGTCATGGCAATGATTCGTAAGGCATCCCTCTGCTCCAGCTTTTTATATTCTCTGCACAGTTCCGGAGGAGTGAGCGGTTTCAGGATCAGCGTCTTTGCCTTTTCCGGGATCATACTTTCTCTTCGGTAGATCAAAACCACAAATGCCGAGCCTTTCAGCAAAGGCAGCTTCTCAAGAAAAATATCTTTATCATTCCGATCGTCCATGTCATCAAAAAAGATGACTGGGCGATTTTTTGTTTCCACGATCTTTCGGAAGAAGGCATCCCAGTTGCTGCAGTCTGGAAAAAAGACTTTTGGAGCAAGCGCGGCGTCCAGGTTCCGGAAAGAGAAGTAAAGACCGCCCTGGTCCTTGACATACTGCCGGGCGAGCAACGTCTTTCCCATTCCCCTCGTACCGCAGAGGTACATCACACCGGAGCCGCTGTGCCTGTTGAGATATTCACTGGCTGCAGATTGTATTTCTTTTTTATAGTCTTCGATTCGCTTCATTTTACTCACCTGGTCATATCAAGAGTTGACTTTGCTTCATTATATCACGCAAATTCATCCTTCACAACGACGCAGACAGCAAAAAGTGTGAAAACTCTAATGAATAGCGAACAAAAAATCGCATACCAAATTGTGCAAGCATACAAACTTATAAATTATTTTTGAAAAACACATTACCAAAACGGTGTTTTTCAGGCGATAGGTGAAAGGGATTTCTCTTGGGGAACGAAGAAATAGCTTAATAAAGTTCCAAAAGAAATGGGTTTTCCGTGAATATCGGAAGAAATAGCCTCAAGAAAACGGGCTTGCGAAAAAAATCCGTTTCGCTGCCAACCTAGTGAGGGGAGTGAAAAATAAAATCCGTTCCGC
>JAZNII010000156.1:0-16262 GCA_045577415.1 Eubacteriales bacterium
ACGCTTCCCGCGCTGCTTTCGGGGTATGCTAAAAGCTTGTTGATCTCGGACCTCGTCTCGCTCGTCACATTTTTCAAGATCTTCGTTACGAGATTTGCAGGCAGCTCGCTCAGAGCGTCAACCGCGTCGTCAAGAGCCAGCTCCTCGACGATTGCCGAGATCTCCCTATCGGTCATAGCCTTCACGATACGCTTCTGTATATCTGCGTCAAGCTCCGCGAATACGTCCGCCGCAGTGTCCTTTTTCAAAAGCTTGAACACTCCCGGGATACGCTTTGCCTCAATTCGGGAAAAGAAATCTGCCGCGTCTACAGGATTCAATTCTTCGATAGCGTTTACGAAGTCAGAATATAGTCGGTTATCAAGCATCTCCACAAGGGAGTCAAATCGGCTCTCTATTTCTTCTTCACGAATTTCTTCGGCGCTCTCATATTCTTCGTCACGAAGCTCTTCTTTTACAAGCTTTTCAAATTCTTGCGCTTCATTTTGAAGCTCTTCAATGCCGATTTCTTCGTTTTCTTCATTCTCAAACTGCTCATTCTCAAAATCCGTCATCTCTTTTCCCTCCTTTTTGTTATTGTAAGGATATTTTATGCCATAAAAGCACTAAATTATCCTTAATATAGAATACCATTAGACACAAGGCTTTTCAATAACATATTTTTGCCAAAATGTAAACAAAAAAGCTTGGGGACAGACCAAACAGTGGTCTGTCCCCAATTTATTTAACTCAAATTACTCTGCCTTAGCTTCCTCGTCGATAAGACGAACGATAGCCATTTCAGCAGCGTCGCCGCGGCGAGCGCCGATCTTGAATATCTGAGTATATCCGCCCTGTCTCTCTGCGTACTTAGGAGCGATCTCGTTGAACAGCTTGGTTACAACGTCTTCCTTGGTGATGTATGCAAGAGCAGCTCTGCGGCTTGCAAGAGTGTTCTTCTTGCCGAGTGTGATCATTTTTTCTGCGATGGAACGAACCTCTTTCGCTCTGGTGAGAGTAGTCTCAACCTGTCCGTTCTCAAGCAGCAGGGTAACCATTCCGCGAAGCATAGCTTTTCTGTGAGCGGTAGGTCTGCCAAGTTTTCTGGTTCCGGGCATTTCTAAGTCCTCCTTCTGCTGGTATTTAATCTAAATTTCTTACTCCTCTTCGCGCTTAAGGTCAAGACCAAGCGAGTGGAGCTTCTGAATAACTTCGTCAAGCGACTTCTTACCAAGGTTTCTGACCTTGATCATATCCTCTTCGGTGCGATTGGTAAGATCTTCAACTGTATCAATGCCTGCTCTCTTCAAGCAATTGAAAGAACGAACAGACATGTCAAGTTCCTCAATGGTCATCTCAAGGACTTTCTCCTTGATGGTCTCTTCTCTCTCAACCATTATCTCAGTCTTCTTTGCGTCATCAGAAAGATCTACAAACAAGTTGAGATGCTCATTGAGAATCTTGGCTCCGAGGGAAACCGCTTCCTTAGCCGAAATGCTACCGTTGGTAAGTACCTCGATCGTGAGCTTGTCAAGATCGGTGTTGCTGCCCGAACGGGTGCTTTCAACCTCGTATTTTACCTTATACACAGGCGTGTAGATAGAGTCTGTGTAGATGGTATTGATCGGCATTGCGGAATTCATACCCATCATATCACTGTGAAGCTGCTTGTTGCGCTCCTGAGATACGTAACCTCTGTCGCAGTTGAAGGTGAGCTCCATGTAGAATCTCTCGTTCTCTCCAACGGTCGCGAGGTGGTGATTGGGGTTAAGAATTTCGATGTCGGAATCCTGCTTGATGTCACCTGCGGTAACCTCATGCTCGCCTACGACGTCGATAAAGACGGTCTTAGGGCCCTGGCAATGAAGCTTTGCGATGATACCCTTGACGTTAAGAACGATCTCTGTAACGTCCTCAGTAACTCCGGGAATCGTAGAAAATTCGTGAAGAACTCCGTCGATCTTAATATTTGTTACCGCAACTCCGGGAAGGGAGCTGAGCAAAACTCTGCGCAAAGAGTTTCCGAGGGTGTGGCCAAAGCCTCTTTCAAGGGGCTCGATCACGAACGTTCCAAAGGAACCGTCCTCGCTCATTTCAGCAGTAGTAATATTAGGCTTCTCTATCTCAATCATTCCAAATAAAACCTCCTATAAATATTTGTGTTAAAGCTTGTGTGCTTTGCGAACATCGGATCATACGGCAAGCAATACCGCAACATCCGAATTATATGCGGTATTACTTGGAGTAAAGCTCGACGATAAGCTGTTCGTTGAAATCGAAGTCGATGTCTTCTCTTGCAGGGAAGGATACAACCTTTGCCTGGAGATTGGTCTTATCAACGTCAAGCCACTTCGGAGCAGTCTTGCTCTCAAGTGCTTCAGCAAGTCCCTTGATCTTAGCGCTGTCGCGGCTGGACTCCTTAACGGAGATAACGTCGCCGGGCTTAACAAGGATAGAGGGAATGTTAACCTTCTTGCCGTTAAGTGTAAAGTGTGCGTGGAGAACGAGCTGACGAGCGTCTCTGTGAGACTCAGCCATACCCATTCTGTATACTACGTTATCGAGACGGCGCTCAAGAAGGATAAGAAGGTTTTCACCGGTCATGCCCTCTTTGCGAGCTGCTTCCTCATAGTAGTTCTTGAACTGCTTCTCAAGAACACCGTAGTATCTTCTGGTAGACTGCTTCTCACGAAGCTGCATACCGTACTCACCCATTTTCTTCTTTGCTGCGCCATGCTGACCGGGAGCTGTGCTTCTACGGTCAATTGCGCACTTACCGCTGGTGCATCTCTCGCCCTTAAGGTAAAGCTTCTTGCCCTCTCTACGGCAGAGCTTGCATGCGGGTCCTGTATATCTTGCCATGTCTAATACCTCCTGTAAAATTATACGCGTCTGCGCTTAGGCGGTCTGCATCCGTTGTGGGGGATGGGAGTAACGTCCTTGATGAGCGTGATCTGGAGACCGCAGGTCTCGAGCGCACGAATTGCGGATTCACGTCCCGAGCCGGGGCCCTTTACGTAAACCTCAACAGACTTAAGGCCGTGCTCAACAGCAGCCTTTGCAGCAGTCCCGGAAGCGGACTGAGCAGCGAAGGGTGTGCTCTTTCTGGAGCCCTTAAAACCAAGTTCGCCTGCAGAAGCCCACGAAATTGCGTTTCCGTAAACATCGGTGATAGTTACGATAGTGTTATTGAAAGTGGACTGAATGTGTACTGCGCCCTTTTCAATATTCTTTTTTTCGCGGCGCTTTTTAACGACTTTTTTTGTTACCTTTGCCATTTTTATGCCACTCCTTTATTACTTCTTCTTGTTTGCGATGGTCTTTGCGGGACCTTTTCTTGTTCTCGCATTGGTCTTTGTTCTCTGACCTCTTACGGGAAGACCTTTTCTGTGTCTGATACCGCGGTAGCAGTTAACCTCTACCATTCTCTTGATGTTAAGAGCAACTTCTCTACGGAGGTCACCTTCAACAGTGTAAGAGTTTTCGATCTCATCACGGAGCTTTGCTACTTCTTCCTCGGTAAGATCCTTTGCTCTGGTATCGGGATTGATACCGGTTCTTGCAAGGATATCGTTAGCGCTCTTGCGACCGATACCGTAAATGTAGGTAAGTGCGATCTCAACGCGCTTGTTGTTAGGAATATCAACACCTGCTATACGTGCCATTCTGTATTACCTCTCCTTTTAGATTGAGTTGGATCAAAGTCGATGTATCTCGAATTAACCCTGCTTCTGCTTGTGCTTGGGGTTCTCGCAGATAACCATGACTTTACCTTTTCTCTTAATGATCTTGCATTTTTCGCAGATCTTCTTAACGGACGGTTTAACCTTCATTTCTGTAAACCAACCTTTCTTTAGAGTATTTTTAGTAAAATCTTTTTATTTTGAGCGCCATGTGATACGGCCCTTTGTAAGGTCGTATACCGAAACCTCAACGGTTACGTGGTCGCCCTGCAAAATTCTGATATAGTTCATTCTAAGCTTTCCCGAGAGATGGGCAGTAACGATATGTCCATTGGGAAGCTTAACCTTGAAGACGGCGTTGGGAAGTACCTCAACTACCTCGCCTTCAAATTCAATAACGTCATCTTTCGGCATATTTACCTCTTTTAATGATTCAAATTTGTTGAAATCTTAACTCAAAAATCCGATTCAAGCTGGGTCATTACGATCACTCCGTCGCTCGTAAGCGCCACCGTGTTTTCGTAATGCGCTGAAAGCGATCCGTCGGCGGTCTTTACCGTCCATCCGTCGCTCAATTCCCTGACGCCCTCGCCACCTACGTTTACCATAGGCTCGATCGCCAAGGTCATACCTGCGCATAATCTCGTTCCTCTGCCCTCGGTTCCGTAATTTGGAACGTCGGGAGATTCGTGAAGCTCGTGACCTACACCGTGACCGATGTAGCGTTTAACGGTTGAAAAGCCGTTGGCGACAACCAGAGAGTCGATAGCGTGACCGACGTCTCCAAGTCTCATGCCTACCTGAAGCTTTTCTATTCCCGCGAAAAAGCTGTCTCTCGTTACACGGATAAGCTTTT
Organism: Eubacteriales bacterium; assembly: GCA_045577415.1. Taxonomy (GTDB): domain Bacteria; phylum Bacillota; class Clostridia; order Oscillospirales; family CAG-272; genus SVTX01. The sequence continues at coordinate 4,519 of JAZNII010000156.1, forward strand.
CGGCGTCTTCTGTGACCTTGCCCACAGGAATCGTTCTTGCGGCGTCTCCGTGATAGCCCTTGTAGTACGCTCCGACGTCGATCTTTACGATGTCACCCTCGCGAAGAATTCTCTTTTTAGAGGGGATACCGTGAATTACCTCGTCGTTGATACTGATGCAAGCGCTTCCGGGAAAGCCGTGATATCCGAGGAAGGAGGGCTTAGCGCCGCATTTCTCGATATGACCTCTTATGATCCTATCAAGCTCGTAGGTGCTGATGCCCTCGCGGATGTTCTCGCGAGCCACAAGCAGTGCCTCGCCCGTAATTCTTCCCGCCTCTTTCATTTCTTTGATCTGAATGGCGTTCTTTAACTGTATCATCCGTTTCTTACCTCAGTTTATTTTATGCGTTGACCTTGTCAAGAGCCGCGAAAACGAGCGCGGTCGTGTCCTTAACCTCTTCCTGACCCTCTACGCAAACGAGATTTCCGCGGTTGCCGTAGAATTCCTTAAGAGGTTCGGTCTGTGCATGAAAGGTTTTGAGTCTGTTTGCAACGGTTTCGGGGCAGTCGTCGTCTCTGATATAGAGCTTCGCACCGCACTTATCGCAGATACCGTCAACCTGGGGCTTGATATACTCTACGTGGTAGGACGCACCGCACGAGCAGACTCTGCGTCCGCTCATTCTTGCGATGATCTTTTCGTCGGGAACCTCGATAGAGAGAACGACGTCGATCTTAACGCCCATAGCCTCGAGAGCCTCAGCCTGAGGAATGGTTCTGGGGAAACCGTCGAGTATGAAGCCATTCTTACAGGCTTCTGTCGAAAGATAGTCCTTGATGATTCCAACGACTACTGCGTCCGGAACAAGCTTTCCTTCATCCATATAACTCTTGGCGCTCTTACCAAGCTCGGTTCCCGCCTTGATCGCCGCGCGGAGCATATCTCCGGTGGAAACCGCAGGAATGTTATACTTTTCGGAAATCTTTGCGGACTGTGTGCCTTTTCCCGCTCCGGGAGCACCCAATAAAATCAAATTCATACTGATTCTCCAATTATTTTGGTGTGGATTAATCAAGGAAGCCCTTGTAGTTACGCATTGTAAGCTGTGCCTCAAGCTCTCTTACGGTCTCAAGAATAACACCGACAACGATAAGCACGGAGGTACCTGCGAATGCAAGGGTTGCGAAGGAGGAGGATCCGTGAGAGTAGAAGTTCTGGATCGCGTCAAGAACGGTGTTGCTACCGACGACATAGTTGAGTTCAACCAATGTCTGGAATACGGCAACGATCATCTTGGGGACCTCGGAAACTACGCAGAGGAACACTGCTCCGATAAATGTGATTCTGTTGAGGATCTTGCGGATATAATCGCTCGTAGGCTTACCGGGACGGATTCCGGGAACCGCGCCGCCGTTGTTTCTGATATTGTTAGCAACTTCAACAGGGTTGAAGGAGATCATAATATAGAAGTAAGCGAAAGCGAAGAGTAGGATCATCGACACAAGCACGTAAAGGGGCTTGGTATAGTGGAAATAGTTGTTAGACAGCATTACGAGCCAGTCTGCATTGTTTCCAAATACCTGCGCCAGAGTGCCGGGAATAGAAACGATCGAGTTTGCAAAGATAACGGGCATAACGCCTGCCATGTTAAGCTTGAGGGGAAGATTGGAGGACTGACCGCCGTACATCTTTCTGCCGACAACCTTCTTTGCATACTGAACGGGAATTCTTCTCTCGGAATCGTTAAACCAAACGATGAGCCAAACGATAGCAACGAGGAACGCAACGATGAGAAGCGTCCAAACGATGTCGATCACAAGACTTGTGATGTTATCTGCGTTTGCTTCTACGCTGACCTGTCCAATAGTGCTGCTGATCATCTTGTAAAGGTTTACGAATACCTGGGGAAGTCTTGCAATAATGTTTGCAAAAAGGATAATGGAGATACCGTTACCGATACCGAACTCATTTACCTTCTCGGCAAGCCACATAACGATAGCCGCACCTGCGCAGAAGCAAGCCGACATTACTGCGATCGCAAATACCTGATTGGTCGTACCAAGGTTTGCCAAGCCGGTATTTACAATAGTAAGAGAGTAACCAACTGCTGTGATTAGCGCGAGCACCATGGTTACGATTCTCGTAATCATAGCGATCTTCTTCTTACCTGCCTCGCCGTCCTTAGCCATACGTTCAAGAGCGGGAATAGCGACAGTAAGAAGCTGCATGATAATCGACGACGTGATATAGGGAGATACCGAGAGGGCGAAAAGAGTCGCATTTGTAAACGCATCACCCATGATCAGCTGCATAGCACCGAAGCTGTTCTGGAAATGCTGCGATACCAGTTCACTGTTTACCCACGGTACGGGGATACTACAACCCAAACGGTAAAGGATAACGATAAGCAATGTGAAGAGGAGTTTAGTTTTAAGCTCCTGGGTCTTCCAAGCATTTTTTAACGTCTGAAACATCCTTTATACCTCCTCTGCCTGTCCACCTGCTGCTGTGATCTTTTCCTTAGCGGTTGCAGAGAAAACTGCAGCCTTAACAGTCAAGTTCTTTGTAAGCTCGCCGTTTCCGAGAACCTTAAGTCCATCGAGAGACTTGCGAACTATCTTCTTTGCGAGGAGTGCCTCGAGATCAACTACTGCGCCGTTCTCAAATACGTTGAGTTCGGATACGTTAACTATTGCGTAGTTAGTAGCAAATCTGTTCTTAAAGCCTCTCTTAGGAAGCTTTCTGTAAAGAGGAAGCTGACCTCCCTCAAATCCGGGTCTTACACCGCCGCCGGAACGAGCGTTCTGACCCTTGTGACCCTTACCTGCAGTCTTACCGTTACCGGAGCCTGCGCCTCTACCCTTTCTCCAAGCAGCCTTAGCGGAGCCTGCAGCGGGCTTAAGTTCATTAAGTTTCATTCTCTGATACCTCCTATTAGTCTTCTACGGTCTCAACCGTTACGAGGTGAGCGAGAACCTTGATCTTACCTGCAAGAACAGCGTCATCATTGTGAACGATAAAGTCACCGATCTTGTTGAGACCGAGGGACTTTGCGGTCGCTCTCTGATTGGGCTTCGTAGCGATAAGACTCTTTGTAAGTGTAACCTTTTTCATTTTGTCTTACCCCCTTATTAGCCTTTGACCTGCTCTACGCTGATCTCACGGATCTTCGCAACCTCTTCAGCAGTGCGGAGCTCTTTAAGTCCTTCCATAGTTGCCTTAACAACGTTGGTAGGATTGTTGGAACGGAGGCACTTAGCTCTGATGTTGGAGATACCTGCAGCCTCAAGAACTGCTCTTACTTTACCACCCGCGATGATACCGGTACCGAGGGCTGCGGGCTTAAGAAGCACCTTGCCTGCGCCGAATACACCGACAACCTCGTGGGGGATCGTTGTTCCCTTGAGGGAAACTGTGATCATATTCTTCTTTGCGTCTTCAATTCCCTTGCGGATAGCTTCGGGAACCTCAGCAGCCTTTCCGAGACCTACGCCAACATGACCGTTGCCGTCACCGACAACCATGAGCGCTGCGAAACGTGCGATACGTCCGCCCTTAACGGTCTTGGAAACACGGTTCAGCGAGACGAGCTTCTCAGTAAGCTCAACCTCTGCCGGATTAAACTTGTATGCCATTTCTGGTTTCCTCCTGAATTGTTCAAATAAATGTTGTTTGAACAGTGTATAAACCGGTTACTAACCCAAGATGGATTAGAACTTCAGGCCGCCCTCGCGAGCGCCGTCAGCCAATTCCGATACACGTCCGTGATAGAGATAGCCGCCTCTGTCGAATACGACTTCTTCAATGCCCATAGCTTTTGCCTTCTCTGCGATCATCTTACCGACCTCGCGAGCTGCAGCCTTATTGCCGCCGTTACCCTCGAAAGCTGCTCCGTAAGTAGAAGCGGAAACAAGGGTCTTTCCTGCAACGTCATCAATGATCTGTGCGGAAATGTTTGCGTTGGAACGATATACTGCAAGACGGGGACGTGCTGCAGTACCCGAAATCTTTGCTCTGACTCTCTTATGTCTCTTAAGACGAGCCTTGTTGCTGTCCTTTCTTGATACCATGTTACTCCACTCCTTTCAATTATTTACCGGTCTTTCCGGCCTTACGACGAACATACTCGTCGACGTAACGGATTCCCTTGCCGTGATAAGGCTCGGGAGGACGCTTGCCTCTGATAACTGCTGCCATCTGACCAACCTCCTGCTTATCTGCACCGGTTACAACGATTACATTACCGCTGTTGACCTTTTCGGTGGTCATCTTGTCGATCTCCATAGCCTTGATCTCTGCCTCAGTGGGAACCATGAGCTTAACTGTGTCGGTCTCGCTGATAATGTACTTCTGCTGGGGAGTTCCCTTGCCGGGCATAAGCGAGTAACCAAGGTAAAGCTGAAGATCCTTGCCGGACTTAACTACCTTGTAACCAACTCCGATTACGAGAAGAACCTTCTTGTAGCCGGTATGAACGCCGGTTACCATGTTCTGAATGAGCGCACGGGTAAGACCGTGTACGCTTCTGTCCTCTTTTTCGTCAGTGGGACGCTCAACGATGACCTGGTTATTTTCAACCTTAATGGTCATTCTGTCGTTGAAGGACTGAGTAAGAGTTCCTACGGGACCCTTTGCGGTAACTGTGTTACCGTTAACTGTTACTGTTACACCTGCGGGAATTTCGACAGGCATTCTACCAATTCTAGACATATTAGTATTACCTCCTATCGATTACCATACAAACGCGAGGACTTCGCCGCCGACCTTAGCCGCGCGAGCCTTCTTGTCTGTCATGATTCCTTTGGATGTGGAGACTATCGCGATACCAAGACCGTTCATAACCTGAGGCATATCCTCGTAGCCTGCGTAGATACGGAGACCGGGCTTAGAAACTCTCTTGAGACCTCTGATAACCTTTGTCTTGCCGAGGTACTTGAGGGTAACTCTGATGATACCCTGCTTACCGTCGTCAATAACCTCATAGCTCTTGATATAACCTTCTTCAACAAGGATATCAGCTATGGATTTCTTCATGTTGGATGCAGGAATGTCCACAGTCGCGTGCTTAGCGTTGCTAGCGTTGCGGATTCTTGTGAGCATATCTGCAATTACGTCTGACATCTGCATTTTCTTATCCTCCTGATGCAAGTATGTGTTTTTCTTGCTGCCGAAATCTTCTCGGCGGCATATCGGCGGTTAAGTCCAACCCGGAAAAGCTTCCGTAGATTAACTTCCTTCCGATAGTTAGGATTATTTTTGAAAAGCTCTCTTTTTAAGAGCAAATTCACTTTGTTTTTTGAGATTTTTTTCAAATCTCACTGTCTACCAGCAGTATTGGTAGGTAAATTTTGAGGTAGAATCGTCGATTGGGAGGTTCAAGACTTACAAGGCGTAAGTCGAACCGACCAAATCGGCGATTATAACCAAAATTTATCACCAAGACGACTTCTTGACGCCGGGGATCTCGCCCTTGTATGCGAGATTTCTGAAGCAGATACGGCAGATACCGTACTTACGCATGTAAGCGTGAGGACGTCCGCAGATCTTGCAACGGTTGTACTCGCGAGTGGAGTACTTCTGAGTCTTCTGCTGCTTGAGTATCATTGCTGTTTTAGCCATTTTCCGTTACCTCCGATTATTTCGCAAAGGGAGCGCCCATAAGAGTGAGCAGCTCTCTTGCTTCGTCATCTGTCTGTGCAGTAGTTACAAAGCAGATGTCCATACCGCGGATCTTCTCAACCTTGTCGTACTCGATCTCGGGGAATATAAGCTGTTCCTTAAGACCGAGGGAGTAGTTGCCGCGACCGTCGAAAGCGTTGGGGTTGATACCCTTGAAGTCACGAACTCTGGGCAGAGCAAAGTTGAAGAGTCTGTCCATGAACTCGTACATCTTCTCACCGCGAAGGGTTACCTTTGCGCCGATCTTCATGCCCTGACGGAGCTTGAAGTTTGCTACGGACTTCTTTGCATAGGTGGGAACTGCCTTCTGACCGGTGATGATGGTCAGGTCGTTGATTACGGAATCAATAACCTTGGTGTTATCCTTAGCGTCGCCTGCACCAACGTTGACAACGATCTTGTCAAGCTTGGGGATCTGCATTACGCTCTTGTAGGAATACTTTTTCATAAGGGCGGGAGCAACCTCGGCCTTGTACATATCATTAAGTCTTGCCATTGTTAATTCCCTCCTTAGTCAAACTTGTGTCCGCACTTGCAAACGCGGATCTTCTTGCCGTCTACAACGGTGTGGTGAACTCTAACACCCTTGTCGCACTTGGGGCAGTAAAGAGCGACCTTGCTTGCGTACATAGCGCTTTCTGCGTCTACGATACCAGAGGTCTCACCCTGTCTGCGAGCCTTAACGTGCTTGTGGATAATACTTGCGCCCTTAACGATTACCTTGCCCTCTGCGGGAGAAACTGCGATAACCTCGCCCTTTACTCCCTTGGAGTTACCGGAGAGAACTACAACGGTATCGCCTGTTTTAATATGAAGATTTGCCATTGTTCGTTACCTCCTCTTTAAAGTACTTCGGGAGCGAGGGAGAGGATCTTAAGGAAATCCTTCTCACGAAGCTCTCTTGCTACGGGGCCAAAGATACGGGTACCCTTGGGGGTGTTGTCTTCTTTGATAATTACTGCTGCGTTCTCATCGAACTTGATGTAAGACCCGTCTGCACGCTTCATGCCGTGAGCGCTTCTTACTATTACAGCCTTTACTACGTCGCCCTTCTTAACCATGCCGCCGGGGATTGCCTTCTTAACGGAGCAAACCACTACGTCACCGATGTTAGCGTATCTGCGGCCTGTTCCGCCGAGAACGCGAATGCACATCAGCTCCTTAGCGCCGGTGTTGTCAGCGACCTTCATTAAAGATTGCTGTTGAATCATTTCTTTTTCCTCCTACTGTTTCGAGTACGCTTCGACGTACCTACTATTCGAATTCAATTATTTAGCCTTTTCGATCACTTCAACAACTCTCCATCTCTTTGTCTTGGAGAGAGGTCTTGTTTCCATGATTCTTACCTTGTCACCGATGCCGCACTGGTTGTTCTCATCGTGAGCGTGAACCTTAAGGGTGCGCTTGATGATCTTACCGTATACGGGGTGCTTTACGTTGTCCTCGATAGCGATTACAACGGTCTTGTCCATCTTGTCGCTGACAACCATGCCAACTCTGACTTTTCTAAGTGCTCTTTCTTCTGTCATGACTGCCTCCTTATGCGTTCTTCTCGTTGAGAACTGTCATAACGCGTGCGATGTCGCGCTTAACCTCAGTCATTTTGTGAGGGTTCTCAAGCTGATTTACTGCGTGCTGGAAACGGAGGTTGAAAAGCTCTTTCTTAAGTTCTGCGAGCTTTTTGTTCAGCTGTTCAGCTGTCATTTCTCTGATCTCTTTAGTTGTCATGAGCTTATGCCTCCTTTACTTCTTCTTTAACCATGAACTTGGTCTTGATGGGGAGCTTGTGGCCTGCAAGACGCATAGCCTCGCGAGCTACCTCCTCATTTACACCGTCCATCTCGAACATTACGCGACCGGGCTTAACAACGGCTACCCAATATTCGGGCGAACCCTTACCGGAACCCATTCGAGTCTCGGCAGGCTTTTCTGTGATGGGCTTGTCGGGGAAGATCTTGATCCAAACCTTACCGCCACGCTTGATGTAACGAGTCATCGCGATACGGGCAGCCTCGATCTGGTTGCTGGTGATCCATGCGGGCTCAAGTGCTACGAGACCGTAGTTACCATTAGTAATGGTGTTACCTCTTGCAGCCTTACCCTTAAGTCTTCCGCGCTGTACGCGACGGAACTTTACTCTCTTAGGCATTAACATTATTTAGCACCTCCGTCTCTGGGAGCTCTGTCAGCTCTGGGAGCTCTGTCGCCACGACCTGCGGGGCGGTTGCCACCACGGCGGTTGTCACGTCTGTCTCCGGAGGGCTTGCGATCGCCTCTGCGATCTCTGCGCTCGCCGTTCTGTGCAGGGCGGTTTACTTCGTTAAGAACCTCGCCCTTGTAGATCCATACCTTAACACCGATCTTACCGTAAGTGGTGTTTGCCTCCCAGAAGCCGTACTCAATGTCAGCTCTGAGGGTCTGAAGCGGGATAGTACCCTCGTGGTAGGTCTCGCTTCTTGCGATCTCTGCGCCTGCGTGACGACCGCTGCACATGATCTTGATACCCTTTGCGCCAAGACGCATGGTGTTTCTGATCGCCATCTTCATAGCGCGGCGGAAAGCTACACGCTTCTCGAGCTGAGAGCATATGTTCTCAGCAACGAGCTGTGCGTCGAGGTCGGGCTGTCTAACCTCAACAACGTTGAGGGATACGGGCATACCAACCATCTTTTCAAGCTGCGCCTTGTACTTCTCGATCTCAACGCCGCCCTTACCGATAACCATACCGGGCTTTGCACAGTGGATGAATACTCTCACTCTGCGGCTGTCGCGCTCGATCTCGATCTTAGGAATACCAGCATCCTGGAGTTCCTTCTTAAGATACTTTCTGATGTTGTAGTCGGATACAAGAGTGTCGCCGAAAACTTCGTCTTTTGCGAACCATCTTGAATCCCAGTTCTTTATAACGCCTACTCTGAGGCCGTGGGGATTAACCTTCTGTCCCATTACTCTTGTCTCCTCTCTTAGTTTCTTTCTTCAACCGCGATGGTTACGTGGCTGGTTCTCTTCAGGATTCTGTCAGCGCTACCCTTTGCTCTGGGCATAATTCTCTTGAGCGTAGGACCGGGGCATACGAAGCACTCGGATACGTAGAGCTTAGTAGGATCCATGTGGAAATTATTTTCTGCGTTTGCGATTGCACTTCCCAAAAGCTTGATAAGATACTCAGAAGCACCCTTGTTGGTGTTCTTGAGGATAGCCATAGCTGCTCCTGCATCCTTACCTCTAATGAGGTCGAGAACGATCTTTACCTTACGAGGGGAAATTCTCGCATACTTAAGATATGCATATGCTTTCATTTTCTAATTCCTCCCTTGATTACTTACCGTTGTTGGATGTCTTGGAGCCTGCGTGGCCCTTGAAGGTTCTGGTAGGAGCAAACTCACCGAGCTTGTGACCGACCATATCTTCAGTTACATATACCGGAACGTGCTTTCTGCCGTCGTAAACCGCAATAGTGTGACCGACAAATTCCGGGAATATTGTGGACGAACGAGACCAGGTTTTAAGAACCTTCTTTTCGCCCTTATCGTTCATAGCGCAAACGCGCGTATAAAGCTTTTCTTCTACGAAAGGTGCTTTTTTCAAGCTGCGACTCATTTTATATTCCCTCCTTATTTAGCATTTCTGCGTCTTACGATGAACTTGTCAGTGCGAGCCTTCTTGTTTCTGGTCTTAAGACCGAGAGCAGGCTTGCCCCAAGGAGTCATAGGATTAGCATGACCGATGGGAGACTTACCCTCACCACCACCGTGGGGGTGATCGCAGGGGTTCATGACGGAACCGCGAACTGTGGGACGAATGCCCTTGTGTCTGGTCTTACCTGCCTTACCGACCTTAACCGTGTCGTGGTCGATATTGCCGATCTGACCGATAACTGCTTTACAATCAAGGCGAATGAAGCGAACCTCACCGGAAGGAAGTCTGACCTGAGCCATACCGTTTGCTTCCTTGGAGATAAGCTGTGCCATAACGCCTGCAGAGCGAACGAGCTGAGCGCCCTTACCGGGATAAAGCTCGATGCTGTTGATGAAGGTACCTACGGGGATGTTAGCCAAGGGAAGTGCGTTACCGGGCTTGATATCTGCATCAGGACCGGAGAACACCTTGTCTCCAACCTTAAGACCTTCGGGAGCTATGATGTAGCTCTTTACGCCCTCTTCGTTCTGAAGAAGTGCGATATAAGCGGTTCTGTTGGGGTCGTACTCGATTGCGATAACCTCAGCGGGGACTGTAGAAAGTCTCTTGAAGTCGATAATTCTGTACTTGACCTTATTTCCGCCGCCTCTGTGACGAACAGTGATACGTCCGTAGCTGTTACGGCCCGCGTGCTTTTTCTTGATTACTACCAGGCTCTTCTCGGGAACGTCCTTAGTGATGACGTCCTTGTAGACCGGTACGGACATGTGTCTTCTCGCGGGTGTCGTAGGTTTATACTTTAATGTAGCCATTCTCTTCGACCTCCCTCATTAGTTCATGCCTTCGAAGAACTCGATGGTCTTGGAGTCAGCAGTCAGAGTAACGATTGCCTTCTTCCAAGCGGTTGTGTAACCGAAGTGCACACCGTATCTCTTGGGCTTTCTCTTCATGTTAATGGTGTTTACTGCCTCGACCTTAGTGCCGGGGAACATAGCCTCAACTGCGCGAGCGATCTCAGCCTTGTCAGCAGTCTTTGCTACCTTGAATACATACTTTCTCTGAGCCATCAGATCCATAGATGCTTCGGAAATGACGGGCTTAATGATTACATCTTCAAGCATTCTCATTATGCATATACCTCCTCGAGCATTTTAACTGCCGCAACGGTCGTGATGAACGTGTCAGCATTAAGGATATCGTAAACGTTGATGGTGTTGTAGAGGCAGGTCTTGGCACCCTGGATGTTGTCGCAGCTCTTAACTACGAATGCGTCAACCTCGGGAAGAACTACGAGAGGCTTTCTCTCAGCTCCGAGAGCCTTGAACATATTGACCATTGTCTTGGTCTTGTATGCGTCGAGCTTGATGTCGTCTACAACGATGAGCTTACCGTTGTTGAACTTATCGGTGAGAGCGCTGATGAGAGCAAGTCTCTTGGTCTTCTTGTTGAGACCTGTGCGGTAGCTTCTGGGCTTAGGACCGAGAGCGATACCGCCGTGTGTCCACTGAGGAGAACGGGTCGAACCCTGACGAGCTCTACCTGTACCCTTCTGTCTCCAGGGCTTTCTGCCGCCGCCGGAAACCTCGGAACGGGTGAGGGTGGACTGAGTTCCCTGTCTCTGATTGAGAAGGTAAGCTCTTACTGCGGCGTGGAGGACAGTGCCGTTTACATTTTCAGCTCCGAAAAGAACGTTCGAGAGCTCCATGGATCCGACTTCTGCGCCGGCCATATTAACAACTTTAATAGTAGGCATTATTTATTTCCTCCTTCCGATTATGCTTTGATCGAATCGCGAATGAATACGATACCGTCCTTCGCACCGGGGATAGCGCCCTTAACTGCGATGAGGTTCTTTTCGCTGTCGATCTTTACAACTTTAAGATTCTGAACAGTTACCTGCTCGTTACCGTACTGACCTGCCATCTTCTTGTTCTTGAAGATTCTCGCGGGGTCAATAACACCCATAGATCCGGACTGACGGTGGATAGGACCTACACCGTGAGTAGCCTGGAGCTTGTGAAGGTTCCATCTCTTAATAGCGCCGGTGTAACCGCGACCCTTTGTCATACCTGTTACGTCGACCTTGTCGCCTGCGGCGAAGGTATCGGCTGTAATGACGTCACCAACGTTTACTGCGGAGCAGTCGTCAAGACGGAATTCTTTGAGATGTCTCTTGAAGGAAACACCTGCTTTTTCAAAATGGCCTTTTTCAGCCTTCGTGATGTGCTTTTCCTTAGCTTCTACAAAGCCAAGCTGGATTGCGTCGTAGCCGTCCTTATCAGCGGTCTTCTTCTGTACTACTGCACAGGGACCTGCCTGAATAACGGTTACAGGGATCACGTTACCCTTTTCGTCGAAAATCTGAGTCATACCGATCTTCTTACCGATAATACCCTTTTTCATTTTCTTTTTCCTCCTGTAAATTATTGGTTGATACGGATCT
>JAZNII010000157.1:0-3514 GCA_045577415.1 Eubacteriales bacterium
TGCGGCGACCGAAAAGGGTTGCCCCATTCTTGTTTCTTATCGTTGCAAACGCCGAACAAACGAGAACGACAATCGTAACCGTTTTCATACCGCCTGCCGTTCCCACGGGTGAGCCACCAACTAACATTAAGATGATGGATAGGGTGGCAGAGGCGTTTGTTAAATTCTCCTGCGGAACCGTGGCAAAGCCTGCGGTTCTCGTGGTGACCGATTGGAAGAAGGACACTTGAATTTTATCAAACAAGGACATCTCTCCGATGGTCAAGGGATTTGCATATTCAAAAGCAAATATGAGGATTGCACCGACAAGGATGAGCCCTGCCGTAGCCATGATAGCAATCTTTGAATGCAAGGTCAAATGTCTGAATATCCTGCGGTTCTTGTGCGAACGGCTCTTGATAACACGAAGCACGTCCCACCATACGATATATCCAAGTCCACCGAGAATGATGAGTGCGGAGGTGACGATGTTTATCAAGGGATTTGTGGCGTAATTGCAAAGACTGTTTTCAGCAATGATATCAATGCCTGCGTTGCAGAAAGCAGAAACAGAATTGAACACCGATATCCAAATGCCTTTCGCACCGAACTCGGGAACGAACACGAACATATACAGTATAGCACCGATCCCTTCAATAATCAGCGTGCCGAACAGTACGTTCTTTACAAACTTTGCAAGTCCCGACATTGTGTTTAGGTTGAAGGCATCCTGAATGAGCAATCGGTCGCCGATGCCCATTTTTCTGTTGAGAAGAAGCATCAGTCCCGACATAATTGTGATGATTCCAAGACCGCCGATCTGTATCAGGAGCAATATAACGACCTGTCCGAACACGCTCCAAGTGGATACCGTGGGGAGAGTAACGAGCCCTGTCACGCAGGTTGATGTGGTTGCCGTAAAGAGCGCGTCAAGATACGACACGGCTTCTCCGCTTGCAGAGCTTATCGGTAATGCCAAAAGTCCGCTTCCCGCGAGTATGGTCACAAGAAAGCTGAGCAATATGATCTGCGTGGTCGAAAGCGTAAATTTCTTTTTCCTAACCATAAGTTTTTCCTCTAAAAAGCATAAAGGAACCAACGTCCTCTGCAGTCAGCTGGTTCCTTTTATATTTATTCGTTTCTGTAATTATATCATATTTTGACGTTTATGTCAACTATTATCTGTTCTTTTCTTCCTCCGACGCAAAATTTGAGTGGCGACCGTTTGCATTCGCCACTCTGTTGTTTATTCAAATTCTATCGTGCCGATCGGCTTCGGCGTAATATCCATAAATACTCTGTTGATGCCCTCGACCTCGTGTGTGATGCGGTCGCAGATCGCATGGAGCAAGGGATACGGAATTTCCTCTATGGTAGCCGTCATAGCGTCCGTAGTATTGACCGCGCGAATAATTGCTGTCCAGCCCTCATAGCGCTTTCCGTTCTTGACACCGACGCTCTTGAACTCGGGTACGGCAATGAAATACTGCCACACCTTGCCTGCAAGACCGTTCTTATCAAACTCATCACGAAGGATCGCATCTGCCTCACGGAGGGCGTGGAGTCTGTCACGGGTGATGGCACCGAGGCAGCGAACACCAAGACCGGGACCGGGGAACGGCTGACGGTATACCATATCGTGAGGAAGTCCAAGGGCTTCACCGACCACGCGAACCTCGTCCTTGAAGAGCAATTTTACAGGCTCTACAAGCTCAAACTGCATATCCTCGGGAAGACCGCCCACGTTGTGATGTGCTTTGACACCGTCGCTCTCCAAAATGTCGGGATAGATGGTGCCCTGTGCGAGAAACCTAATACCCTCAAGCTTGGAGGCTTCCTCGTCAAACACCTTGATAAATTCACCGCCTATGATCTTACGCTTCTTCTCCGGCTCGCTGACGCCTGCGAGAAGATCGAGAAAACGGTCGGTAGCATCTACGTAAACGAGGTTTGCACCCAGCTCCTTGCCGAACACCTCGATGACCTGCTCGCTCTCACCCTTGCGCATAAGTCCGTGGTTGACGTGAACGCAGGTGAGCTGCTTTCTGATTGCTTTAATGAGAAGTGCGGCAACGACCGACGAATCAACGCCGCCCGAAAGTGCAAGCAGCACCTTCTTGTCACCGACCTGTGCGCGGATTTCCTTGATCTGTTCTTCTATAAACGCATCCGCAAGCGCTTTCGTTGTAATACGCTCCATAGTTTCGGGGCGAACATTTCCTGACATATATTTTTCCTCCGTATTATTCCTTACCTGTCCAGCAATAGGTGCAGACCTTTTCTTTATCGATGCCGATGGATTCAAGCAATCCGTCAAGGGACTGATAGCCCAAGGAGTCAAAGCCGAATTCCTCGCAGATACGCTTAATGAGACATTTTCCTCTCTCGGTGCCGGCATCTGCGTACTCCTCAATATGCTTATCTCCATCGTCCCCCTCAAGCTCGTCGATCACTCTACGGACGAGAAGCTCCTTATCCGAGTTGCTACGAGAGAAGCTGAGGTATTTACAGCCGTACATAATGGGCGGACAAGCCGAGCGCATATGTACCTCCTTAGCACCCGCGCTGTAAAGAAAATCCACGGTTTCGTGAAGCTGTGTGCCTCGCACGATGGAATCGTCCACGAACAGAAGGCGCTTGTCCTCGATCAGCTCGGGAACGGGGATCTGCTTCATTTTGGCTACCTGATTACGAACGCTTTGATTAGCCGGCATGAAGGAGCGCGGCCAAGTGGGCGTATATTTGACGAAGGGACGGGCGTATTCATATCCGCTTTGTCTTGCGTAGCCCATAGCGTGAGGAACGCCCGAATCGGGCATACCTGCCACGTAGTCAACCTCGGGGAGCTCACCTCTTGCCATTTCGTCACGCGCCATAATCTTACCGTTAGTCACGCGCATGACCTCCACGTTTCTTCCCTCATAGCGAGAGTTGGGATAGCCGTAATAGGACCAGAGAAATGCACATATCTTCATCTTCTCACCCGCAGGCGAGAGTGTTTCTATCTTATCGGGCATGAGCTTGACGATCTCACGGGGACCAAGCTCGTAGGCATCCTCGTAACCCAGTTTGGTATAAGCAAAGGACTCAAAGGACACGCAATGTCCTTCCTCGTTCTTTCCGATCAGAACGGGCAGACGACCGTATTTATCTCTTGCCGCAATCACCTCGCCGTCCGAGGTCAGAATGAGCAGAGTCAAAGAGCCGTCGATCTCATCCTGTGCGTGAAGAATACCCGACACGAGATCGTCAGCTTGATTGATAAGTCCTGCCACAAGCTCGGTGGTATTGACCTTGCCCGAGCTCATTGCCATAAACTGATGACCGTGATCCGAGTAATACTTCTCAACAAGTTCCTCGGCGTTATTGATACAGCCTACTGTGGTGATGGCGTAAATACCGAGATGGGAGCGAACGAGAAGCGGCTGGGGATCGCTGTCGCTGATACAGCCGATACCGCTGCAACCATGGAAGTCAACCAGATCCTTCTCAAACTTGGTGCGGAACGGTGTGTTGCCGATAGAGTGGATCTGAC
>JAZNII010000158.1:0-3142 GCA_045577415.1 Eubacteriales bacterium
ACTATGTCAAGAAGGGGGTTATTTCTGCTCCCGTAAAAAAGCAATATTACGCCGAGCAGATTGCATATCTATTGTTTATAAGCGTGGGAAAAAGCGTTTTGTCGATGGAAAATATCGCTTCGCTTTTTGCAATGCAGAAAAAGATTTACGATACCGAAACGGCTTACAATTATTTTTGCCTTGAATTTGAAAACATGCTTGCATATGTTGCAGGACTTAAAGACACTGTTGAAATGATTGGCACCAGCAATACCGAGGCTAAGACGATGTTGCGCTCGGTAATTTTTGCCGCTTCGCATATTGTTTTTGTAAGCAACTGCTTTGATGAGCTTAAATCGGGCGAATAAAATTTTGCGCCGTGATTGACTTATTTAAAGCAATGTGATATAATATAGCAAATATTTATTTTTTTGGAGGATTATCACCATGAAGCATATTAAGACTTTAGATACCAAGAACCTTTGTGACAGCGCTAAGTGCGGCGGTTGCGGCGAATGCCAGACCTCTTGCCAGTCTGCTTGCAAGACTTCTTGCGGTATTGCTAATCAGCAGTGCGAAAATAAGAAATAATAAATCTTTGAAAAATTCCCCAATACTGCGTTGCTCCTCGAAAGCAGCTTGACGTAGGGAACTACGCCTGCGCTTTGCTTTCTCCGGTGCGCCTTGTCTTGAGAAATTTTTCTTCGATTTGGTGAAATCTTACTAGATTTATGGGGGAAGGCTGTCCTTCCCCCATAGCACTGTTTACTTTTAGTTGTTTAGGAGATCTACATAAAATGGTACATTGTTATAAATTGGGTGGGCTTAATATCGTGCTTGACATCTGTTCGGGGTCGGTACACGTGGTCGACGAGGTGGTCTACGACGTTATCGAGGCTTACGAGAGCCACTCAAAGGAAGAAATAATTTCGGCTATGCTCAAAAAGTATGCGAGCGACGAGAGCGTTACTCGCGAGGAGCTTGAGGGCTGCTTTGAGGATATTGAAGCGTTGAAGGAAGAAGGCAAGCTGTTCTCACCCGACAATTTCGAGGGAATGGCAGGCAAGCTGAAGGAAAAGAGCGCGGGCGTCGTTAAAGCGCTTTGTCTGCATATCGCGCACACCTGTAACCTCAACTGCTCCTATTGCTTTGCAAGCCAAGGCAAATATCACGGTGACAGAGCCTTGATGAGCTTTGAGGTGGGCAAAAGAGCGCTTGATTTCCTCGTGGAAAACTCCAAGGGAAGACACAATCTTGAGGTCGATTTCTTCGGCGGCGAGCCTCTTATGAATTTCGATGTTGTGAAGCAGCTTGTGGCATACGCGCGAAGCATCGAGAAGGACGCGGGCAAGAATTTCCGCTTCACGCTCACAACAAACGGTATGCTTATCGACGACGACGTTATAGATTTCGCCAATCGCGAGTGTTCCAACGTAGTACTCAGCCTCGACGGACGAAAAGAGGTTCACGACCGCTACCGTGTTGACTACGCGGGAAACGGTAGCTGGGAAAGAATAGTTCCCAAGTTCCAGAAGCTTGTTGAAGCTCGCGGAGGTCAGGGATATTATATGCGCGGAACGTTTACCCACGCAAACCCCGATTTCCTTAAGGACATCGAGACTATGCTTGACCTTGGCTTCACCGAGCTTTCTATGGAACCCGTGGTTGGCCCCGAGAGCGATCCCTCGTCTCTGACGGCGGAGGATCTTCCCATCGTGCTTGAGCAGTACGAAAAGCTTGCCGAGCTTATGCTTGCGCGTCACAGAGAGGGCAGACCCTTTACCTTCTATCACTATATGATAGACCTGAAGGGCGGTCCTTGCATCTACAAGAGGATCTCGGGCTGTGGCTCGGGAACAGAATATATGGCGGTCACTCCTTGGGGCGATCTCTACCCTTGCCACCAGTTCGTGGGCGAGGAAAAATTCAAGCTCGGCAACGTCTTTGACGGTGTCGATAACCTTGAAGCCCAAGCGGATTTTGCCGCTTGCAACGTCTATTCCCGTCCCGAATGCCGCGATTGCTGGGCAAGACTTTACTGCTCGGGCGGTTGCGCGGCAAACGCCTACCATTCCACGGGAAGCGTCCGAGGAGTTTACAAGTACGGTTGCGAGCTTTTCAAAAAGAGAATGGAGTGCGCTATAATGCTTGAGGTCGCCAAGACCCTTGACAGCGAAGAAAACTGAATTTAAATATCATTAAAGGGGATGCTTATGAAAACACCAATCTGCGATTTCGTCAGTGAATACGCCCGTGAGGACAAGCTGCGATTGCACATGCCGGGGCATAAGGGCGTCCCCTTTTTTGGCGTTGAGCATAGAGACATAACCGAGGTGGACGGCGCCGACGTGCTTTATAGCGCCGATGGGATCATCGCCGAGAGCGAAAAAAACGCCGCCGAGCTTTTCGGCAGTGGAAAAACAAAATACAGCACCGAGGGTTCGTCGCTCTGCATCCGCGCGATGGTCTATCTTATTTCCTTGCAGGCAAAAAAAGATGGTAAAAGACCGCTTATTTTAGCGGCAAGAAACGCCCACAAGACCTTTTTGTCGGCTTTGGCATTGACCGACGCGGAGGTAGAATGGCTCTATCCCACGGGCGACGATAATCTTATCTCCTGCCGCCCGACCGCGGAGCAGATAGAGCGAAAATTGAATGAAATGGCAGAATTGCCCACTGCGGTCTATCTCACAAGCCCCGACTATCTCGGATTTGTGTCGGATATTAGGGCGATCGCCGAGGTCTGTCACAAAAGAGGAGTTCTGCTTGCGGTGGATAACGCACACGGCGCGTATCTGAAATTTTTACCAAGCTCAAGACATCCCATTGACCTTGGAGCCGATATTTGTTGCGATTCGGCGCACAAAACTCTCCCCGTGCTGACGGGCGGCGCGTATCTGCATATTTCAAAAAATGCCCCCGATCTGTTTTTCGATATGGCTGAGCAGGCTATGGCGCTTTTTGCTTCAACAAGTCCGTCATATTTGATTTTGCAATCGATCGACAGAGCAAATCTTTATCTGTCCGAGGGCTATAAAGACCGACTTGCCGAGACGGCGGAGACGGTGAATAAGCTGAAAAAGACTTTAGCTGACAACGGATATTCACTTCTCGGCGACGAGGAGATGAAGATCTGCATCGAGGCAAAAAATTACGGCTATTT
>JAZNII010000159.1:0-17807 GCA_045577415.1 Eubacteriales bacterium
TACAAATACTCCAAGGCGACTATGTTCAAGGGCGCGCCTATGGTCATAGTTCCCCCTAAATTCGATGACATCGCCTTCTTTGACAAAATAAAGAAGCTGCTTGCTCCTGCGGGATTCGGTAAATATTCCTTCACCACCGCCGAGGAGCATGACAGGATGATCGCATTCACATCGCAGTTGGCGCACGTGGTGTCAAACGCCTATGTCAAAAGCCCCACCGCAAGAAACCACAAGGGATACTCTGCCGGAAGCTACAAGGACATGACGAGAGTCGCGTGGCTCAACGAGACTATGTGGACGGAACTGTTTTTTGAAAACAAGGATCCTCTGCTCTACGAAATTGATAGTATAATCAGCTCACTCACCGAGTACCGCGACGCTTTGGAAGCCTGCGACCGTGACAAAATGAGAGAGATTTTGCGCGAGGGCAGGATCGCCAAGGAGCAGATCGACGGATGACCGTCAAAAATCTTAACACAAGGACAAAATTATGAGAAAAGTAACCGTCAACGCGTCTCGCGTCTACGACATAATCATAGAAAAAGGAATACTTGACCGCGCGGGCAAGGAATCCGCAAAGGTGATAAAACCCTCTGCGGCGGCGATCCTCACAGACGGAAACGTCGCTCCGCTCTATGCGGAAAGACTTGAAAAAAGTCTTGTTTCATCGGGCTTTTCGCCTATCCGCTTTACGATAGCGGCGGGCGAGGAATCAAAGTCGGCAGAGTCATATTTAAGTTTCCTTAACTTTTTGGCTGAGCATAAGATCGCGCGCTCGGATTGCATTTTTGCGCTTGGCGGCGGCGTGGTCGGCGATCTTGCAGGCTTTGCGGCGGCGACCTATCTCCGCGGCATAAGGTTCATCCAGATACCCACCACCCTTTTGGCTATGGTGGATTCGTCGGTGGGCGGCAAGACTGCCATCGACATCCCCGCAGGAAAAAATCTTGTCGGCGCGTTCTATCAGCCGTCGTTAGTCCTCTGCGACTACGAGACCCTCGACACTCTGCCCGAAAGCGTCTTTGCCGACGGCTGCGCCGAGGTCATAAAGTACGGAATAATCAACGATAAGCCGCTTTTTGAAAAGCTGAAATCACCCATTAAGCCGCAGATCGAGGATATAATCGAAAATTGCGTTATGAACAAGCGCGACATCGTGAATGCCGACGAGAGAGACACGGGTGTCCGCCAGCTTCTCAATCTCGGTCACACGGCGGCTCATTCGATCGAGATGCTTTCAAATTTTGAGATCTCCCACGGCAGCGCGGTGGCGATCGGCATGGTTCTCATCGCAAGGGCGGCTCACAACTTTGGCTATTGCACCAAGGACGACGCGGACGAAATAGTTGCGATGCTTAAAGCCTACGGTCTGCCCACCGAGTGTCCCTTTGGCGCGGACAAGCTTGCAGAAATTGCTCTGTCCGACAAAAAGAGGAGCGGCGGCAAAATAAATCTCATCCTTCCCGCAGGCATCGGCAACTCTAAAATTCACGAAATTGACGTCACCGATCTTGAAGCATTTTTCGCCAAGGGTCTGTGAAAAGACATATAAAATAAGGAATTTCCAAAATGGATAAGATCTTTTATCAAAACGCTCCAAAGAGCGAGATCCGCGCCATATCGTCTAAATCCGAAGCGCACAGATACCTTATCTGCGCCGCTCTCGGTGAGTGCGAGTGCGAGATAGAATGCACCGACACAAACGCGGATATTGATGCCACGGCAGCTTGTCTCATCGCTCTTGGCGCAGACATCAAACGCACCGAGAATGGCTTTTTTGTCAAGCCGATCACCGAGGTGCGCAAAAATCAGTCTCTTGACTGCAACGAATCGGGGTCAACCCTCCGATTTCTGCTTCCCCTCGCCGCATCTCTCGGCGCGGATTGCGAGCTTTTGATGCGCGGCAGACTGTCAGAGCGTCCGTTGTCTCCGCTTTGCGAAATTTTGCAGAGTGGCGGCGTAATCCTCTCGCCACAAGGCTCAAATCCCTTGGCGGTAAAGGGAAAGCTTGCGTCGGGTGACTACACGGTTGCGGCGAATATTTCGTCGCAGTACATCAGTGGTCTACTTTTCGCTCTTTCGGTTGCCCACGGAGACAGCACTCTGACCCTTGACGGCAAGGTAGAATCCGCTCCGTATATCGGCATGACGTTGGATGCGCTGACCGCCTTCGGTGCGGATATTCAATATAATGAAAGCGACAAATGCTTTAAAATTAAGGGAAAAGACCGACTTCGCTCCCCCGAAAGGGTAATCGTTGGCGGTGACTGGTCAAACGCGGCGTTTTTCCTTGTGGCAGGCGCTATCGGAAAAGATCCTGTTACTCTTTACGGTCTTGACGAAAATTCCCGTCAGGGCGACAGAGAGATACTTGCAATTCTTGAAAAAATGGGCGCTGACATCACCCGAAAGGACGGCAAAATTACGGTTTTCCCCTCCGCTCTTCACGGAACCCTGATCGACGCTTCGGATATTCCCGACCTCGTTCCCATCCTCGCCGTAGCGGCATCGGTTGCCGATGGCGAGACCAAAATTTTCAACGCCTCGCGGCTTCGATTAAAAGAAAGCGACCGAATCGAGAGCGTTTGCAACACTTTGACAACTCTTGGCGCGACCGTCACTCCAACAGCTGACGGAATGATGATCTGCGGAAAGAAAGCTCTCTCGGGCGGCGAGGTAGACTCCTACAACGACCACCGCATCGCCATGAGCGCGGCTATCGCGTCGCTGGTCTGCGAAAATGCCGTCAAGATCTCACGATTTGAGGCTATAAACAAATCATATCCCACCTTTGCGGAGAATTTTATTTGACAGGTGCTTAGAATGAGTATGAACTCTTACGGATCAAACATAAAACTGAAAATTTACGGCGGCTCGCACGACGAGAAGATCGGTATGACGCTTGACGGGATCCCCGCAGGAGAGCATATCGATTTTGAGGCGCTCCGAGCATTTATGGCTCGCCGCGCGCCCGGCAATGATGCTTATTCTACAAAACGACGCGAACCCGACGAGCCTGTTTTTCTCTCGGGATTTGACGGAAACCTGACCACGGGCGAGACTATCGAAGCCGTTATTTACAATAAAGATCAGCACTCGGGCGACTACTCCTCGCTTTACGATATTCCCCGTCCCTCTCACGCCGATTTTGCCGCGAGAATGAAATATGGCGACAGCGTAGATCTTCGCGGCGGCGGTCATTTTTCGGGCAGGCTGACGGCTCCCATGTGCATCGCGGGCGGTATATGTCTGCAAATATTGGCGAGGAAAAACATTCACGTCGCGGCACACGTAGCGTCGGTTGGTGATGTCCGAGACGAGCTTTTCGATGCGGTCAGAGTCTCAAAAGACGATTTTGACGCGCTTCACGCCCACTCTTTCCCCACTATAAGCGAGGAGAAAGGCGCAAAAATGCGCGAGGTCATTGAAGCGGCAAGATTTGAAGCCGATTCGGTCGGCGGCACCGTCGAATGCGCTGCAATCGGTCTTCCCGCAGGACTTGGCGAGCATATATTTATGGGTGTCGAAGGTCGAATTTCTTCGATAGCTTTCGGCATCCCCGCCGTCAAGGGTATTGAATTCGGTCTCGGATTCGGCTCGTCTGCTCTCCTTGGCTCGAAAAACAACGATCCCTTTGAGGTGGATGGCGACAGGATCGTCACCAAGACCAACAACTGCGGCGGCATTCTCGGTGGTATGACCGATGGCATGCCCCTCATATTCCGAGCGGCGATGAAGCCCACCCCCTCTATCGGCAAGGAGCAGGACAGCATCTCGCTCTCCCGAAAGGAGAACGTAAAGCTGACTATCAAGGGCAGACACGACCCCTGCATCGTTCCCCGCGCCGTTCCCGTTTTCGAGGCGGCTTGCGCACTGGCTGTTATGGATATGATTCTTGATTAAGGACTTGGAAATATGAAACATGATTTAAATGAACTCAGACAGAAAATAAACGAGATCGACAAGGACTTAGTCGAGCTTTTCAAGAAAAGAATGGCTATCGCCGCAGGCGTGGCTGAATACAAAAAAGAACACGGTCTGCCCGTACTTGACGCGGCGCGCGAGCGCGCACTGCTCGAGCGCATCTCCGAGATGGCGGGCGAGGAATTTGACGGCTACGCGAGAACGCTCTATCACACGATTATGGACGTATCAAAGGCGTATCAGCAAACCCGATTGAACCCCGAATCCTCGGTGTATAACGAGATAAAGGACTCGCTTGACACAACGCCCAATATCTTCCCCGACCGCGCAAGAGTGGCTTGTCAGGGTGTCGAGGGCGCGTACTCGCAGATCGCAACCGAAAAGCTTTTCGAGCTTCCCTCCATCAACTATTACCCCACATTTGACAGCGTTTTCACAGCTATTGAACGAGGAGATTGCCGCTACGGCGTGTTGCCTATTGAGAACAGCACCGCGGGATCTGTCAAAAAGGTATACGAGCTGATGCTCCACCACAAATTTCACATCGTAAAGTCGGTCAGACTGAAGATAGACCACAATCTGCTTGCAAAGCGAGGAACCTCTATCTCCGACATCAAGGAGATCATCTCCCACGAGCAGGCGATAAGTCAGAGCGCGGCGTTTTTGCGGAGTCTGCCAAACGTCAAGGTCACGGTGGTAGCCAACACCGCTATTGCCGCCAAGACCGTTGCAGAGTCGGACAGACATGACCTTGCCGCTCTTTCCTCGCGGTATTGCGCCGAGCTTTACGGTCTCGACACCCTCGCCGCATCGGTTCAGGACATGGGCAACAACTACACGAGATTTATCTGCATTTCCAAGACCCCCGAGGTCTATCCCGGCGCTGACAAGATCTCGCTTATGCTGGTCACTCCCAATAAGCCCGGCGCGCTTTACAACGTGCTTTCCTGCTTCAACGCGCTCGGCATCAATATGACCAAGCTTGAATCCTGCCCCATACCCGAAAGGGATTTCGAGTCGATGTTCTACTTTGATTTTACGGTCTCGGTCTATTCCGACACGCTCAAAAAGCTGCTCTGCGAGCTTGAGGCGCGGAGCGAGCAATTCCGACTTCTCGGCGCATATTCCGAGATAGTCTGAAAGGTTTTGTTATGATATACGGCAAAAAGAATATGAAATGCGGTCTTATTGGTGAAAAGCTTTCTCACAGTTTTTCACCGAAGATCCACAAAGAGCTTGCGGACTATTCCTATTCTCTCTTTGAAATGCCCGAGCATGAGGTGGAAGACTTTCTCAAAAACGGCGATTTTGACGCTGTCAACGTCACCATCCCCTACAAAAAGGCGGTAATGCCATATCTTGACGAGATAAGCGACGAGGCTTTACGCATAGGCTCGGTCAACACTATCACACGGGCGGCAGATGGCAGACTTCGCGGTGACAATACCGACTACTACGGCTTTTCATACACCGTGGAGAAAAGCGGCATCGCCATAAAAGACAAAAAGGTTCTCATACTCGGCACGGGCGGCGCGTCCTTGACCGCAAAAACGGTGTCCGAGGATATGGGTGCGGAGACCGTCACCTTTGTTTCACGCACGGGCAAGATCAATTATAGCAACGTTTACGAAAAATGCGCCGACGCAGAGGTCATAATCAACTGCACCCCTGTCGGAATGTACCCCAAAAACGGTGTTTCTCCCATAATTCTCGAAAAATTCAAAGCCTGCGAGGGTGTGATCGACATGATCTACAACCCTGCGAAAACAAAGCTTTTGCTTGATGCTGAAAGACTTGGAATAAAGCGGACAAACGGTCTTTCAATGCTTGTGGCGCAGGCAAAGCGAGCTTGCGAGCTTTTCCTCGGAGAGCAGATAGACGACGGCGAGATAGGGCGTATAACCGCGCTTATCGCCGCGCAGACCGAAAATATCATCCTCGTCGGTATGCCGGGATGCGGCAAGACCACCGTAGGAAGGCTGCTTTCCGCCTTGACGGGACGCGAGGCTATTGACACCGACGAAATGATCGCGCTTTCCACGGGCAGACATCCCTCGGATATACTAAACTCCTACGGCATTGAAAAATTCCGCGAGATCGAGCATATCGAGGTCGAAAACGCTGGAAAAATGAGTCAAAAAATAATTTCCACGGGCGGCGGCGTGGTCACCCGCAAGGAAAATTATAATGCGTTGCGTCAGAACGGAAAAATAGTCTTTATCCACCGCGATTTGGACAAATTAGCTACCGACGGCCGTCCGCTTTCCAAAAATCTCGCAAAGATGTACGAAACAAGGCTCCCTATGTACCGTCACTTCTGCGACGTTGAGGTCTCAAACGACGGAAATGTCGAGGACTGCGCCAAAGAAATACTCGAAAAACTCGGAATGCTCTGAAAGGATCAAAAATATGAAATTCTTGATTATAAACGGACCCAACCTCAATATGTTAGGCTTGCGTGAACCCGACATCTACGGCAAGCAGGATTTTAACGCGCTCTGCGCTCTTATTGAAAACACCTGCGCCGAAAACGGAATACAGTGTGAGCTTTTTCAATCAAATCACGAGGGCTGTATCGTAGACAAGATACAAGAGGCTTACGGCAAGATCGACGGCATCATCATCAATCCCGCCGCCTACACCCATACGTCGGTAGCGATCCTCGATGCACTCAAGGCGGTCTCAATACCCACGGTGGAGGTGCATATTTCGGACATAAACGCGCGTGAGGATTTCAGAAAGCACTCATTCGTCTCGCTTGTTGCCGTCAAGACGGTAGCGGGCCTCGGTTTTGACGGATACCGTGTGGCTATCGAATATTTGAAGGAGTATCTTTCGAAATAATTGAATATAACACATCAAGGGAAGACGCTACGCGTCTTCCCTTGATTTTTAAATATAAGACTTTGCTCTCTCAAGATTCTTTTCTTCAAACTCAATGACCTCGCGCACAAGCTTCAAAGCGCTCTCGGACACGTTGGTGTTCTCATAATCGCGGAGAAGCTTGATCCCGTCGGTAACGCCCATAGTAGAACCCTCTGCAACCATTTGAGCGATATGACTGTCGGTAGAGTCCGTAAGAGTACTCATAGCCATGCCGATGCTCGACCAGAGCTTGATCATAGGATTTTCTTCCTTAGCCTCGGCTCCCATTTCCTTCAATCTTTTCTTCGCCTTTGTCGCGAGACTTTCGTAGCCGTTAAGCTGATCGGTCAGATCGGTCTTGAAATTTCCGTCGCTGACCTTGGGCAGCAGCTTGACGATAGAATCCGAACCCATTTTTACGTTTTTATATAACTGTTCAAGCATTTCTGCTTCTTTTGTCATAGTTCCCTGCATTTTTTTGATCCTTTCAAAGAAAAATTTGATCTCACCTGTATTTTTCTCAAAAAAAAAAGATTTTATTCGTAAAAAACCGAGAATTTTTCAATTCCCCGTTTTTATTTTTGTGATATTTTCTTCTTTGCTTTTTGGCTCAAATTCGGGAAAACAAAGTAAATAGTAGTCGCACTCGTCGCAACAACACTCAAAGCCCCTCTCTCCGTTACCAAGACATCTGGCAGGCTCTCCGGGCGTAAGTTCTACACCGGTAACGTCTATTGCCTTTTTTTGTTTATTTTTACTCATATATCCCCCTATCGGCATATAATAAAAAGGTGCGCAACCGAAGCCACGCACCGAAAAACGCGAACTCCAATTGTCGCCAAACAAAACCAACTACACGGATAAACACCAATGCAAGTCAGAGGAGCAAGCGTTTTTGCCTGATTTAGTCCGACTCGCAAAAAATAGAAAACGGTATAAGCCCTATAAAAAAATAGGGCGTTTATCCTAAAAAGTTATTTGGTTTTGTTTGGCAGAATTATTATACCACAAATTTTGCGGTTTGTAAATATATTTAGTGAATTTTTACGAAATTGCATTTCGGGAAGAAGAACATCATTTTCCCTGACAAATACAAAAACACGGCATACCTCTTTTGAGATATGCCGTATTCTCGTAAAGTTGTCTTTCAGAGAACAGATCTGAAGATCCTGCTTTTATTTTTTATATATTTTCTTTTCCCTGATGTCTGTTCCCAAAAACGGGAGGATAGTATACTCGCCGAATATACGGCTGGTAATTCTGTCCTGATACTTCTTTCTCAGATCGTCTCTTGTAAAGTTGGTATTGATTATTGTCGCCTTTTTCCTCACCAATCGGGAGTTCAAAAGGTTATAGAGGCAGGATGTGCTGAACTGATTGATAAGCTCGGTGCCGAGGTCGTCGATAATAAGCAGGTCGCAGGAAAAATATTTATCGAGAGCCGCGCTCGTATCGTTTCCTCTGTCGTAGCTGAAGCGGTCGTTTTCGAAATCAGCGATCATGTCAACAGCGCCCGTGTAGTAAACGTCGTTGCCTTTTTTGATAATAACTCCTCCCATGGCGCTTGAAAGATGGGTCTTACCAAGTCCCGTACCACCCATCATTATGATGCTTCCCGAGCTTGAGGGGTCAAAGCCCTCCGCGTAGCTTTTGGTAATATCGAGGATCATCTTCATTCTCGAAAGCGCCTCGCCCGCGTAAAAGCTCAAGTCGAAATTATCAAAGGTCTGCGCCTTGATAAGAGAATACATGCCCGAACTTTCAAGTCCCGCCATAATAAGCTTCTCCTTCATACAAGCGCACATACGGTAATCGACCACTCCCGTGTCACCGCACGTGTCGCACTCGTATTTTACCTCGGTATAGTCCTCGGGATAGCCTGCTGACACAAGCATCTCTCCTCTTTTTTTGTTAAGAGCAATATTCTCCTCGCTTATAGCGTCAAGCATAGCCTTGTCGTTTTTGAGAGATGCCTCAAATATGCGAACTCCCGCCGCCGAAAGCTCCGCGTCTATTTTAGCTATTTCGGGGAGAAGCGCGTGGATCTCGGATCTGCGCAGTCTCGCCGCCTCCTGAGCGCGAAGATACTTTCCCGAGTATTCTTCCTTTATTCTCGCGTAATTTTCTCTGTTAAATCCCATAATCTACATCCTATGTATGTATTTCTATATCGGTCATTCTCCGAGACTGCGTCTGACCGCCGCCTCAAAGAAGCTGTCGGTATCAAAGCTTCCCTCGGAGGGCTTGTCCGAGCCTTCGCCCTTTTTGTAGGACTCCTCTATTTCAGACAGAGTACGCAGTCCCGCGGCGTTCCAACGCTCCAGAACCGAATTTGCATAAGCAAACGAGCCTTTACCCGTAGCGTCGGCGGTTACCTCATACGCCTTTTCTATTATCTCCTCGGAGTATCCCAGATCGTTGATCCAAGCCGAAATGAACTTCTTTTCCTTGGTAGTAAAAGCTCTCTCGCCTACGCCAAACATCGCTCTGATCTTGCCCTCGGCGCTTGCCGCCGCCTCGCGACGGCGCAATTCCTCTGCCAGCTGCTCACCCTTGGTGATTCCCGCGTCATAGAGCGCAAATGCCAGCTTTTCGGCATAATGGAGCGTCTTTTTGCCCACAGACACACAGTAGGTCAAGAGCATCATAATATATTCGCAATCAAGCTCAAGATAGTCGACAAGTCCCAAAAGGATGTTGATCTCCTTGATATTAAAGACCTTTCCCATAATGCGCTGACATTCGTCTATAAGTGCGGCGGTCTCTGGTCTCCCTTCAAGTATGTCGGAAAGCTCGTCGGAGGTATATTTTGGAAGCTCGTCCGCACCGCGAAGCTTTTTGGGCGAAGCAAGCTCATTTGTTTTATCAGCCGCCTCGAATTTGACGGCTTCCTTGGAGACGGCTTCTTCCTTTTCAAGCGTCACGGTCTCGCTTACGCTTTCTTTAGCGCCGCAAGGCTCAATAACACCCGTTCCGCGCCAAAAGGACAACGCTTCTCTCACGTCCTCCTCACCGCATGAGGCAAGCTTTGAAAGCTTTTTGGCATCGGCGTTTCCGCCCAGCGAGCAGAGGGCGATAAGCACCTTAAGGTCAGCCTCTCCCGCGCGCGAGAGCGCATCTATGGCGTTTTCAGGGATGACCGCTATGCGGCTACCGTAATTTATCTTATATTTCATCAGAATTCTCTTTTCTCTTTTTATTGGATACTTACCAGAGCGAAGACTCGGAGTCGTTGCCGGACTCGATCTCAACAGGCGTTCTTTCATAGCCCTCCTGTCTGCATATACGGCAATTCATTATCATAAGAGAGTCTCCTAAATGGACGTTTTCAACTATAATATCCTCGTCCTTGTAATCAAGCTCAACGCCCATATAGTTCCAAAGTCCCTTCATACCGAGCTTGACGCAACGGTCGGCGATGCCCTTAACAAGATGCTTGGGACAAGCAAGAACCGCGATATCCACCTTATTCTCGGCGCAGAACTCCTCAAGCTGATCTATGGAATAGACAGGCACGCCCGCGCAGTCCTTTCCCTCCGCCTCGTTGCCGGTATCAAAGAGCGCGCGTATATCAACTCCGCGTTTTTCAAACATCGAGAGGTGGACAAGCGCTCTGCCAAGGTCACCCGCGCCGATAATTACCGCCTTAAAGCCTGCGCTGACACCAAGTATTTCGCTTATTTTGGCAAAAAGATAATTGACGTTGTAGCCGTATCCCTGCTGACCAAATCCGCCAAAGCAGTTAAGATCCTGACGTATCTGGGATGCGGTCACGTGCATCATACCTGCAAGCTCGCTTGAGCTAATGCGGGTCTTACCCCTTGCGATCAGCTCGCAGAGATAGCGATAATATCTTGGGAGACGGCGAATTACCGCAGGAGATATGCTCTGCTTTTCTACCGTCTTATTTGCGTCCTCGTTACCAAAATAGTTCATAAATTCACATCCTTAAAAATTAAAAATTGAAAATAAAGTTTACAAATTGTTTCAATAAAAAGCGTTATAATTTAACTAAAAAATCCGAAAAAATTCTTCAAAATCAGGTTTTCAACAAGCGAAAAAAGGTTCGATTTTTCCACAGTTTCCACAAGTTTATCCACACAAATCCTTGTCATTAAAGGAAAATCGTGGCAATTTTTGCGTATATTTATACATTTCTGTCGAAATCTGACGACCATAGCGCGAAGTTTTCAACACCTGTGGAAAAGGCGTGTGGGAAACGAGACGGCGAAACATCGAACAAACATTCATTAAGAATTACAGACACAAGCTTCTACATATCGTCGGATGCCGACGCATTGAGAGAGGTGTCCGCGAAATTGCCCGCAAGATACTCAAAGCAGCCCGACACCGCGATCATCGCTCCGTTGTCGCCGCAAAGCGACCTTGGCGGAACGACGAATTTGACCTTCTTGCTCTCGCAAAGCTCCTCAAGAGCCTTACGGAGGTGGGAGTTGGCCGCAACACCGCCCGCAAGCACCAAGGTGTCAAGCCCCGTTTCGTCCAGCGCCGCCGAGGTCTGCTTGACGATAGCGTCGACTATCTGCTTAGTGTAGGATGCCGCCACGTCGGCTCTGTTTATAGGCTCGTCCTTTTGCGCCGCGGAATTGAGATAATTCAGAGCGGCGGTCTTGATACCGCTGAAGGAAAAGTCAAGCGTGTGCGCAAGAGCGGGAGACGGCAGCTTTATCGCCTTGGGGTCTCCCTCGTAGGCAAGCTTGTCAAGCGCCGCGCCGCCGGGATAAGGCAGACCTATAACACGTCCGATCTTATCAAACGCCTCGCCCGCCGCGTCGTCTCGCGTCGTTCCGATCTCGCGGAGCGTGAGATGATCCTCGCAAACGTATATCGAGGTATGTCCGCCCGACACCACAAGCGCCAAAAACTTGGGAGCAAGGGTCTTGTCGGTAAGATAAGCCGCCGAGATATGTCCGTGAATATGGTTGACCGAAACCAAGGGGATATTATTTGCAAAAGCCAAGGATTTGGCAAAATTCACGCCTACAAGAAGCGCGCCTATAAGTCCCGGATGTGTTGTGACCGCAATGCAATCAAGATCTGCGAGAGTTATCCCCGCGCTCTCCAGCGCCTCGGTGGTAATAGACGACACCGCCTCGATGTGCGCCCTGCTTGCTATCTCCGGAACAACGCCGCCGTAGAGCCTGTGGGTCTCTATCTGCGAAGCTACTATATTCGATTTTATTTCAAACACTCCGTTCGCGTACTCGACGACAGCCGCCGAGGTCTCGTCACAGGAGCTTTCCATTCCTAAAATATACATAATTCCTACTCTCGCAGGGCTTTGCCCTGCACCCACTTAAGAAACTTTTTGAAAAAAGTTTCTTAAGAATCTTCAAAAACTTTCAAAAAATTGGTTTAGTTGCATCGCCGAGAGCAAAACTCTGCACTCTGCACTCTGCACTCTGCACTTTATTTGATACGAAGTATCATAACAAGCGCCGCTTCGGTAGGCTTGGTATAAAAGTCCTTTCGCTTGCCCTCGACCTTAAAGCCAAGACCTGAATAAAGGGAGATCGCCGCGCGATTTGACTCTCTGACCTCAAGTGAGATCGAGTCAAGGCGATTATTTTTTGCGTACTTGATGAGTGATTCGACTATCGCCTTACCGTAACCCATACGGCGAAAATCGGGGTGAGTGGCGATATTGGTGATCTGTCCCTCGTCAACCGCCACAAGCATACCGCCGTAAGCGCAGATAATTCCGTCCTTGCGGCAGACCATACCAACGCCGATGCCGTCATTAGTCAAAAGCTCAAGGCTTTTTGCGCTCCAAGGCTCAGCGAAGCAGAGCGTCTCAAGCTCGGCAACGCCCGAGAGAGCTTCTGCCGTCATCCTTTCAGGGTGGATTCGAGGACGCGACTTTTTTCCCTCTGAAGCTATATTCTTATTCTCTTCCATTTTCTCTTATCCTTACGTTAATATCAATATCCAAACTGACCCGAAAGCGAATCGTCGTCCTCTATCCAATCGGAAACCGAGATAACTCTGTACACGTCCTTGGTATCGCGGACGATTACGGTCTCGATGCCCGCGTTGATGATCTGACGCTTGCACATCATACAGCTGTTAGTACCTGAATAGAGCGAGCCGTCGGCAGGGTTTACACAGACCATATAAAGGGTCGCGCCAAGCATTCTGTCTCTGGGGGCGGCGATGATAGCGTTAGCCTCGGCGTGGACAGAGCGGCAAAGCTCATATCTCTCGCCTCTCGGGATCTTCAACTGCTCTCTGATGCAGAAATTGATGTCGGTACAATTCTTTCTGCCTCTGGGCGCGCCGTTATAGCCCGTAGAAACGATAACGTCGTCCTTAACGATTATTGCTCCGAAATGGCGGCGCATGCAGGTCGCTCTCTCGGCAACCGTTTCTGCAATATCAAGATAATAGTTGGCTTTTGAAACTCTGTCGCTCATTTTTTCCTCCCGAGAACCGCAAAGGGGCGCAGTTCCGCATTTTAATTATATTTATATTCATTATACATTATATATTCCAAAAAATCAAGTGCTTTGCAAAAATTGGCGAAAATAGTTTTTCTACTCTCAATTTGCGGCGCATCCTGTCAATCCGTGGCGATACTGCATACAATATAACGAGGGCTTCCTCAATAACGGCAGTTTCCGAAATTTTCGGAAAGAACGGAGATAGCTATGCCACGATCCCCATACCGCACCGCCACGGTATGCACTGCCGTGACGGGTTCGATGACTATGGCGCTGAAGGCGCAGAGGGCGCTTGCAAAAAACACTTTGCGCGCAAGCACGGTCAAGATCAGCAAAAGCGCCTCTGATAAGGGGTGCATATACGGAGTTGAATTTGATTGCGCGCTTTTGGGCAACGTCAAGGCGGCTCTTGACGGCGCAGGCATCGAGGTTAAAGAATATTTGAGATAAATTAGGATTAGCCATTTTTTATATGTACTTTTCTTGCCATCAGCTGCAAGAAAAGTACGAAAAGAAAAGCCGCACGGAGGATAGGGGTAAGTTCTAAAAATCCGCAAAAGACGATAGCATATTTAAATCAAAGGCGGATTTTTTGAACATCCCCTCCCCCGTGTCCCCCAACCCCATTGGGTTGATAGAGTGAGATAAGGATAATAGACATATAAAACTTTTAATTTCAACAAGGCTTTCCCTTCGGGAAAGGGCGGCTTCGCCGACGGGTTTAGAGTTGTGGGGGTGCTTGCTTCAACTTAAATCAAACTATAAATTTAGTTAAACTTTTCGGCTGGGTTCAACACCTTTGCAATAAGAAAAGGTCAGTGAGGGATTTTTTTAGCGACGAAGGAGCGAAAAATCCTCCGACACCCTAAAAGGACCCCTTTTCCCGGGAAGTTTCTTTGCCTACTTTCTTTTCAAAGAAAGTAGGTCGCGTCCCCCGCGTCCCCTACAAATTAACAACCAGGAGAACGTTATGTCCGATATAATATATTTTGACAACGCGGCAACCACATATCCCAAGCCCGAAAGCGTCATTATGTCAGTGGTTGACTGCATGAAAAACTACTGCGGCAACCCCGGGCGAGGCTCTCACTATCTGGCGCTCCGCAGCGCCGAGAAGGTCTTTGAGGCGAGAGAGGCGGTAGCAGAGCTTTTCGGCGCGTCGCCCGAAAACGTAGTCTTTACCCTCAACACCACCTACGCGTTAAATCTCGCAATAAAGGGCGTTATGAGCGGCGGCGGACACATGCTTATAAGTAATATGGAGCATAACAGCGTTCTCCGTCCCACGGCGCGTCTTGCCAAAGACGATATTGTCCGCTATGACGTGTTCAAGGCGTATGAAAAGGGCAAGGCTCTCTCCTCCGCAGAGATCATTGACAACATAATAAAAAAGCTTCGTCCGTCAACGAAGATGCTTGTCTGCATACATTCATCCAACATCTGCTCCTATACCCTGCCCATCCGCGAGATCGGACGCTTCTGCCGCCGTCACGGCATCATTTTCTGCGTTGACGCGGCGCAATCGGCGGGACATCTGCCCATAAACATGACCGAGGACTACATAGATATTCTCTGTCTCCCAGCCCACAAGGGTCTTTATTCTCCCCAAGGCTTGGGAATTATGATAACGAGGGACGGTCTTCCCCTGCTCTCCACCCTTGCCGAGGGTGGCAACGGAGTCAACTCTCTTGAATTATCAATGGGGCGGCTTTCCCCCGAAAGATACGAGGGCGGAACGCTCTGCACCCCCGCCATCGCAGGGCTTTGCTCGGGGCTTGAATTTATAAAGGGATTTGGCGCGGAGAGGATCGCGGAACACGAAAAAGACCTGTGGCTTAAGGCATTCGACCGTCTTACAAGCATCCGCGGAGTAACCGTTTACGACGACACGCCCGGCAGCGTTCTGCTCTTCAATATTGACGGCATCCCCGCCGACGACGTCGGCAATATTCTCGCGCGGGACGGATTTTGTCTGCGCACGGGCTACCACTGTTCCCCTCTCGCTCACAAGGCGTTAGGAACTCCCGAGGGTGGAGCTGTGCGGATAGGCTTCGGCATTTTTAACACCTCACAGGACGTAGATCTGCTCTGTGAAAAGATCTCCGAGCTTTCCCGTGGCTATTAGTGTCATTCAAGGGATCAAAAATCTGCAATTTAGCGAGAATTTGAGAGGATTTCAAAGAAATTGGGAGATTTTTGCAAAATAAACGCCATTTTTCACTATCAAAGCGGAAAAACCTAAAAATATTCTCAAAAAATCCCGATTTTTCGGGATTTTTTTTAAAAACTATTGCAATTACAGCAAATTTATGATACAATGTATGCTGTTATATACTGTCCTGTTGACAAAATGCTATTTCGGGACGGTATCTGTCGTTCTAAGACGGAAACGGCAAGGAAATAACCTGTGTGCCACACATTGTCGGAAAACGCATCAAAAATTTCGGCGATACCCGCTACATTACCGCGGGGAACGCTAATCTCAGATTTTAAAAGGAGTTTTTATGTGTAATGGAAAAGGAAGTAATCATCAACCTGACTGATGTGTCAAAAGCATTTGACGGAGAAACGGTCCTCGACCACATCAATTTGCAGATCCACGACAAGGAGTTCGTAACTCTGCTTGGTCCATCCGGATGCGGTAAGACCACTACTCTGCGCATTATCGGAGGATTTGAGATCCCCGATACGGGCGACGTACAGTTTGACGGCAAAAGCGTCAAGGACGTTCCCCCTCACAAAAGACCTGTCAACACGGTCTTTCAGCGCTACGCGCTCTTCCCCCACCTCAACGTTTTTGAAAACGTTGCGTTCGGTCTGCGTCTGAAAAAGACCCCCGAGGCGACTATCAGAGAAAAGGTAAAGGAAATGCTCTCTTTGGTCAACCTCAAGGGCTTTGAACGCCGTAAGGTAAGCACTCTGTCGGGCGGTCAGCAGCAGAGAGTCGCTATTGCCCGCGCGCTCGTAAACGAGCCCGAGGTCCTGCTCCTTGACGAGCCTCTCGGCGCGCTTGACCTGAAACTCCGCAAGGACATGCAGAACGAGCTGAAAAAGATACAAAAGGCAACCGGTATCACCTTTATATACGTCACCCACGACCAGGAGGAGGCGCTCTCGATGTCCGACACCGTGGTAGTTATGGCTAACGGACAGATACAGCAGATCGGCTCTCCCACCGACATTTACAACGAACCCGAAAACGCTTTTGTCGCAGACTTTATAGGCGAGAGTAATATCGTTGACGGCGTTATGCTCGACGACTATAAGGTTCGCTTCTCGGGTCACACCTTCCAGTGTGTGGACAAGGGATTTGAGAAAAATCAGAAGGTCGACGTTGTAGTGCGTCCCGAGGACGTTGACGTGGTATCTCCCGACAAGGGTATGCTTCAGGGAACCGTTACGTCGGTAACCTTCAAGGGCGTTCACTGGGAGATAATCGTAGACATCGGCGGATTTAAGTGGATGATACAGACAACCGATTTCGTCGCTGAGGGCGAGCATATCGGTCTTTTTATCGAACCCGAAGCAATACATATAATGAACAAATCCGAATTTTCGGGTATGTTCGGAGACTATTCCTCCTTCTCGGACGAGCTTGACCAACTCTCTGATCCCACCGAGCCTCAAGAGGAGGACGGCGAAGAATGAAAAGAGGATCTGTCTTTCAGAGAATGGCGGCGGCTCCCCACATAGTATGGATGATACTTTTCATCGTGGCACCGATGCTTTTCGTTCTCTACTTTGCCTTTACGGAGGACGGAAAATTCTCGCTTTCAAATATTTCTACGCTTTCGCAATACGGCAACGTTTTCGTGCTGTCTATCGCCTTTGCGCTGATAGCCACGGTTGTCTGTCTGGCTTTAGGCTACCCTCTCGCCTATTTTATGGCGAGAAGCAAGCCGAGGACCCAGAAAATACTTATGGTGCTTATCATGCTCCCGATGTGGTGCAATCTGCTGATCCGTACCTACGCGCTTATGGCGCTGCTGGACAACGGCGGACTTCTCAACTCCTTTCTTGAGAGCATCGGACTTTCCAAGCTCCCCATCGTCGGCTCAGATTTCGGCGTAATTTTGGGTATGGTCTACGACTTTCTGCCCTACATGGTGCTGCCTATCTTTACGTCCATGACCAAGCTTGACAACCGTTATCTTGAGGCGGCGCACGATCTTGGCTGCAACAGCTTCCAGACAATGACCAAGGTGGTCTTTCCTCTGACTATATCGGGCGTGGTATCGGGCATCACGATGGTGTTCGTTCCCTCGATCAGCACCTTCTATATTTCCCAAAAGCTTGGCGCGGGCAAGATCGACCTTATAGGCGACACTATCGAGCGACTTTTCCAGAACCCCAGCACGTATAACGTGGGCGCGGTCATCTCTTTGGTAATGATGATCCTCATTCTCATCTCGGTTTGGATAATGAACCGATTCTCCGACGATGAAGGAGGTGTCATTATATGATGAAATTTTTATCGAAATTCTATATGCTCGTCATTTTCGCCCTGCTTTACGCTCCTATTGTGGTGCTTATCGTCTTTTCTTTCAATGACGGCGG
>JAZNII010000160.1:0-1876 GCA_045577415.1 Eubacteriales bacterium
ATCCGGATTCTCCAACTATCGCCAAAGTTTCTCCCTCGTAAAGATCAAAGGA
This sequence comes from Eubacteriales bacterium, assembly GCA_045577415.1. Lineage (GTDB taxonomy): Bacteria > Bacillota > Clostridia > Oscillospirales > CAG-272 > SVTX01. The sequence continues at coordinate 53 of JAZNII010000160.1, forward strand.
GATGTTACGAACGGCTTTTAAAATTCCACCTTGAGTACGGAATGATATTTGCAGATTCTTTACTTCTAATTTCTTATCCATAAATAGACGATTCTTTACTTCTAATTCCTTATCCATAAATAGATCATTCCTTTCCGCCGAATATGACACGGGACAATTCCCTGCCACATCGGCTCAATCTTATTTGTAATAGAAATATTTTTGTAAATTCCTTATTCTTCATTTCCTCTCAAGGACGGGTTAAACGCGTCGCGCAATCCGTTACCAAACAGGTTGAAGCAAAGCATCAACAAGCTGATGAAGATCGCGGGGAAAAGTATGATATGGGGATGTGTGAACAATTTACCCTGTCCCATTGAAAGCAGAGTACCTACGCTGGTCATTGTGTCACCGTTAAGGTTGATAATACCCAGATAGCTGAGGCTTGTCTCGGAGAAGATAACACCGGGGATAACAAGAACCGAGCTGGTGATAAGAGTACCGATAGCGTTGGGGAAAATATGCTTGAACATAATTCTGGAGTCCTTTGCTCCGAGAGTTCTTGCAACCAAAACGTATTCCTGGTTCTTAAAGCGGTAGAACTGCATTCTCGTTCTCGCTGCCATTCCCGTCCAACCGGTAAGGAAGAAGGAGATAAACAGAATAACGAGGTCGGATACGTCAAGATTATATCTGAGAAGCGAGATAACTATCATAAAGGGAATCGAGGAAAGAAGGTCAACGATTCTCTCCATGACAATATCGATCTTGCCGCCGTAGTAGCCCTCGATAGAACCGTAGATAGCACCTACGAAAAGGTTAACGGAAGCAACGATTACAGCAAGAATAAAGGAAAATCTTGCGCCGCTTGCAAGACGGGTAAAGAGGTCGCGTCCTGCGTCGTCTGTACCGAAGAGGAAGGAGGGTTCGGTAATGCCGTCCTTAAGAACCTCACTGTGGTAGTACGAGTAATACTGTTTGTAGTTTACACGGATTTCCCACTGATCGCCCTGCATCTTCTTGGCATAGCCATAGATCTTATCGCCATCCTCAAGAAGCATCTTACTTGTGTAGTTGTCGGTACCGTTGTTTTCGATATACGCGGGGATCAGGTCGCCGTTATCATCATAAATGACCTCGGTCTTATTACCGTCTCCAACCTTTGTCTGATACCAGATGTTAGCGTTATTTGCATCCTGACGCGCCTCTGCGTGATTTGCATAGGGCAGAATTATCTGAACGTCATGCTCGTCCTGATATTTCTGGACAGCCTCATACTGGGAGGTGTTGAGAAGCAGATACTTCGCACCGATTGCGTTGTAGGTATCAACTCTGAAGGCGAAGAGCTTCTTCATTTTACCCACCTCAAGCTTTTCAACCTCGGTAACGTCGGACATGATAACGGAATAGTTAGGATCAGCCTTTTGGAACTCTTCCTCGATAGCAAGATATTCCTTATAAGTCTTTTCGTTTACTTCCTTATCCTGACCGCCATCCCAGAAGGGGATGCCGAGATCGTAGAAGATCTTATTCTTGGGTACAACGAGCGCGTATGCCTCGTCCTTATACGAAACGGTATAGGAGGAGATAACGGGACCAATGATGGCAAAAAGCACCAATAAAACGATGATAACTGCCGCCGCGATAGAAGCCTTGTTTCTCGCAAAGCGATAGAGCGCATCCTGGAAATAGGACACGGGCTTTGTATCAAGCTTTTTATCGTGAATATTTCCCTCTGTGGAATGGAAAACGAATTTTTCTTTAGAAATAACGTATTCAGACGCCTTCATTACTTCGCCCCCATTCTGATTCTAGGATCTATGAAACCGTAGGAAAGGTCGATGA
>JAZNII010000161.1:0-9487 GCA_045577415.1 Eubacteriales bacterium
TGGCGCGGACATCGTGGCTAATGCCGGCGCGGTCGTATCAACGCTAAAGGAAGAAAAAAGCGAAAAACCTGCCATTATTCTTGATATGAGTACGGTCACAACGCTTTTTGCAGTAAATAAGAACAGGGAAGTAGTGGGCGGTGCTATTCTTCCCGGTGTGGGAATGTCGCTTGACGCTCTCCACAGAGAAACTGCTCAGTTGCCGAATATAGAGATGTCGGGTGTCGCCCGTGTTGTCGGCAAGAATACCAAGGAGTCGCTGATGTCGGGAGTTGTCTTCGGTCAGGCGGCTATGATAGACGGTCTTATCGACCGATTTGAAAAAGAAATGAAATGCGAGAGCGGCGAGGCTATACTTTTCGCTACGGGAGAGAGTTGTAAGCCCGTAATCGGAAACTGCGCGCACTCCTTCCAATATGATCCCACCCTGACCCTCAAGGGGCTTGCATATATTTACAAAAACACCGTGGGATGATAAATTTTAACTTGGATAATAATGCCGAGGGCATTGGGCTAACGCCGAGAGCGTCGGACTAACGCCGCTTGGCGATTATTATAAAAAATTTTAAGCGCCGTACCCAAGCGCAAAGGCGCGGGACGACAGCAGAGGGTGGAATTCCCTCAAGGAGAATTTAATATGAAGACTTCGTCGAAACAAAAGGTTTTAAGGCTTGTTCAGCTGGCGATGCTGGTTGCACTTATCGTGGTGCTTCAGTTTACGGGCGCGTCTATTCCGTTAGGAATGGTACCTCTTACATTTGTGCTGATCCCTATTGTTGTGGGTGCATTTTTGTTGAGTCCCGTTGACGGAGCGATACTTGGATTTGTTTTTGGATTGATAACGGTAATACAAACACCTCAAAATCTTGTGTTGATGTATTTCTTTGATGCAAATCCTGTTATATATGTGATTCTTGCATTAACCAAGGCTACCGCAGCGGGATTTTTGTCCGGACTGATTTACAAGGGAATAGGTAAGCTTTTTAAGGGTAAACTTGTATATCTTCAGACCTCTATAGCATCCGTTACTGCGCCGATAATAAATACCGGTATTTTTGTATTAGGTATGCTTATATTCTACTTCCCTCAGCTTTCGCAGTTGCCTGAGGAGTTCCCGGAACATTTTGGTGGATTAGGAAATCCGATTCAGGTGCTTTTCCTTGGACTAGTGATTTTTAATTTTGTTGGAGAATTTATAGTCAGTCTTGTACTTTCTCCTGCAATAGTGAGAATAGTAGATGTTGTACGTAAAAAGATGAAATTGTAATACTTATAGGAGAACAATTATGCCACTTCGTTCTGATAACGTAACTAAGGGCGCGGAGAGAGCGCCGAACAGAAGTCTTTTTTATGCGATAGGATATACCAAGGAGGAGCTTGAAAGACCTCTTATCGGTGTAGTCAGCGCTCACAGTGAGATAGTACCCGGTCACGCTCACCTTGACAAGATCGCCGAGGCGGTCAAGGCGGGAATCAGAATGGCGGGCGGAACTCCCGTGCTTATTCCTTCCATCGGTGTATGCGACGGTATCGCTATGGGTCATATCGGTATGAAATATTCGCTGGCGAGCCGTGAACTTATCGCGGACAGCGTTGAGACTATGACTATGGCGCATCAGCTTGACGGTCTCGTCCTCGTTCCCAACTGCGATAAGATCGTTCCCGGAATGGTTATGGCGGCGGTAAGAATGAACGTTCCCACCGTGGTCTGCTCGGGAGGTCCTATGCTTGCAGGCTGCTACGACGGCGAGGAGGTCAGTCTCTCCAAGCTTTTTGAGGCGGTCGGCGCATATAAGGCGGGCATTATCGACGAGGATAAGCTCAACGAGTGTGAGACGGGCGCTTGCCCCGGTTGCGGCTCTTGCGCGGGAATGTATACCGCAAACTCTATGAACTGTCTCTGCGAGTCCATGGGTATCGCTCTCCCCGGAAACGGTACTATCCCCGCAGTCAGCAACAAGAGAATTATGCTTGCAAAGAGAGCGGGCATGGCTATTATGGAAATGGTCAAAAAGAATATCTGCGCCCGCGATATTATAAATGAAAGATCGATCAAGAACGCGCTTGCTTGCGATATGGCGCTTGGATGCAGCTCCAATAGCGTGCTTCACCTGCTCGCTATCGCAAACGAGGCAGGCGTTCCCCTTGATCTTAACCTCTTTAACCAGATGTCGGCAAAGGTACCTAACCTCTGCCACCTCGCCCCCGCAGGATCGACCCACATGCAGGATCTTGATGCCGCAGGCGGCATCCCCGCGGTTCAGGCAGAGCTTATCAAGAAGGGTCTCCTTGACGTAGACGCTCTCACCGTTACGGGCAAGACCGTGGGCGAGAATGTTGCGGGCGCATACATAAAGTCCACCAAGGCGATCCGTCCTATCGACGATCCTTATAGCGAGACCGGAGGAATTCAGATCCTTTGGGGTAACATCGCGCAAAAGGGCTGCGTCGTAAAGAGAAGCGCGGTCGCTCCCGAAATGCTTTGTCATAGCGGTCCCGCTCGCGTGTTCAATTCCGAGGACGAAGCGATAGCGGCGATCTACGCAGGTAACATTGTCGACGGCGACGTAGTCGTTATAAGATATGAAGGACCCAAGGGCGGTCCCGGAATGAGAGAAATGCTCAATCCCACGTCGGCACTTGCAGGCATGAAGCTTGACAAGACCGTAGCCCTTATCACCGACGGACGTTTCTCGGGCGCATCGAGAGGCGCTTCTATCGGTCACGTCTCCCCCGAGGCGGCAGACGGCGGTAACATCGCCCTCATCGAGGAAGGCGACATTATCGCAATAGACATTCCCAATGCTTCTATTAATGTTCAGGTCAGCGACGAAATTCTCGCCGCAAGACGAGAAAACTACGTGGCTCCCGAGCCTAATATCAAGTCGGGCTGGCTCGCTCGCTATGCTCGCCTCGTCAGCGGCGCAGATCAGGGTGCTGTGATGAAGTAAGATCTTTAGAGAGCGATGCGGGGGAACTTTTTTAGAAAAAAAGCTTCCCCCGCCCCCCTCAAAAAACTTCAAGAAGGATAGTCGAGATTACAGACGGTTTATTCTTGGAGATGATGAAATTACAAAATTTGACAATATTCCTTTAAAACCCTATATCAAATCCTTTTTTTAAAGTTTTTGAAATTCTTAAAAACTTTTTCCAAAAAGTTTTTAAGCAGGGTTCGGGACAGAGTCCCGAAATAAAACAGAAAGGTTAATATAATGAACGCAAATAAGTACACAAGACAATATTTTGCTGCTCCCATAGGCGAGCCGAAATGGATCAAAAAGAATTATCTGTCAAAACCGCCCGTGTGGTGTTCCGTGGATCTTCGCGACGGCAATCAGGCGCTTATGATCCCTATGAGCCTTGAGGAAAAGCTTGAATTTTTTAAGTTGCTCTGCAAGATCGGATTCAAAGAGATAGAGGTCGGATTCCCCGCGGCAAGCGAGACCGAATACACGTTCCTCCGCACGCTTATCGAGCAGGATCTCATTCCCGACGACGTGACGGTTCAGGTTCTTACTCAGTCAAGAGAGCATATTATCAAAAAGACCTTTGAGAGCTTGAAGGGCGTCAAGAACGCGATCGTCCACCTTTACAACTCCACCTCGGTGGCGCAGAGAGAGCAGGTCTTTAAAAAGAGCAAGCAGGAGATCATCGACATCGCAGTTGAGGGCGCAAAGCTCTTTGATCAGATCAGCGAGGAGATGGGTGTTAACTACCGCTACGAGTATTCTCCCGAGTCCTTTACGGGTACCGAGCCCGAATTTGCCCTTGAGATATGCAACGCGGTGCTTGACATCTGGAAGCCCACCCCCGACAAAAAGGTAATAATCAACCTGCCCGTGACCGTTGAGGTCTCGATGCCTCACGTTTACGCAAATCAGATCGAATATATGCACGAAAACCTCAAATACCGCGACAGCGTAATAATCTCGCTCCACCCTCACAACGACCGCGGATGCGCGGTGGCTGACACCGAAATGGGTCTGCTTGCGGGCGGCGACAGAGTTGAGGGAACGCTTTTCGGTAACGGTGAGAGAACGGGTAACACCGACATCGTAACCGTTGCGCTGAATATGTTCGCGCAGGGCATCGATCCGGGTCTTGATTTCTCAAATATGCCCGAGATCACCGAGCTTTACGAGAGAGTTACAAGAATGCAGGTCTACGACAGAAGCCCTTACGCGGGCAAGCTTGTTTTTGCGGCATTCTCGGGATCGCATCAGGACGCTATCGCAAAGGGTATGAAGTGGAGAGAGGATCACACCTGCCGTTATTGGACGGTGCCGTATCTTCCCATCGACCCCACCGATGTGGGCAGAGAATACGAGACCGACGTTATCCGCATCAACTCCCAGTCGGGCAAGGGTGGCATAGGTTATCTGCTTGAGCATAACTTCGGCTACGTTCTCCCCTCTAAGATGCGCGAGCACGTGGGATACGCCGTCAAGAGCGTTTCCGACCACGAACACAAGGAGCTTTCTCCCGCAGAGGTGCTTGAAATATTCACTCGCGATTACGTCAATATTACCGCTCCCCTCGATGTGACAGACTGTCACTTTGTCAGAAAGGGAGACCAGATAAAGGCTATGCTTACCGTCATGTGGCAGGGCGAGGAGAAAGACATCTCCGCCGAGGGTAACGGACGACTTGATGCCGTCAGTAACGCTTTTAAGCGCAATCTCGGCTTGGTCTACTCCAACTTGACCTATACCGAGCATGCTCTTGAGTCGGACTCTACGTCCAAGGCGGTGACCTACGTCGGTATTACCGACGAGAGCGGAAAGACCCACTGGGGTGCAGGCGTCCATGAGGATATTATTACCTCTTCTATTCACGCACTCGTTTCCGCGATCAATAAAAAGCTCGCTTAAGGGGATGCGTCCGAGAACCTTTTTGAAAAAAGGTTCTCGAGCTCTCCAAAAACTTTCCCAAAGGATAGAAGATATTACAGACATTTTATCTTCTGAAACGGGGAAATTTAAAACAGAAAAATAACATTTATCCCCATAACCCTTTTTAAAGACTATTGAAAGAGGAGGGGTGCGGGGAGGAGAAAACTTTTGGTCTGCAAAAGTTTTCTCCTCCCCGCGAAAAAAAGGAGAAATTAATATGGCAATGACGATGACACAGAAGATCTTGGCGGCGCACGCGGGACTTGAAACTGTCAAGGCGGGACAGTTGATCATGGCTAAATTGGATCTGGTGCTGGGTAATGATATTACGTCACCGGTGGCGATCAACGAGTTCCATAAGAACGGCTTTGAGGGCGTTTTCGACAAAACGAAGATCGCGCTTGTAATGGACCACTTTGTTCCCAATAAGGACATCAAGGCGGCGCAACAGTGCAAGCAGTGCAGAGTTTTCGCAAAGAGCTTTGACATAAAGAACTATTTTGACGTGGGCGATATGGGAATCGAACACGCCCTGCTTCCCGAAAAGGGTCTTGTAGCTCCTGGTGACCTTGTTATCGGCGCGGATTCGCACACCTGTACCTATGGCGCGCTTGGCGCGTTCTCCACGGGTGTTGGAAGCACCGATATGGCTGCGGGAATGGCAACGGGCAAGGGATGGTTTAAAGTCCCCTCGGCGATAAAATTCAACCTCACGGGTGAACTGAAGCCCCACGTTTCGGGTAAAGACGTTATCCTCCATATCATCGGTATGATCGGAGTTGACGGCGCACTCTACCGCTCCATGGAGTTCTCTGGCGAGGGCTTGAAGTCGCTTTCTATCGACGACAGACTCTGTATGGCGAATATGGCTATCGAGGCAGGCGCGAAGAACGGAATTTTCGAGGTCGACCAGATCACTTTGGCTTATGTTGACGAAAGAGTAGCAAGAGATTACACAGTTTATTCGGCAGACCCAGACGCGGAGTATGACGAGGTTTATAATATCAACCTCTCCGAGATCGAGTCGACGGTCGCTTGTCCTCACCTTCCCGAAAACACCAAGCTCGCGAAGGAGCTTTCAGAGATAGTCCCCGATCAGGTAGTCATCGGCTCCTGCACCAACGGACGTATCTCCGATATGGAAGCGGCGGCAAAATATCTTAAGGGTAAGCACGTGGCAAAGGGAGTGAGATGTATCATCATCCCCGCGACCCAGAGCATTTATAAGGAGTGCATTAAGAGAGGCTATATCGACACATTCATTGATGCGGGATGCGTAGTCTCTACACCCACCTGCGGGCCCTGCCTCGGCGGTTATATGGGAATTCTTGCAGAGGACGAGATCGCGGTCGCAACAACTAACCGTAACTTTGTCGGCAGAATGGGTCATATTACTTCCAAGATCTATCTCGCAAGCCCCGAGGTTGCCGCAGCGACTGCGGTTGCGGGTCATATCGTTGACCCCTCTGAAATATAAGCCTTCTCCAGCGGAGAAGGGGGACCGCGAAGCGGTGGATGAGGAGAACACTCTTCAAATTCGCTTCAAAGTACCCGGAAAGGAGAAATAACAATGAACGCAAACGGAAAAGCACATAAATACGGCGACAATGTCGACACCGACGTAATAATCCCCGCAAGATACCTCAATACCGCCGACCACAAGGAGCTGGCGGCTCACTGTATGGAGGACATCGATAAGGATTTTGTCAAAAAGGTCAATGACGGAGACATAATGGTAGGCGGAGCAAACTTCGGCTGCGGATCTTCCCGCGAGCATGCTCCTATCGCGATCAAAAATTCGGGAATATCCTGCGTTATAGCCAAGACCTTTGCGAGAATCTTCTTCAGAAACGCAATAAATATCGGTCTTGCCATCCTTGAATGTCCTGAGGCAAGCGAAAAAATCGAGGCGGGAGATCAGGTAACCGTTGATTTCGACACGGGCGTTATTACAAACGTTACGAAAAACGAATCTTATCAGGCAGAGCCTTATCCGGAGTTCTTAAAAGATATTATTGCATCCGGTGGACTTTTGAACTCACTTAAATAAGAGGAACATACCATGAATAAGAATATTACGCTTCTTAAAGGCGACGGAATAGGTCCCGAGATCGTCTCGCAGGCGGTCAAGGTGCTTGACGCGGTCGCAGGAAAATACGGACATAAATTCAACTATACCGAGGTTGACATCGGCGGTTGCTCTATCGACAAATTCGGTGTGCCGATCACCGACGAGGGAATGGAGATCTGCAAAAATGCCGACGCCGTTCTCCTTGGAGCTGTCGGCGGACCCAAGTGGGATAACGTAGACCCCTCCATCCGCCCCGAAAAGGCGCTTTTGGCGGTAAGACGCGAGCTTGGACTTTTCGCAAACCTCCGTCCTACAAAGCTTTTCCCCCAGCTTGCCGATTCTTCGCCCTTAAAGCAGAGCATAGTCGGTAACGGAATCGATCTTATGATCGTCCGTGAGTTGACGGGCGGTATCTACTTCGGCAAGAGATACACCGAGGTGGTCGATGGCGAAAAGGTGGCAACCGACTATATGACCTACTCCGAGCATGAGATCGAGCGCATCGGTCGTGTGGCTTTCGAGTCGGCTAAAAAGAGAAATAACAAGCTTGCAAGCGTAGATAAGGCAAATGTCCTTGATTCCTCCAGACTTTGGAGAGCAGTTATGCACCGTCTCGCGGAGGAATACCCTGAGGTCGAGTACAGCGATATCCTCGTTGACAACACCGCTATGCAGCTTATCAAGAACCCCACCCAGTTTGACGTTATCGTAACCGAGAATATGTTTGGTGACATTCTCTCCGACGAGGCAAGTATGCTGACGGGATCTATCGGAATGATGCCCTCGGCGTCGCTTTCCGAAGGCACTCTCGGTATGTACGAGCCTATCCACGGTTCAGCTCCCGACATCGCGGGAATGGATATAGCAAACCCCATCGGCACGGTAATGAGCGCGGCTATGATGCTCCGTTATTCCTTTGACATGAAAGAGGAAGCAGACGCTATCGAGGCGGCAGTCAACAAGGCTCTTGACGACGGCTACCGCACGCCCGATATATACAAGGACGGCTTTAAGAGGGTAGGCTGCACCGAAATGGGAGATGTTCTCGCATCTAATATTTAACAAATATAATTTTCAAAGAGATGGAAACGTGTTTTATATTGCTTCCCCTTGAAATTGAAAATTTTTAAAAAGTTTTTGGTGAAGGGGAGAGGTGCAGGAGAGGGGAAACACCCTTTTCCTAAAAAGGTGTTTCCCCTCTCCTGCAAAATAAAAAGGAGAAATAACAATGCTTAATATCAGATATGAGCTTGTAACAGAAAAGAAAGCAAAGCCCGATTGGGATAATCTCGGCTTTGGAAAGCACTTTACCGACCACATGTTTATTATGGACTACGATAAGGGTCAAGGCTGGCACGACGCGAGAATAGTTCCTTATCAGAATCTCTCTCTTGACCCCGCTTGTATGGTATTCCACTACGCGCAGGAGATGTTCGAGGGACTTAAGGCATACCGCACGCCCGACGGCTCTATTCAGCTGTTCAGACCCGATCAGAACATCGACAGAATGAACCGCACCAACGAGCGTCTTTGCATTCCGCAGCTTAATAAAGAGGACGTTCTCGATGCGCTGAAGGCTTTCGTCAAGGTGGAGGAGGATTGGGTGCCTTATAAAGAGGGAACCTCGCTCTATATCCGTCCCTTCATTATTGCTACCGACGTTCAACTCGGCGTTCACCCCTCAAAGAGCTATAAGTTTATGATAATCACCTGCCCCGTCGGCGCGTATTACGCAGAGGGTATCAAGCCTGTCAAGATCTTCGTTGAAAGAGAGTATGTCCGCGCGGTAAGAGGCGGTACGGGCTTTGCGAAGGTAGGCGGCAACTACGCATGCTCGCTTATCGGTCAGGAAAAGGCGGAGAAGATGGGATATTCTCAGGTTCTTTGGCTTGACGGCATCGAGCATAAGTATATCGACGAGGTCGGTGCTATGAACGTATTTTTCGTTCTCGACGGCACCGTCGTAACCCCAGCTCTTGAAGAGGGAAGTATTCTTCCCGGTGTTACCAGAAAGTCCTGTATTCAGCTCTTGCAGTCTATGGGCTACAAGGTAGAGGAGAGAAAGCTCTCGCTCGCCGAGGTAGAGCAGGCTTACGCCGAGGGCAAACTGAACGAAGCCTTCGGTACGGGAACCGCCGCTGTCGTCTCTCCCATGGGACTTCTCGACACGGGCGACCAAAAAATGGTCATCAATAACGGCGAAATAGGACCCGTCGCACAGAAGCTCTACGATACCCTCACTTCTATCCAGTGGGGTAAGATCGAAGACAAATTCGGCTGGACGGTTAAGGTTTAAGGTTTTTATGTGGGGGAGAGGGCGAAACTTTTTTCAAAAAGTTTCGCCCTAAGTCGGATCGTAGCCATGTCGTTCTGTGAGCCAAGGAGTTGTAGTTAACACTTGTCTTCCTAAGACCGCTTGGCCTCCGACTTGGGGTAAGATCGAAGACAAATTCGGCTGGACGGTTAAGGTTTAAGGTTTTTATGTGGGGGAGAGGGCGAAACTTTTTTCAAAAAGTTTCGCCCT
>JAZNII010000162.1:0-3384 GCA_045577415.1 Eubacteriales bacterium
AAGAAAAACGGACTTAAGACCTTGACGATCACCCTGTGTGAGGCGCTTGCGGCAGCACTTTTAGTCTTCATTCTGACATTCTTTATTTTAAGATTAGACCCGATATTCTCAATAGTTTTGTCTGCTCTTGCGGCGGCAACCGCGCCTACCTCAACAGCTATGACCATACGTCAGACAAAAGCAAAGGGACAGTTCGTTGACACGGTTCTTCAGGTCATCGCTCTTGACGACGTTTTGAGCCTTATCGCGTTCAGTATTGCACTGTCGGTAGCGGGTAGCCTTATTGCTGACGTGGATAGCACCGTTTCAGCACTGGATATTATTATGCCTATAATAATCAATATAGGCGTAATGATTTTGGGCGCTTTCTTCGGATTTTTCTTAAAGTTTCTGATGCCCAAAAAGCGTTCCACCGACAACAGATTGATAATCCTTATCAGTATGCTGTTCCTGTTCTGCGGAATATGTGCGCTGCTTGATATATCTCCCCTGCTCGGTTGCATAACTATGGGAATGGTTTATATCAACATTACTGAGGACGACAAGCTTTATAAGCAGCTCAACTATTTCAGTCCCCCCGTAATGCTTCTGTTTTTCGTTCGTTCAGGTGCAAATCTGCAAATTGATTCTCTATTCTCTCCTACGGGCAACTCTGGCGCGGTTCCGATCATTCTTATATCGATACTGTACTTTGTAGTAAGAATGGTTGGTAAATACGGAGGTGCATTCATAGGAGGACTTATTACCAAAAGTCCTCGAAGCACAAGAAACTTCCTAGGACTTGCGCTTATTCCTCAAGCAGGCGTTGCTATCGGTCTTGCGGCAATGGCGGCGAGAACGCTTGGTGGCGAGACGGGAGAAAACCTTCAAACTATAATTCTTGCCTCCAGTATTCTATACGAGCTTATCGGTCCTGCTTGCGCCAAGCTTTCGCTTCATCTTTCGGGATCATTCTCCCAGAGGATCGAGGATATTGCTCCTGTCGAGACCGTTGATGCAAACGGAAATCCCAAGAGCGAGGTCGATATACTTATAGAGAGGATCGAAAAAATTCGCGAGGAGCTTCCCGAACCCGAAAAGATTGAAATGTCTCCCGAGGAGGCAGCATTTCTCGAGGCGGCAGACGAGCAATACGAGGCTCTCTCAGAGCTTCAACGCAGACATTTCAGAAACCGACGATAAAATTAAATTAAGAAAGGTTTACAGATATGCCAGAAATATTTAACGTTATTGATCCTATAAGTCATCTTCTCGGTGACTGGTCGTCAAATCTTGATCTTTGGTCTATACTTTTAAGAATTGTTCTTTCGGTCTTATTTGCCGCTATTATCGGATGGGAGCGTTCAACCAAGCGCCATGCCGCAGGTCTGCGTACATTTATGCTGATCTCCTTGGCGTCTACCATAGCTATGCTCCTCGACCTTTTCCTTATCACCAAGTTTACCGTTGGATTCCCCATAATATCCGCGGCGGTAGTCATTGGTATCGCTATCATAAGCTCCAATTCGATCCTGTTCAGCTCCAAGAATCAGATCAAGGGCCTGACCACCGCGGCGGGTCTTTGGGCGGTTGGATTTATCGGTCTGCTTATAGGCGCAGGATTTTACACAGTTTCCGTTATTGCTTTCGTTGCTATGATGATGTGTCTTTCCATGTTTCCCCGCATGGAACGTCATTTCAAAAATCGCTCCAATCATTTCGAAGTACACCTTGAGCTTAAAAGCAAGGAAAATCTTCAGAGCTTTGTTGCCACTATCCGTAAGCTGGGACTCAGGATCGACGACATTGAGGTCAACCCCGCTTATATCAACTCAGGTCTCAGCGTTTATTCCGTAGCTCTTACCATTCAGAGTGCGGAACTCAAGAAATACAAGACTCACAGCGAGATAATCGACGCTCTCCGTTCTATCGAATACATACATCACATTGAGGAAATGACATAAAGTTTTAGAACCGTTGCATTTTTTGCAACGGTTCTGTTAATTTTATTTGACAAAAGGCTGTTAATGTGATACAATATAAGCAATAAGAATTAGGGAGTATTTATGGATAATTATATTTTAATAATCTGCATGGTGCTTTTGCTGATCTCGTTAGGTTGTCTTGTCGCGATCATTGCGCTCTATGCTCGTATAAGCAAGCTGACAGACGGCTCTCAGACCGAAAAAAAGATCAATGAACTAAAGGAAAGCATCTATAACGAATTTTCTCGCAACAGAAGCGAGCAGGCTTCAAGCGCTCAGGCTCAGCGAGCGGAGGTATCAAAGCAGATATCCGAGATCAATAAGCGACTGGAGGCTCTTACAGAGACCAACAACGCTCAGCTCGTGCGTATTTTCAAAGAAATGTCTGTTGGAATCAACACTATCCGTGAAAAGAACGCGGAAATGAACGAAAAACAGAATCTTCGCATTGAGGATTCCTTAACCAAGATACGGGAAAGCAACGAAAAGAAGCTTGAGGAGATGCGCGCGGTCGTTGACGAAAAGCTGACCAACACTCTCACTCAAAGGCTTGACAGCTCGTTTAAAACCGTTTCCGATCAGCTTGAAAATCTTTACAAGGCGCTTGGCGAAATGAAGGAAATGTCGGGCGGCATCACCGAACACGTCACCTCGCTCAACAGAGTGCTTACCAACGTAAAGGCGCGCGGCACCTGGGCAGAGGTTCAACTCAAGAACATCCTTGATCAGACTATTCCTAATATGTACGTCGAAAACTACGCTCCCAGTGCGTCAAGCAAGGAAAGAGTTGAATTTGCGATCAAGATCCCGTCGGGTGACAACTATTCCGAAATAACCTATCTCCCTCTTGACTCCAAGTTCCCAATGGAGGACTACGTCCGTCTGTGTGAAGCAGCTGACAGAGCCGATCCCGAGGCGACCAAGGCGGCAAGAAAGGCGCTTGAGGAGAGGGTCATCCAAGAAGCAAGATCTATCAAAAAATACATAAGCGTACCAAAGACCACGCCTTTTGGCATCATGTATCTTGCCAGCGAGGGACTTTACGCCGAGATCGCAAGCTCCCCCAACGCTATCCCCGAGAGATTGCAGACCGAGTTCAATATAATGGTGGCAGGACCGTCAACGATAACCGCTCTGCTTAATTCCCTTGCCATGGGCTTCAGATTTGCCGCTATCAACGAAAAGGCAAACGAGGTACGCAAGATACTTTCGGCGGTAAAGGCGCAATACGACACGTTTTCGACCGTTCTTGCAAAGGCAAAGAAAAAGATCGACGAGGCAGGAAGATCTCTTGACGACGCTCAGCACAGAAACGATATGATCCAGAAAAAGCTTAAAGGCATTGAGGCGCTTGACACTCCCGAGTCTGATGAGATACTCGGAATAGCCCAGCAATCCATATCGGAAAATGACGAATAAA
>JAZNII010000163.1:0-13011 GCA_045577415.1 Eubacteriales bacterium
GAAGATAGAAGAAAGACTTGCCGAGAGCGGTCAGCTAAAGCTCCTTTACGACGTAGAAATGCCCCTTGCCGCAGTGCTTTGCGACATGGAAAACGAGGGATTTATGATAGACCGAGAGGGAATCGCCAAGTACGGCGAGGAGCTTGACGAGGAGGCTCGCGCACTTGAGTTCCGCATATACATGGCGGCGGGCGGCGAGTTCAACATCAACTCCCCCAAGCAGCTTGGCGAGGTGCTTTTTGAGCGATTGATGCTCCCATCAGGGAAAAAGACCAAGACGGGCTACTCTACGGGCGCGGACGTCCTTGAAAAGCTACGCAAATATCATCCGATAATCGACGATATTCTTGAATACAGACAGGTGACCAAGCTTAAAAGCACCTACGTTGACGGACTGCTCAAAGCTGCCGACGGAGAGGGCAGATGTCACACAACGTTTAAACAGACGGGAACGGCAACCGGACGTCTTTCCTCGGTAAACCCCAATCTGCAAAATATTCCTATCCGAACCGAGGCGGGCAGACGCTTCCGCAAATATTTTATCGCCAAGGATCAAAGCCGCGTGCTTATCGATGCCGACTATTCACAAATCGAACTTCGAGTATTGGCGCATATCTCGGCGGACGAACACATGACCGAAGCCTTTATGTCAGGCGAGGATATTCACACCGCCACAAGCTGCCGAGTTTTTGGAGTTGAGCCTGATCAAGTGACCGTAGAGATGCGAAAGAGAGCAAAGGCAGTAAACTTTGGAATACTTTACGGAATGGGCGAATTTTCTCTTGCCGAGGACTTGAAGATTTCTCGCGCACAGGCGAAGGAATACATCCAGAGCTATCTTTCAAGCTATCCTGCCATCGACGCTTATCTTCACAACGTTGCGAAGGACGCCCGTGAGGACGGCTACGTGACCACAATGCTCGGTCGCCGCCGCTACATTCCCGAGCTTGCCGCATCCAATAAAAATCTCCAAGCCTTTGGTGAGAGAGTGGCGCGAAACAGCCCGATTCAGGGCAGCTCAGCCGACATTATCAAAATAGCTATGATAAACGTAGCGAAAAAGCTCCGTGAGAGCGGTATCGATGCCAAGCTTTTGCTTCAGGTACATGACGAGCTTCTCATTGAGAGTAGCCGAGACTGCGCCGAGCAGACGCTTGCTATCCTTAAAACCGAAATGGAGAACGCGGTCAGTCTGACCGTTCCTCTGAAGGTCGAAGCCGCCATCGGCGACACTTGGCTTGAATGTCATTAAATTGATTGTATGCGAGAGGGGGAGACGGAACTTCTTGAAAGAAGCCTACTTCTACCCCTCTCGCGCTTTCACTCCTTGAATATTCTTTGGGGAGAGATTTTTTTAAATTTTTATCTGAATATACAGATATATTTACATTTTGCACAAAAAGCGGCGAAAAGAGCCGAATTTTTCATAAAAAATGAATCTTGAATAAAAAAGGCGGTTGTGATATACTTTATTCGGTAAAAAAAGGCGTATCATGCCAAAAAAAGAAAGGAAAAACAAATGAAGACAGTAAAAAAGTATCTTAACCGCTACTTTATAGACGCTATGGGTGCTATGGCGCTTGGACTTTTCGCGTCTCTTCTTATCGGTACTATCTTCGGAACTCTCGGCAAGTATATCCCCGTGGATTGGCTTGCGGACATTTTTAATACTATCTCTATCTACGCGAAAGCGGCAACGGGAATGGCGATCGGTGTCGCTATCGCTTACAAATTAGGCGCTCATCCTCTCGTTATGTTCTCCTCTGCGGCGGTCGGTGCTATGGCTAACGCTATGGGAGCGGTCATAGAAGAAGGACTTATAAAATCGTGGGCAGTCACCGCCGGGGCGGAAAGCGGCGTATTCTACGCGGCAGGACCCGCGGGCGCGTTCTTCGCGGTCATAATCGCAAGTGAAATTGGTATGCTTGTGTCCAAAAAGACCAAGGTGGACATTCTCGTCACTCCCGTAGTTACTCTGATAGTTGGCTTTGCGGCGAGCTGGGCGCTCTGTCCTTTGGTATCTTATATAATGTATTATCTCGGCGTATTTATTTCTACCGCCACCACCTTCCAGCCCCTTCTTATGGGTATAGTTGTATCGGTGGTCGTTGGTATAATCCTCACACTTCCCATATCGAGCGCGGCTATATGCGCAATGATTTTTTCCGAGTCCGCTCTTGCGGTCGCAGTTACAAATGGAACGAGCGAAGGCTTCCTTTTAGCAGGCGGCGCGGCTGTTGCCGGCTGTTGTGCGCAGATGGTGGGTTTTGCTGTCTCAAGCTTCCGTGAGAACAAGTGGGGCGGTATCATCTCACAGGGTCTTGGCACGTCAATGCTCCAGATGGGTAATATATACAAGAATCCATTGATCTGGATCCCGCCCACACTTGCGGCGGCTATTACCGGACCTATATCCACAATGATATTCAAGCTCAAATGCACGGGCGTTGCGGCAGGTATGGGTACCTGCGGTCTCGTGGGACCTATCGGAGTTATCGACGGCACCGAGTGGTCGCCTATGATGTGGACAGGACTCGTTCTTGTCTGTATCGTTCTTCCCGCAGTTCTCTCGCTCCTGTTCAGTGAGATAATGAGAAAGCTCGGCTGGATAAAGAAAAACGATATGCTCCTTACTGAATAATTATCAAGTGCCGTTATAAATTGACGGCACTTTCTGTTATTTATAGTTATTTATTATTATAAAAGTGTTAAATTTTCAAAAAGCACTTGAAAAAGAGAAATAAATCTGCTATAATATTTAAAGCCTATTGTGGGCAAAATAAAAAACAGTCGTGTGCTGTGAAACAAGGCCATACCAGCCGGGGATTTAGCGGAGCCCTGTACCTGAAATCCGCTACAGCAGGGGTGGATCCCGCACTTGAGGGCGGATTCTTTACGAATGAGTCCTATCCTCTGTGTTGATAGGCGGGTCTTGCGCAATTGGGAGCTGTGAACCATGTCAGATGGGGGACCAAGCAGCATTAAGCGGTAAACTCAATGTGCCGCGAGGGTGCCTGCCTTGAGCAGAGGGTATGAAGTTCGCGTGGAGTTGAAGTTCGACTTTGCGGTGTATGGTCTTGTTTCACGCACACGATGTTTTTTGCTCACTGAAATTTTCGCAATACTGCGTTGCTCCTCAAAAGCGACTCGACTTACGCAAGTAAGCCTTCGTCTTGCTTTTTGCGGTGCGCCTTGTCTTGCAAAATTTTCAGCGGCAAAAGTTTTTAAAGAAATGATTAAGTTGACAAAACGATAAGCTTTGTTCAAAAAAGGAGGTAATTATGCATCAAGCCCTATATCGAAAATGGCGTCCTAAAAGCTTTGATCAGGTCTACGGTCAGGAGCATATAACCTCTATTCTTAAATACGAGGTCGCCAACAACAAGTTTTCTCACGCCTACCTTTTCTGCGGTTCGAGAGGTACGGGAAAGACGTCCTGCGCGAAGATACTCGCAAAGGCGGTCAACTGTCTTGCGCCTCACGACGGAAGCCCTTGCGGTAAATGCTCCGCTTGCCTTGCAATCGATTCGGGCGCTACCACAGACGTTCTTGAAATGGACGCGGCGTCAAATAACGGCGTTGACAACATCCGCGACATCCGCGACGAGGTAGTATATTCGCCATCCAATCTTAAATACAGAGTTTATATAATAGACGAGGTTCATATGCTCTCGGTCAGTGCCTTCAACGCGCTCTTAAAGACCCTTGAGGAGCCGCCCGAACACGTTGTGTTCATCCTTGCCACCACCGAGCTGCAAAAGCTGCCTGCAACCATAATTTCACGTTGTCAAAGATTCGATTTCCGTCGAATTACCACCGAGATATTGAAGGATCATCTCCTTCGCGTGGCAGATACGGAGGGAATAGAGCTTGAGGAATCCGCCGCGATCCTGCTTGCAAAGCAGGCGCAGGGAGGAATGAGAGATGCCATAAGCCTGCTCGACCTTTGCGCGGGAAGTCGCGAGAGGATCGACGAGGAGCTGGTCAACAACACCGTCGGAAAGATCGGCAGAGAAAATATGCTTTCGGTTGTGAGGGCGGTTGCAGAGCGTGACTATGAAACGATCTTTTCGGCTATCGACGAGGTAGTGCAGTCATCCCGTGACATAACGGTTTTCTGGCAGGATCTTATCTCTGTTTACCGCGATCTGCTTATCGTTAAAAGCTCGGGCAACGCCGCGGCGTATCTCGATCTTACCGACAGCGAGACCCGCGCACTGACCTCACTTGCATCTGCGTTCACCGTAGAGAAGCTGTCCTATCACTGCTCGATGCTTCAGGAAGCGCTTTTCGCTATGCAAAGAGCAAATGCCGTCCGCCGTATCACTGCCGAGCTGACTCTAGTCAGAATGTGTGATGAGAGGCTCAACACCTCGCCCGAAGCGATGCTTTCCAGAATATCAGATATAGAGTCCAGACTTGCCACAGGCAATTTTGCTGCTCCTGTTGCGGCAGGTGAAACGTCTCCTGCTCCCGATGCTGAAAAGACGGCAGACGGCAGAAAGTCTGTGCGTCCTGCTCGCCGAGCGGCGATTTCCGACGACGATGACGACGAGATGTTCCGAGGCGATGCACCGGGTACGTCATCGCCCAAGAGCGTATCCGCACCCGTTCAGTCTGCGCCTAAATCTGCGCCCAAGCAAGCCGTAGCTCCTGCTTCAAACGGCAACGTGCGAGTTCTGAAGCCCTTCAGAAGTCGCGCCGAGGTTGCCGAAAAAATGGATGCGGCAGACCCAATGAGATCCTCGTTCATCTCCAATTCCAAATGGTATACCGACGAGAGCGGCAGGATCGTGTTGAAATTCGCCACCACCTTTGAAATAGATAATGTCAAGCTTTTTGGCGCGGACGAGCTTTTCTTAAGGGTAGTTTCCGGGGTTTTGGGCAAGCAATATACTAAGGCTGAGCTTTTTATGGAGTGTGACTCCGCGAAAAAGAGCGACAGCGTAATAGATAAGATACTTGAAGCCGCCGAAAGCGACGGATAAATAAATTAAGTAAATATTTCAAAAATAAAGGAGATAAATCATGAGAGCAAACATACCGAAGGGAATGGGCGGAGGCCCCCAGAATATGCAGGCGATGCTTCGACAGGCGCAGAAGATGCAGGAGGATATGGAGACGCTTCAGGCAGACCTTGATGCCCGTGAGTACGAGGTAAAGGCAGGCGGCGGAATGGTCGCTGTTAAGATAAACGGTCAGAAAGAGGTTCTTTCTATTGATATTCAGCCCGAGATCGTTGACCCCGACGACATTGAGACCCTTTCCGACATCCTTGTGGCGGCAGTAAACGAGGCAATTAAGCGCGTTGAGACCACCAACGCCGAAGAGATGGGCAAGATCACCAAGGGTATGAATATGCCCGGTCTGTTCTGATATGGCAGAATATATTGAATCGCTCCAAAGGCTTGCCGAGCAGTTTGGCAGACTTCAGGGAGTCGGAAGAAAGAACGCTATGAAAATGGCGTTTTCCGTGCTTGATATGAGTGATGAGGAGGCAAGCGAATTTGCCAACGCCATCCTTGAAGCCAAGGCAAAGATACATCTTTGTCCTGTCTGTCAGAATCTTACCGACCGAGATATATGCCCGATCTGTGCCGACGAGCAGAGAGACCGTAGCACGGTCTGCGTGGTGTCAGACCCCAGAGTAGTGCTTTCGATGGAGAAGGTCAGAGAATTTAAGGGTCTTTATCACGTGCTTCACGGAGTGATCTCCCCCATGAACGGAATCACCCCCGATAAGCTGAAAATAAAGGAGCTGCTTGCCCGTCTTGGCGAGGGCGAGATAGAGGAGGTCATAGTGGCGACAAATCCCACTGTGGAGGGAGAAGCCACCGCGATGTATCTCTCCAGACTTCTAAAGCCCATGGGAATCAAGGTCACCAGACTTGCCTATGGCGTTCCCATGGGAAGCGACCTTGAGTATGCCGACGAGATCACACTTTTCAGAGCTATTGAGGGAAGACGAGACTTTTAAAACGCAAAATGCAAAGTCCATATTAGGAATCGAGAAATAAAATGATATACGAAAATCTTGTCCTCGACGAGGAGCGAGCGCTCTACGATATAGAGGATTCAACCGTTAAAAATTGCACCTTTTCGGGTCCTGCCGACGGCGAGAGCGCCCTTAAGGAGTGCAGAAATATTAAAGTGGATAACTGCGATTTTATGCTTCGTTATCCCTTTTGGCACGTCACAGGCGCAAAGATAACAAACAGCAGGATGACCGAGACCTGCCGCGCCGCTCTTTGGTACGATAGCGATATTTCCATTGAAAACTGCAAGCTGCACGGAATAAAAGCCTTGCGCGAGTGCGAGAACGTCACTCTTGAAGGTTGTGACGTGATCTCCGATGAGTTTAGCTGGCGTTGCCGCGGTCTGGACATAAAAAATTGTACGCTGGAGTCCCAGTATCAGTTTTTTGAGTGCCGCGATATGAAGATCGACGGTCTTACGATGAAGGGCAAATATTCCTTTCAGTACATAGAAAACGTTGAGATCAAAAGCTCGGTTTTCAAGACCAAGGATGCTTTTTGGCACGCCAAGGACGTTACTGTTTACGACACTGTGCTTGAAGGAGAGTACCTCGCCTGGTATTCAGAGAATTTAAAGCTTGTGCGTTGTCATATAAAGGGAACTCAGCCTCTGTGCTACTGCAAGGGATTGATTCTTGAGGATTGCACTATGGAGGACTGCGACCTGTCCTTTGAAAACAGCGACGTAAAAGCTGTGGTGAAAGGAAGCATATTGAGCATTAAAAATCCCGTAAGCGGATATGTCAGAGCCGACGAGATCGGTGAAATGATCTGGGACGATAAGCATAATCTCAACTCAACTTGCGCCATTGAAACAAAAATTAATATATAAACAAAAGCGTCTTCCGAAGCTTATCGGGAGACGCTTTTTATAAACTATCCCCCGCTCAATTTGAGTGGGGGATATATGCAAAATGACCGTTTGTTATGAAAAATCAAATACCGCGCGGTCGCCCTCAAGCTTGAGACGGGCGTTAAAAAGCTTGCCGTTTTTGGAGGTGAAGCCTTGTATTTCGGCAGTCCTGCCCTCGGCGAGCAGAAGTCTTGCGTTGCTTATTGAGATCGCTCGCTTGCATATAAAGCTTCCGAGACGGAACTTGCAGCCTTCCTTATATCCCATGCAACCGTAGCCGTATTTGCCGCGGATAACGTCCTTGCCGCAGACGGGACACTTGCCTACAAGATCTCCGTAAAATCCGGTGTCTGTGTCAAGCTCGATAGTCTTGGGCGTGCGGTCAAAGACCTCTGCTATCTCGTCCTGCGCTTGCTTTACCGAGTCGTTAACGGTAATGGTGCCGCGATACACCTTTTTCAGAGCCTGACCTAACACGCTTGTCTTGTATTTGTCCATTGAAATGTTCATCTGTGAAAGCTGCTCGATAAGATATTCGCCCCCGGGGAGAATGG
Organism: Eubacteriales bacterium; assembly: GCA_045577415.1. Taxonomy (GTDB): domain Bacteria; phylum Bacillota; class Clostridia; order Oscillospirales; family CAG-272; genus SVTX01. Next base: position 7,443 of record JAZNII010000163.1, read on the forward strand.
TATAAACGTCCTTCTTTAAGTCGATATATCCCGACTTTCGCGCGTTATCGATAATGCCTGTTCTCGTAGCCTCGGTGCCAAGCTCAAGACCCTCAAAGATAGCTCTGTAATCCTCCTCGTCGTTTTCCTCGGTGTCGCCAAGAGGCGCTCCGTCGAATCCTCCTGCGGCAGATTTCTCTTTCTCAGCAAGGGCTGCCTTGTCCTCGCGAAAAGGATTTTTCAGATAGTTGTTGAGAGTTTCGATGGTGTAGTGACGGGGCGGAGAGGTCTGCTTTTCTACGGGGGTGAAGTTGATGTTAACCTCGTCGCCCTTTTCAAGAGGCGGCAGGATCTTGTCTTTTCGCTCGGAGTCGTCAAAGCGCAAAAATCCGCGCTGAACGATTATCATTCCTTTCAGCGTGAACTGCTCGAAGCCACCCACGTCAATGACGATCTCGGTCTTTTGCGCGATACATTCTTCCTCGCAGAAAACCGATACGAAACGGCGAAAGACCGTCTGATATACCTGCATCTCCTTCTCTGTAAGATGCTCCTTTTTGGGTATCTTGTAGGTTGGGGTCAGAGCGGAATGGCTTTCAATCTTGGAGTCGTCAAAAATCGTCTTTTTATCCTTGAATACTACCGGATAACCTACGTTTTTGATGTTGTTTATTATCTTCTTTACCTTGTCTTTTTCGTTGGTGGCAAGGTATTCGGAGTTGGTACGGGGATAGGTCAGATATCCCTCCTCGTAAAGCTTCTGGACTATCGCAAGGCTTTCAGCCATTGACATTTTGTACTTTTTGCCAAGTAAATTCTGCAATTTAGACAAGGAAAAGAGCTTTCCTGGGTTGACGGTCTCCTTTTTTGTCTTTTTGGAGACCACCACAGCCTTACTTGCGTTGTATTTAGCGCAGAGTGCCTCTGCCTGAGCCTTCTTGTCCTTGTCAAACTTCTCCTTGCTGACAAGCTCGATCTCCTCGCCGCCTGTCGGTTCTTTGGAGACCGCCGCGAAGTAGATGTCGGGAACAAAATTGCGTATCGCCATGTCTCGGTCGTATATAGCTCTGACGATAGGAACGATGACACGCCCCACGCGTAGAAGAGTGCCGCTTTTTAGCGTGGCGAAACGGGTAAGATTTACTCCGTACAACCAATCGATATAAGTGCGCGCAAAACCCTCGTCGGCGAGATTTTGGTATTCGCTCTCGTCCTTCATTTCGGAAAGAGCCTTGCCAACGGTCTCGGGTGTCTGGTCGGGGAGCCAGAGACGCTTGAATTTCTTGTTTGGATCAGCCAATGCGCCCGTGTTCATTACGCAAAGACGAATGATGATCTCACCCTCGCGGTCGGAGTCTCCCGCGTTGACTATGGTGTCCACGTCTTGACGGAGACAGAGATATTTGATGGTCTCAAACTGCCTCTCCACTCCCGCATCTGCCTTTTTGTCGGCACCTACTCTCAATTTGTATCTGAACTCGGCGGGGAAGCAGGGCAGAGTGTCCAGTGTCCATTTCGCTCCTGCGTCGCCGCCCGTGTAATCCTCTATATCGCACAAAGAAAAAAGGTGACCAAACGCCCACGTAACCACGTAGCCGCCACCCTCAAAATATCCGTTTTTCTTTGCCATCGCCCCACCGCCGTTTTCGGCAATTCCCGCAACGATGTTCCGCGCAAGGCTGGGCTTTTCCGCAATAATTAAAATCATTTCTTAAACCTTGTGTTTCTTAAAATCATAATTATTTTACCATAATGCGCAGAAAATGTCAACCGCAGGCGGAGATTATGAACAAAATATGCATGAAATGGCAAGTTGTCAATATAATATGTGTAAAATGCCCTAAGTGGGGAAATAATTTTTGTTAGAATTGATTTCCTGTAATATTTGATGCAAACCTTGACATTTCGGTAAAAATATAGTATAATTAATTGGAGTATGCTTGGCTTTGGGTGATCGCTCGAAGCAAAATAGGCATAATTATAACGAAAATCATTTGAAAGGTTTCAATATTTTATGAATGAATTTGTAATTATTACCGATTCCTCAAGCGATCTGCCCGTAGCGGTGGCGAATGGTCTCGGTGTGACCGTTATCCCTCTTGAAGTAAATATGGAAGGTAACATAAAACTCAATAATGAGGTCGACATCAAGGAGTTTTACGCGTATCTTCGCGAGAAGCACGGCGCAAAGACCTCGGCTATTAATATGGATAGATTTATGGAGACCTTTGAGTCCGTTGTCGCCGAGGGCAAGGATATTGTTTATATTGCCTTTTCTTCAGGTCTTTCTGCAACCTATATGGCGGGAAAGAACGCCGCAGAGGAGCTTTCCGAAAAATATCCTGACAGAAAGATAATAGTCGTGGACTCGCTTTGCGCGTCCCTCGGTCAGGGACTTTTGGTAAAGCTTGCGGTCGACAAGAAGAACGAGGGCGCGACCGTCGAGGAGGTAGCCGAGTACGTAGAAAAAACGAAATGGAATCTCGCTCATTGGTTCACTGTTGAGGATCTGTTCTTCTTAAAGCGCGGAGGACGTGTTTCTGCGGCTACGGCGGTAGTGGGTACTATGCTCCAGATAAAGCCCGTTCTTCACGTTGACAACGAGGGCAAGCTTATCAGTATGGAAAAGGCGCGCGGAAGACAGGGATCTATCAAGGCGCTTCTTGAAAAGATGAAGGCTACTGCTATCGAGCCTGCTAAGCAGACCGTTTATATCAGCCACGGTGACTGCTACGATGACGCAAAAACACTTGCCGATATGATAACCGAGGAGTTCGGCATTACCGACATTCTTATCAGCGAGATCGGACCCGTTATCGGAGCGCATGCAGGTCCCGGAACTATTGCATTGTTCTTCTTGGCAACAGAGAGATAAGACGTATATTTTCCCGATACGGCTTTGCTCCTTGAGGGCGGCTTGATGTAGAAGCAACTACGTCTTCGACTTGCTTTTTGAGGTGCGCATTGTCTCGAAAAAAATCAATCGTCTTATAGATCAAATACAAAACTAAAAAGCTAAACGCGAAAAATTAAAATAAAACCGAGGAAACTCGGCGGAATGGAGATTTTTTAATGGGTATTACAGGACAATTGTATCGCAGTATGGTTCTTTCGGGAGCCGCAATGCTCAGCGATAAAAAAGAAGAAATAAATAATCTGAACGTTTTCCCCGTTCCCGACGGTGATACGGGCATCAATATGAGCCTTACTATGAGTACCGTTGGAAAGGCAGAGGAGGATCTGCCCGTCGGCGCGTGCGCCGAAAAGGTGGCGGCTCTTATGCTGAGAAGCGCAAGAGGTAACTCGGGCGCGATCCTGTCTCTCTTTTTCAGAGGAATAGGCAAGGCGCTTAAGGGTGTTGACGAGGCTAACTCCAAGGAATTGGTGGAGGCGTTCAAGAGAGGAACTACCGAGGCTTACCGCGCGGTCATGAAGCCTACCGAGGGAACTATTCTTACGGTCATGCGCGTTGCGGGTGAGGAGGCTGAAAAGGCTTATCTTGCCAATAAGCGCATAACAGTCAAGAAGCTTTTCGAGGTTCTTCTTGAGGGCGCGGAGACGGCTCTCTCGCAAACTCCCGAGATGCTTCCCGTATTGAAGCAGACAGGCGTAGTTGACGCAGGCGGCGCGGGATTTGTTTGTGTGCTTCAGGGTATGCAAACGGCGCTTGAGGGTAAGCCTTACGCTATGGTCAACGCTCCCGCAAGCGAGAGTGATGTTCCCGCTGAGCCTGAGGGCGCAGATTTCTCGGATTTCAATACCGAGGACATCAAATTCGGTTATTGCACCGAATGTATAGTTGACAAAAACGAAAAGTACGCAGGCGAGGACACCTCGGGCGAGCTTTACGAGTTTATAAAGAGCATCGGAGACAGCGCGGTATTCGTGGACGATGAGAGCATCATCAAGCTCCACATACATACCAACGATCCCGGTGCAGTCCTCACGAAGGCTATCGAGTTTGGAAGCCTTGCTACCGTTAAGATCGAGAATATGCGAAATCAGCATACCGCTCTTACGGGTGAAGCGGCGGCAGCCGAGGCGAGCAAGAAGAAGGACAAGACGGTAGCTATCGAGAGAAAGTACGGATTTGTCAGTGTATGTATGGGTGACGGTATTGCGGGTATGTTTCGCGATCTCGGCGTAGATAATATCATCACGGGCGGACAGACCATGAACCCCAGCACTCAGGATATTATTGACGCGGTGCTGAAAACCCCCTCGGAGTACGTTTTCGTTCTTCCGAACAACAAGAATATCTGTATGGTTGCCCGTCAGGCATCCGAGATCATTACCGAGAGAAAGGTAGTGGTCATTCCTACCGAGACCGTGCCTCAGGGTATGTCGGCTATGATCGCCTTCAACCCCGACGCTGAGGTTGACGTTGCAGAGAAGGAAATGAACTTTGCATGGAAGATGGTCACCTCTATGTCGGTTACCTACGCCGTCAGAGATACCGAGCTTGACCGCTTCAAGATTCGCAAGGGACAGTTCTTGGGGCTTGTTGAAAATAAGATCGCTTGCGTTACCGACGACAGCATCGGTTGTGTTAAGCAGCTCTGCCGCGGAATGACGGGAGCTAACTTCGTCACCGTATTCTACGGGGAGGGAATAAGCGAGGATACCGCCAACACCGTTGCGAATATGATCTCCGAAAAGGTCGGAGGAGGATGCGAGGTCGCAGTGCTGAACGGCGGTCAGCCCCTTTACGATTATATCATTTCGGTTGAATAATTAAATTAAAAGGTCGAGGCTGAGTCAAAAGCTTTTAATAAAGCAAATGGCACAGCCTTTTGCTATGCAAACAAGAGAAAAGCAAGGAGATAAAACAAAAAAGCCCCGAAAAAGGGGCAAAAAAGGGTACGACAAAAAGAGGATCATAAAAATCCTTGTTTTTTGAGGTTGTATTCAGTTTGGAAGAAATGGTCTAAGAGGCATTCAGGGGAAACAAATCGAGACCAATTCTTCCTTTTTTCTCTCTGTTACATAGTTTTTGTATGTTAAGAGCAAAGGCAAGAAGGAAAAATTGTGTCTCCACGTTTCGTTTTCCTCTTGTATGCGAATACAAGTATTTCGAACATTGTGATCGGATTGACCTTCCTCCAGGCTCTTACATACGTATCCCACAATTCCGTATAGTCCAATCTCTCACATATTTCCGCTACCTTGAATACAAAATCTCCCTCGGGAATACAAATCCCTAAATTTAATGGTAAAACTACTTGACTTTTATCTCTCATTGGTGTATAATTATCTCGCTTTTTGATGGTTATTTTGGGCGATTTAATTATACCAAAAAGCAAGCGACAGATCAATACCTTTTCGGTAAAAAGCTGTCGCTTTTCTTTTTTTTAGACTAAGTTAATGACTCAGCCCCTTTGCTTTTGTTATTGCGGATTTAATCACAAACTAACGTATTACTATTAGTAACATAGCTTTTATAACTTATCTGATAATTCTTTGCGTTTAATATGGTCTTTTAACACTATGTTTATATACTGTGAGAGCGACCTGTCGTCTTTCTCCGCATCTTCTTTCAGTTTAATTAAAATATCGTTGTCAATTGTTATGCTAATTTTCTCTTTCAATG
>JAZNII010000164.1:0-5739 GCA_045577415.1 Eubacteriales bacterium
ATCCGCTTTGCCAAGGAGGAAAGAGAGCTTTTCAAGCTGATCTTTATGTGCGACAGGCAGGGCGAGGAGTTTGCACCGTCCTCGGATTTTGAAGCTTCTGTCGAAATGATAATGCAGGCTAACGGATGCGACCGTGAGACGGCAGAGCTTATGCATCTTGAAATGTGGGTCTGCGTTCACGGCATTGCCACGATGCTCGCCACCTCGTTTTTGGAGCTGGACTTTGAGCTTATCAGCCGAATGCTGACCGACGTTTATCAGGGACTTCGCACAAGACTTATAGATGGAGGACGTACGGATGGATGCAATTAAAATTGAAGGCTTGACGAAAAAATATCGCGATATAGTGGCGGTTGACAATTTGTCGTTAAGCATTAATGAGGGTGAGCTTTTCTCGCTTCTGGGTGTGAATGGCGCGGGAAAAACTACAACAATAAAAATGCTTTGCTGCCTTACCGAGCCCACGGAGGGCGACGCTTATCTGCTTGGCAAAAGCATTCGCAGAGAGGTTGCCGAGGTGAAATCTCTCATATCGGTCTCGCCCCAGGAGACCGCCATAGCTCCGGGACTTACCGCCAAAGAAAACCTTGAACTTATTTGCGGAGTCCACGGTTTTTCGAAGGACAAAAGGGAAGAAAAGATCAGAGAATTGACAGAGATGTTAGGTCTTGAAAGCATTTTGACGAGAAGAGCGGGCAAACTGTCGGGCGGTTGGCAGAGACGACTCAGCATCGCAATGGCGCTTATAAGTGAGCCGGAAATACTTTTTCTTGACGAGCCGACCTTGGGTCTTGACGTAATAGCACGAAGTGACCTTTGGGATATAATCCGCTCATTGAAGGGAAAGATTACCGTAATTCTGACCACCCATTATATGGAGGAGGCAGAGGCGCTTTCCGACAGGATCGCCATTATGCGCGACGGTAAGTTGCTCGTCTGCGATACGTCTGAGAACATAAAAAAGATCGCTGAGACCGATAGTTTTGAAGAAGCCTTTATCCGCGTCGTCAAGGGGGTGAAGAAATGAGAATGCTTGCTTTTGCAAAAAGAAATACTAAGGAAATACTCCGCGACCCCTTGACATTGCTTTTCGGCTTGGGTTTTCCTATCGTTCTGATACTTTTGCTCAGCGCCATACAAGCGAATATTCCCGTCCCTTTATTTGAAATAGCGCATCTCACGCCCGGTATAACGGTGTTTGGTCTGTCCTTTATGACACTGTTTTCGGCTACCATAATTGCCAAGGACAGAGGTAGCTCACTGCTTCAAAGACTCTACACCACACCTCTGACCCCCGTCGATTTTATTTTGGGCTATACCTTGCCCATTATACCGATCGCAGTGGCGCAAAGCGTGGTCTGCTATTCCGTCGCGATCATACTCGGACTTGATATTACCGTAAATATTCTGCTGGCAATAGTATTTATTATTCCCGTCTCGCTGTTATTTGTCTCCTTGGGTCTGCTTTTTGGAAGCATTCTCAACGATAAGCAGGTGGGCGGAATATGCGGTGCGCTCTTGACCAATCTTTCGGCTTGGCTGTCTGGCACATGGTTCGACCTTGAGTTGGTTGGAGGCGCGTTTAAGAAAATAGCGTATGCTTTGCCCTTCGTCCATGCCGTGGAAATGGAAAGGGCAGTGCTTGCAGGTGACCTTGGCGGCATCTTCCCTCACCTTTGGTGGGTGCTGGGATATAGCCTTGCCGCAACCGTTGCCGCAATACTGCTTTTTCTGCGGCAGATGAGAAGGCAATAAGACGATAAATCAAATTTTGAAATCAACATCTCAAAAGCTATCCCACGAAACATGCCGTCGGGATAGCTTTTTTAAAAAACCTCTTTACAAATTCTCGAAATTGTGCTATAATGATCTTACCACACAAGCGCAATTTTATTCTGTTCCCTAATTAAATAGCGATTAAGCTTTGATTCTTTTGTCAAGCATATATTTTTTACTATTGGTAAAAATGTATGCTCTATTTTCGTATGCTTGACAAGTGATGAGCTTAATCGGTAAACGGGAACTGTTTGTGTGGTAACAACAGGAGCTTGCATTTTTCGGTGCGTAGCTTCGGTTGCGCACCTTTTTATTTTTGGAGGGAAATTTATGAAATTGCTTATTGCAGGCTCACGTTCCATCACTGATTTTGACCTCGCTCCTCATATCCCCGACGACGTCGACGAAATAATCTCGGGAGGCGCAAACGGTATTGACACCCTTGCCGAAAAATATGCCGACGAGCATCGAATCTCCAAACATATAATCCGCCCAAAGTATCATTTATATAAAAGAGCGGCACCCATCAAGCGCAATAGGGAAATAGTTGAGATAGCCGATTCTGTTCTCGTTATCTGGGACGGCGAATCAAAAGGCACGCTTTCAACAATAAATTTTGCAAAACAGCAGAATAAGCCTGTAACGGTTGTGAATATAAAAGAAACGGAGAGCTAAAAATCTCCGTTTTTCCTTGTTTTATAAGCCTTTTTTTGAAACTCTACCTTTTTGGTAAAAATTTTTGAAATTTTTTTCAAAAACCTATTGACAAAGCAAAAATAGTGTGCTATAATCAATGTGTACCAAGGAGGTAGACATTCAAAAAGGAGGAGCAAGTCAATATGAGAGTAACCCAAGAAGCAGACTATGCCATCCGAATGTGTCTGATCCTTGATAGCCTCGGAGAAAAGACGGGCGCGGCAACCTTAGCTGACCTTGCCTGCATAACTCCGAAGATCGCGCTGAAAGTGCTCCGAAAGCTGAACACAGCAGGGTTTGTCAGATCCTATAAAGGCGTTCAAGGCGGCTACGAGCTGACGAGATCGGGGGACGAGATTAAGGTGCTTGAAATAATCGAGCTTATCGACGGCCCCGTGAGAATATCAAAGTGCCTCGAATGCGACCACGAATGTTCTCGCAATCCCTGTAAAATGGAGTGTAAAATGCACGTAGCATTTGGCGTGATAAACGACAAATTAATTGAGAATCTCGGTAGAATAACGGTCAGAATGCTCCACGATGAAAACGTGAGCCACACCGATATCGCCGATATTATAAATCTAAAAAAATAAATTTTATATTTACTTAAAAGGAGAATTTGATTATGAAAAAGTTTGTATGTTCTGTTTGCGGTTACGTTCACGAGGGAGATGCTGCTCCCGAGAGATGCCCCCAGTGCAAGGTTCCTGCCGAGAAGTTCAACGAGGTAAAGGACGAGCAGAGAATGTGGGCTGCTGAGCACGTTGTAGGCGTTGCAAGCGGCGCTCCCGAAGCAATCCTTGAGGGTCTCCGCGCAAACTTCATGGGCGAATGCACCGAGGTCGGTATGTACCTCGCTATGGCAAGAGTTGCTCACAGAGAGGGCTATCCTGAGATCGGTCTCTACTGGGAAAAGGCAGCTTACGAGGAGGCAGAGCACGCTGCAAAGTTCGCAGAGCTTCTCGGTGAGGTAGTTACCGACTCCACCAAGAAGAACCTCGAGCTGAGAGTTGAAGCAGAGAACGGCGCGACCCTCGGCAAGTTCGAGCTTGCAAAGATGGCTAAGGAGCTGAACCTCGACGCTATCCACGACACCGTCCACGAGATGGCTCGCGACGAAGCAAGACACGGCAAGGCATTCGAGGGACTTCTTGCGAGATACTTCGGCTGATATAAAAAACCTAATAAACATAAGGCTTAAAGCCATGAGGGGCAGACTTCGGTCTGCTCTTCTTTTTGCGCTTTATAGGGGGCAAAATAGGCTTTCTTTCTGGAACTTTTGTGGAAGCTTGGGGCGAGTGGAATGGGAAAATGGAAGCTGAAAAGGAAATCTAAAATCCGATAATAGTATTATATCAAAAAAGCCTGCTCTTGCGAACAGGCTTTTTGAGTTGTTTGCGGAAAGGTTGCGAGTTGAATATGCTTATCAGCGTTAATTAGTATAAAATCGTGCCTTCTAGATCGAAGGCACGATTAATGATTTGGATACAGATAATATTCTGCTTTTGTTTTATTATAAATGCAAAACAGATTGACTTATAAGCTTTCAAGGAAGGCAAGAAGGAGAGCTTTTTGCTTGGGAGAAAGCTTGGAAAATGCCGCTGCTATTTCATCTGAATCTGTTTCTTCTTTGAAAAACTCTTGAATAGAAATGCTCATCGCGTCACAAAGAAGCTGAAGATGTCCGATAGTAATATCTGCCTGACCAAGCTCTACGCGTCTTAAATGCGTCTGAGACACGCCTGCTTTTTCCGCTAATCCGTTTTGTGTTAACCCACAGCGTTCTCTTAAGCTAATTATTCTTTTACTAACATTCATAGTTTTTCTCCTTGTTAGTCTTATAAGAATATTCTATCACGAAATTGCAGAAAAAATTATTGTTATAGGGTTGACAAATTAGTGCTATAGTGATATAATATTAAAACCGACAGGATGCCGGACGATTTTTAAAGGAGGAAACCTATATGGAAGAAAAGAATGGCAATAGTACATTTAAAGAAAAGCTGTTTGCTAAAATCTCGCCGTTGTACGCTTGGCTGATTGTTGGTGGCGCGTCCGCGGTCGTGCTGATTCTTCAGCTCATTTTGATCTTCAATTCATAGAAGATATATCAGACACCCAAACATTTAGAAAGGAAAACACTTATGAAAACAAACATGAAAAAGAAGGGCTTTACCCTCGTTGAGTTGCTCGTTGTAATAGCAATCGTCGCAATTCTCGCAGTAGTATCCGTTGTTGGATATACCGCATTTATCGACAAAGCGAATGAATCCAATGACAGATCTCTTGTAGTTCAGCTTAACAAGACTCTCATCGGCGGTGAGTTCGATGATCCCCACGATGCTTTTGAAGCAGTAAGAGCATCCGGTTTTGATGTAGCAAAAATCGATGCTACAGCTAGCAATCAGGAAATTCTTTGGGACAATACCGCAAAGGAATTCTTCTACACAGCAGATGACAGCCGTACCGGTGACATCTGGATCGTCGATGACGAGGTTAGCCAGACCTACAATACATATTACATTGGAACAGCTAACATTGATATCGACTATGGAGCAAAGATCATTGTTTACACAAACGATCCCGCACTTACTATCGACATCAACGCGCCTAAGGCACATGTAGAACATGAGGGTAAGGCAGGTTCTATCAACATAATTGCAGTTGCTCCCAATTCTTACTATGAAAACGGTTTGGTTAACGAGCTTAACGTTACAACAGGTAAGATCGTTGTTAACGGAGCGGTTGCAACCCTTAAGGTTTTGGGTGCAGCAGACGTTAATCTCGCAGCAGGTTCTGAGGCTGTTAAGGTTATCGTAAATGATGCTACTGCAACAGTTAAGGTTGATGCCGCTGCCGTAGTCGGTAACGTAGCAACCGAAAAGTCCGAGGTTCTTGATAAGCTCGGCGACATTGTTGACGGTGCGGACGACGTTATCGTTGATACAGTAGTTGACGCAAGCAATCTTGGCGATTTCGCAGGCGGCTTCGGCACTGCTGATTTCCCCTACATCATCGCAACCGCTGAACAGCTGGCTAACATCAGCAATCACTATGACACATACAACTACTACAAGGTAGCTGACGGTGTTACTTCCCTTGACCTTACCGGTGTTGGTAAGATCAACCTCCACGGTAGCTTTGACGGCAACAACGTAAAGCTTGTTAACCTTACAACAGCTCTCTTCCAGCGCGTTGGCTATCAGAATGCAAATGAAACGATCAAGATCTCTAACCTTGAGGCAACAATGAACGTTAATGACGGTT
>JAZNII010000165.1:0-15925 GCA_045577415.1 Eubacteriales bacterium
ACCCACGTGCCCACGGGCTTGTTGACCGTGAAGCTGAAGCTGTCCTTTGAAAAATCGTCGTCGAGGTCGGTGACGTAGCGCACACCACCGAGTCTTTCGCCGTCGATTTCAACTTCAAAGCGACAGATCGAGAGATCGTAGCCGTCGGCAAATCTCGGGAAAACCAAGCCGTCATTTTGTGCCGCGGAGCTTTGGAAAACGAGCCTGCCGGGAGTCTTGTTATCCCTTGAGTTTCCGTGGACCAGCGGCACGAAGGCTCTTGCGACTGCCTTTGTGGCGAGAGAAAGCTCGGGAATCAGGATTTTTATTTCGCTTGATGATGCAATAATGTTTGATACTTTCATAATGTGACCTTTTTGGAATTTTATAATGGATTGTTTGAGAATATCTTATTATATCATACTTTTAGTAAAAAATCAACCATACCAAGCAGAATGACTTAGAACCTTAGCACAAAAATTGCAAGCAATTTTTGGCGGAGGCGTTCTGCATAAACCATACTACACCTGCCAAAACAAAAGGGATGGTCATTGACCATCCCTTTTGTTTTGGCAGGGGCAGAAGGACTTGAACCCACGACCCTTGGTTTTGGAGACCAGTACTCTACCAACTGAGCTATACCCCTGTATTTTGCGCCGTTTTTTGGACAGCTTAAATATTATATCACAGTTTTTTTGAAATTTCAATAGTTTTTTGAAAAAATGTTTGATTTTTTTGTTTTAAATAAATTTTAGTGATTTGTTGACAAGAAAAAGGCTTTATGTTACAATTTAACTATCTTAATGAAAGAGAGCCTGGAATGTTGATCAGAAAAACAAGAAAAGAAGATGTTGGGGCAATAATGCCCATATTCGAGGAAGCAAGGAGAACTATTGCGACGCTCGGCATCGACCAATGGCAGAACGGATACCCGTCCGAGGAGGTCATTTTGTCGGATATTGAGCTGGGTCAGTCCTACCTCTGCGAGCTTGACGGCAATATCTGCGGCGCGTTTGCTATGCTTTCTTGCGGCGAGCCGACCTACGATAAGATATACGACGGTCACTGGCTGTCGGGCGACGAGAGCCAAGATTATGTTGCCATCCACCGCGTTGCCATTTCGGTCTCCAGCCGCGGTAGCGGACTTTCGGGGAAAATTATTTCTTATGCCGTCGATTTTGCGAAAAATGTTGGTAGAAAGAGCCTGCGGATCGACACCCACCGCGGAAATATCGTTATGCGTCGAATGCTTGAAAAGAACGGGTTTCAGTATTGCGGGGTTATCTATCTTGAAAGTGGAGACGAGAGAGTTGCTTACGAAAAATTTATCTGATAAGTTATTATGCCTCGTATGAGACCTGCAAAGAGAATATCAAAACAAAAAGCTGCGAGGCCTCGCAGCTTTTTGATTATAATACAATCATCATGGTAACCGTCAGAATTATTAAAAATCCGAAATTGAACGCCGAGAATAGACCGATATATTTGAGGGTCTTTCCCTTGACGTGTGAGGTGTACTGGCGGAAGGTGATAAGGCTTGCCAGCGAGGAGATAAGAGTTCCAACGCCGCCGATGTTTACGCCGACAAGCAGCTCTCTCCAGTTGTCCGTGAACTCCGACAAAAGAATTGCCGAGGGGACGTTGCTTATCACCTGACACGAAAGCACGCTGGTGAGCAGAGTATTCTTTTCAAGGAGATACGAGAAGAAATCGCTGACGGCGCCGATGCGCGATACGTTGCCCGCAAGGAGGAAGAACGCCACGAAGGTCAGAAGCAGGGGATAGTCTACTTTTGCAAGCGCCCGGTTGTCGGAGATAAGGATCGCGACGAGGATGAGGGGCAGGCAGATATATTCGGGGATAAGTCTGAATACCGTCAGTATGGTAAGAGCGAAAAGTATCAGATAAAAGATAGTTTTGCCCTTGGAAAAGCTTTCGTTTTCGCCGTCGGTCAAGATCAGCGACTCTTTCGGGATAAAGAGACAGCAGAGCGTGAAAAGCGCGATGGAAAGGGCGAAGGGCAGAAGCATAACGCCCATAAATTCCAAAGTGGGAATATTGAACTTGGTGTATATGTAAAGGTTCTGGGGATTGCCAAAAGGGGTCAGCATACCGCCGAGATTTGCGGCGATGTTCTGAAAAATGAAGATAGGTGCCATATATTTTTCCTTGCCCGTGGAGGCGAGGGAGATATATCCCAAGGGGAGAAAGGTCAGGAGTGCCATGTCGTTGGCGAGAAACATCGAGCCGATAAAGGTGATGTAGACGAGAGACAGGGCAAGCGTCCTTGTGTTACCCGCGCATTTTACGATCTTTCTCGCGGTGATCGTGAAAAAACGGATATTTTTCAGCGCGCATATTACCGCCAGAGTGCAGAAAAGGCAGATTAGAGTTTTGAAATCAAAATATCCTAAATATTCTGCGTCGGGCTTTACGAAAAAGCAGGATATGACCGCAAGGGTGGACGCGATAACGAGAACTGTGTTCTTGGACGCGAAATCCTTGACGAGAACGCCCGAGCGGCGCAAAAGCTCGATTATATTTATATTATGATGATGGTGATGGTGATGGTGATGTCTATGGTGGCGAACTGCCGTTGATCTGCTCATAAAAAAGCTTCCTTTACTTAATATACTCAAACACGAACCAAGGAAAGAGTATATCAAAAAAAGGAAGCATTGTCAATATGTTTTTGAAATTTATTTTACGATCATAGCTATAAGCGCGCTTATATCACTTTTGATACGATTTTGCAATATATTTCGGTTTTTTCGCGTTCTTTCTTGAATTTTGACATGATGTATGATAGAATGAAAACAAGCCGATGCGCCAACAATGCCTTTTTGCGTTGGCGAGCTAAAAGAAGTTTTAAAAAAAGGGTTTTAGAAAGGGGTCGGCATGAAAAGAGCAAGGGCTATAGTTCTGGCAGGGCAGTCCAATGCCGTTGGCGTGGGACACGTCAAATATCTGCCTAAATTTTACGGTGAGGAGACAATAGCGAGATTTAGAGAGGGATTTGACAATATTCTCATTCGTTACATCTCCCACGACATTCGCAACGACTCCTTCGTCAAGGTATCGGTCAATCAGACAGAGAAAAACAAGGACACCTTGGGTCCCGAGGTGGGAATTGCGAAAAAACTTTCCGAAAAGTACCCCGACGAGCAGTTTTTTATTATAAAATGCGCCTTTGGCGGCTCGGATATGCACGTGGGCTGGCGCTCGCCCTCAAGCGGAGTGCCTTACGATCCTAAAATGGAGGTTGATCCTGCAAAGGCGATCTCGTCTTCCGCTTACAGACCCTTAGGGTGGTGCTATCACGAGCTTGTGTCGGTTATGACGGACGGCTTGAACGAGTTGAAGACGGCAGGTTACGAGCCGGAGGTCGTCGCCTTCTGCTGGATGCAGGGTGAGAGTGATTCTGCGTCTGCCGAGAAGGCGGGAAATTATATTTTTCGCTATGACGCTATGCTTCGTGATCTTCGCGAGAAATATGCGCCTGCGTTTGAGAATTGCACCTATATCGACGCAGGTATTTCCGATATTTGGGGCGGATATGAGCAAATGAACGCGCGCAAGCGTGAGTACGCCGAGAAAAACGGTCACCGTTTTATCGATACGATAGCGGCAGGGCTTACTACCCGTAACGAGCCTGAGGAAAAGCCCGATACTGCGCATTATGACGTATCAAGCACCGTAAAGCTCGGCGAGCTTTTTGCGGAGTTTATTTGATATTCAAATTTTGATTTGTAGGGGTGTTGTAAATCTAAACGGTGCATCCCCACAAATTGCAATTTATCAAACATCTATAAAAAACACAAGGGCGACCGAGGTCGCCCTTGTGTGTCATTATTCTATTGTTGTCAACCCAACGACCGCTTCAAGGCAGGCTTCGCCTGCTTCGTTAAGTGTGCGGATCTCGATCTTCCCGTCGTCGCTCATTTCACTTCGGGTGACGGTCAGGGTCGCTCCGAGGTGAGATTCCTTCAAATAGGAAAGTGATAGCGCGCTGACCGTGTAAGCGGTGTTCTCGTCTGTCATTTCCGAAAGAAAATCGCAGAGCATATCGGGATAGTGGGTATTGTTCATGTGCATATTGTAGTCGATGTCCGAGTAGCCTATCTTGCGCTTGCCGACCTCAAAGAGGGGCGAGTCCTTGGCGATCTTTGCCTTTTGGGGCAGAGAAGCGGGATCGACGGGATCGTCGTAATAGAATTTGCCGTGGAAAAAGTCGTAGGCGCTCGCTCTGACCATATTTTTTGTGTTAAGATCGATAAGCACCCATGTCGAGGATGCCTCGGCGATCATCTCGCCGCCGCGAAGGATCTCAAAATAACGCATAAAAATGTAGCTTTTTGCCTCTTTGCACCAGGTTCTGACCTCGATTTCCTCGTAGGCGTGGAGCGGCTTGTAAATATTCAGCGAAAGCGCGCCGAGGATAAATGCGAGACCCTTTTCGTCGCGGAGCTTTTCAAGAGGAAGTCCCGATTCTTCACACTGACGGTTTGCGGTCTCCTGCATATATTCTACTATTTTGCTGGGACGGACGCAACGGTTCGCGTCGGTGTCGTGCCAGTTGGTTTTTATGTTATAAGAAAATTTCATAATCATTAAAGTCCGTTGAAATATTCCGAATACCTCGTTGCTCCTCGAAAGCAGCTTGACGTAGAGAACTACGCCTGCGCTTTGCTTTTTCCGGTGCGCCTTGTCTTCGAAAAATTTCAACGGACTATCCTTTGCAATTTTAAATATTCGGTTATTATAGGGTGTTAGCCGATCCAAGTACGTTTTGAATCTTGTGCATTACCATCTTCTTGACCTCAGCACGTGCAACGGTGAGGTATGTTCTGGGGTCAAATACGTCGGGCTTTTCGGTGAGAACGCGGCGGATGCCTGCGGTCATAGCGAGACGTATATCCGAGTCGATATTGATCTTGCAGACTGCCATAGAAGCCGCCTTGCGGAGCTGCTCCTCGGGGATACCGACTGCGTCGGGGAGCTTGCCGCCGATAGAGTTGATCTCCTGAACATACTCCTGAGGAACGCTGGACGCGCCGTGGAGAACGATGGGGAACTGGGGAAGTCTCTTTTCGATCTCCTCAAGAATATCGAAGCGGAGAGGGGGAGGGATGAGAATACCCTGCTCGTTTCTGGTACACTGCTTGGGAGTAAACTTGTATGCACCGTGGGATGTACCGATAGAGATAGCGAGAGAGTCAACGCCTGTCTTGGTAACGAACTCCTCGACCTCCTCGGGACGGGTGTAGGAGGAATGCTCTGCAACAACGTCGTCCTCAACGCCGGCAAGCACGCCAAGCTCACCCTCAACGACTACACCTCTCTCGTGAGCGTACTCAACGACCTTTCTTGTGAGGGCGATGTTATCCTCAAAGGAGTGGTGAGAGCCGTCGATCATTACGGAGGTGAATCCGCCGTCGATACAAGCCTTGCAGATCTCAAAATCTGCGCCGTGGTCGAGATGCAGTGCGAGGTCGATGCCGCTGTCCTTAATAGCCGCGTTAGCGAGAGCCATAAGGTACTCCTGCTTTGCGTACTTGCGCGCGCCTGCGGATACCTGAAGGACTACGGGGGAGCGAAGCTCACCTGCCGCCTCGGTGATAGCCTGAACTATCTCCATGTTGTTGATGTTGAAAGCGCCGATAGCGTAACCGCCCTCGTATGCCTTTTTGAACATTTCTTTTGTGTTTACAAGTGCCATTATTCATACCTTTCTTGCCTGACGATAAATAAGACAGACGAAATTGTTTTTTATTTAACTAATATATTTTATCATAATATTTAAGGAAAATCAATAGGGGACAGCCATTTTTTTAGCAAAAATTCGCAAAAGGGATGAATTTCTGAAAAAAAGAAAAGTGAGGAGAGGTCAGCGTCCGCAAAGACGCCGATCTCACCCCGGTTTATCAGCCTAAAACACCATTGTCGTGACCCTTGTCGCCGTTGTAGTTATCCGCAACCGACGCCACCGCTCCGTGAGTCGCATCGGGAGAAATGCCGATGCCCGGATAGTCTGCGCCAAGACCGAAGCTTACGGCTATGGCATTGTTGACTTGAGTCATTACTGCGCCGTCAAGATGCCCCATTTTCTCTTTTAAGCGACGTTTGTCCAGTGTTCGTATCTGTTCGAGCAGAATTACCGAGTCCTTTGCAAGCCCGACTCTGTCGGCGTGGATGTCGATGTGGGTCGGGAGTCTGGTCTTACCCATACGGGAGGTGATGGCGGCGGCGATGACCGTTGGACTGTAACGGTTGCCTACGTCGTTTTGTATGATAAGTACCGGACGGAGTCCGCCCTGCTCGCTTCCTACCACGGGACTCAGATCTGCGTAAAATATATCTCCTCGTCTGATATTTGTCAGCATTTTCAAATATTCCTTTCGCTTTAATTGCGCTTCCGCGGCGCCTTTTTGGAGCCTACCTATGTCGTTAGGAATATTCTTGCCGCAGATAGCGGTCTTTTAATCATAAAAAGGGAAATATCCTGCTTTTTTGAGGAGCGGTATATCGACATAAAACGCCCCTCTGTTTACAGTTTATGCCCAAATGGACAGCCGTGCCATTCAAAGCGCTCGGTAAGACGGCGCGAAAAACAAAATTAACCTCGCCTTACTTGACAAATTTGCGTTTTTGATGTATTATATATAGATAAGTGTTTATTTTAATATTAATACTATTTTGGAGGTACGCTTGATGAACTCTAACGTCATCAAATCCGAGGAAACGGGACAGCGCGAAAGTGAACGGAAAAAGACGTTCCCTCAAAAGCTTTTGCCCGCGATACTTTTATCCTTGGCGGCGCCTTTTACCGTCTGTGTTTTCGGACCTTTTGATATATATAGCGGAAATTTGCAGGAATTTTTGTTTTCTCTTGGCGATTTTCTGCCTTACACGCTACCCTTTGCCCTTGTTGCGGCTGCGGTGATCTTCCTGTCCCTGATCTTTTTGAGAGGTATAGTCTTTGATATAGGCTGCGCCGCCGTCACATGGGTATCTCTGATGCTTTTCGTCCAGAGAAATTATCTCAATCCCCTTTTAGGAGGGTCTTTCCTTGAAGGAGACGGAAACAATACCCTCACACTCGGCGCGGGGGCAATAGCGATCAATACGGCAATATGGTTAGCAGTGGGAGCTGTTATGATCGTGGGAGCGATACTTCTTCGCAAAAAGAGCGGGGAGATCGTGGGTACGGTGGTAACTATCGCCATGATCGCCCTTATCGGTATGCAGGCGGTGACGTTTGGAATAACCTCGCTCACGTCGGACGTGTTAGTTCCCGTGCTTGACAGGCAGGAGGGTCAGAAGATACTGACCTACGATAATATAGACAAGCTCTCGGACGGCAAGAATATAGTCTTTTTCCTTGTGGATCGCTTTGACGCCAACTATTACGAGGATATGATCGGAAAGGATCCTGACTTTTTCTCGGCGCTCGACGGATTTACTCACTTTTCGGATTACACCAGCCTTTACGCCCGTACCTATCCTGCCGTCGCGTCGATACTGACGGGCAAGGATCACGATTATTTTTCGATGTCAAAATCTGCCGCGTTCGAGCGCTTTTACGGTGACGGCGGCGGAATGTTGGGTGTCCTTAAAGAAAACGGATACAGTATAAATCTCTATACCGAAAAGAAATATGCGTATAACGATGCCTCGGTTATGGATGATTACGTAGACAATACCAAGGGCCTCGAAAGATATTCGATAGACAACAATTTTACCCTTGCAAGGGACATGATGCTTTTGTCCTTGAGCCAATATCTTCCCGTCGCGGCGAGAGGATGGTCAAGCTATCTAAGCACGCCCACCTTTAACGATCACGCGCTTTACGAGTCGACCGAGGACGAAATGTTTGCGGTCAATTCAAAGGCTACTGCCGATCTTTTGCAGCGTCTTGAGGATAGCGGTATGCAGACGGTGGACGGAGAAGGACGCTTTACCTTTATCCACCTTTACGGCTGCCACAACACGTCAAAAACCTCAACGCAGAATATCGAGCATACGTTCAGCCTGATCTATTATTATATCGATCAGATGAAGGCGCTCGGTGTATATGAGGATGCCACAATCATCATCACGGGTGATCACGCGGCGGCGCTTGACGATTACAAGGTACTCGGCGATGCAAGTGATCGGGACGACGGAACGAGAGTGACCGCCATGCTCTTTAAGCGGAGCGGAGACAGCGGAACGCCTCTTGCCACATCTACGGCGCAGATCTCGCAGGACGAGCTTTGGGCAACTATATGGGAGTCCGAGGGATTGGTGGAAGAAAAGCACGGAGAGAGCTTTTTTGACATTCCTGAGGGCGTTGACAGAGAAAGACGCTATATCTTTGAAGTGTATAGAAGCGCAAAGGAAAACGGACTTAAATATAACCGTCTTTACGAATACAAGATAATCGGCAACGCCAACGAAGGCGACAGCTGGAGTGTTGTTCGGGAGACGGATATAATCAATTAACCCATCAGTAAGGATATATCGGTTGATTTTTTTCGGAGGAATTACAGTAAAAATGTATTCAAGTGCAAATAACGGGTCTTGTGAAAGCCGTGGGAAAGGCAAGACGGAGAGGATCTCTTTAAAGCAAAAGCTTTTGCCATCGATCCTTTTGTCACTGGCTATACCGCTGACCGTCTGCGTTTTCGGACCATTCGATATTTATTACGGGAATATGGAGGAATTCCGCTATTCTCTTACCGACTTTTTGCCGCTCTGCGCGCTTGGGGCGTTGATCGTAGCGGCAGTCATCTTTGCCGTACTTGTTCTTCTTCGGGGCAGGGCTTACCGTATTGTAAGCGGAGTTGTTTTCGCGGTGTCGGTACTGCTTTTTGCCCAGAGAAGCTTTATGAATATGGGCGTTGACGCTCTGGTGGGCGACGGAGTGGGAACTCACGGCGCAGACCTGTTGCCGTTGATATTCAACACTCTTATATGGGCTGCGCTTATTGGCGGAGCGGTGGTTGCGGTCGTACTGCTTTCAAAAAAGCATACCGAGATCATCGAGACCGTCACCGTAATAGCCATGATAACCCTTATAGGAATGCAGGGTGTCAGTATGCTGGTGTTTTCGCTTACAAGCAACGTCTGGACGCGTGTTGACGAGCGCAAGCAGATGAGTAACGCCGAGGCGGGAAAGACCGACGTCCTGACCTTTGACGGCTTTGAGGAGCTTTCTGCTGAGAATAACGTGGTGGTCTTTATCGTTGACAGATTTGACGCGGCGTACTACGATAAGATGCTTGAGAGCGATCCCGAGTTCTTCTCGGCGCTTGACGGCTTCACCTATTATAACGATTATACCAGCCTTTATTGCCGCACCTATCCCGCAGTAGCCTCTATACTGACGGGAATAGACAACGATTTTTCGACGAGCAGAACCGAGTATTTCGACAGGGTGTACTCCGACGGCGGACACCTGAGAACGCTCAAGGAGCATGGCTACGATATAAACCTTTACACCAAGGAATACTACGCGTATGAAAATGCCTCGGTCATGGCCGAGTACGTCGATAACGTGACCTCGGTTTCGGGATATTACGTCAAGGAGCCGTTTCTTCTGTCCTTTGACATGATAAGACTGTCCTTTTCCAGCTATCTGCCCTTTATTGCCAAGGGGGCTATGGGATATATGAGTACTCCCGATTTTAACGCCCATACCGTTTATGAGCTGGAGGGCAAGGACGGCAAGAAGGATATAATCCCTTATGATTCGGACCTTAAGACGGTCTACGGTCAGGTTGAAAGCTCCGAATTTTCCGCCGAGGAGCCGAGGGGCAAGTTCACCTTTATCCATCTTGACGGATGCCACACGCCGATCGCCTATGACGAGAACTGGGAGGCGGACATAATCTACGATTCCGACGTGGCGATCAAGCTGAATTTTGCGATCATATATAAATATATTGAAGAAATGAAGCGGCTCGGCGTTTACGAGGACGCGACGATTGTAATTACGGGCGACCACCCCTACGCGGTAGACGATTACAGTCTTATAGGCGAGGGTGAGGACGAGACCGATGACGGCGGTGAGAACGAGGAGAGTACCGAAGCCGAATCCGAGACCCAAAACGGCGGCGACGCTGACCGCGAGCTAAACGGAGACGGGGACAACGGCAACGAAAAGGATCGCGGAGTCAGAGTTACGGCTATGTTCTTTAAAAAGAGCGGCGACGCGGGACAAGAGCTTCGCACATCCACGTCGCAGATCTCACAGGACGAGCTTTGGAACACTATATTTGAGTCCGAGGGACTTCTTGATGCGAAGGACGGGCTTTCGTTCTTTGATATTCCCGAGGGGGAGGACAGAGAGCGAAGATACCTGCTTCAAGTCACCGCCAACGCTCTTGTAAATCAGCTTGACGAGGATCAGATAGTGGAATATAAGATCACAGGCACAGCTCTTGACCCCGAAAACTGGGAAATAGTAAAGAGAACCAACGTCGGCGATCTCTACAAATAGATTTGGAGGGAAAAATGGATCAGATCTTGTATTATATATGTATTCCCCTCGGAATGCTTATGAAATGGCTCTGGCAGATAGTGGGAGACTACGGATCTGCTATAATTCTGTTCACGCTTGCCACAAAGCTTGTGTTGCTTCCCGTATCGGTGTGGATACACAAGAACTCTATACAGATGGTGAAGATACAACCCGAGATCAATATGATAAAGGTCAAGCACTACGGAGACAGCGACACTATCGCCGACGAGCAGGCAAGGCTTTTCAAAGAGGCGAAGTATCACCCTATGCTCTCGCTGGTTCCGCTTGCTTTGCAGATAATTTTGCTGCTTGGAGTGGTGTTTATCATCAACCACCCGCTAAGCTACTTGTTCTCGGTCAGCGACGGAAATGTACTGGCTCTTGCGGCGCATCTTGGACTTAACGTCGAGGATTCGGCATTTCAGCTTGGGATCGTCGAGGCGATAAAAAATGGAACGCTCTCCGCGTCGGCAGCCGTTGCGGGAGTTGACAGCGCAACCCTTGAATCGATCGTTGATGGCGTGCGCGCCTTCGACCTTTCCTTCCTTGGCATCGACCTCTCGGTAATTCCCACGGCTACCTGGGGATGGTACACCCTCGTTCCCGTGGTGGCGGGACTTTCGTCCTTTATTCTTTGCTTTACGCAGAATATTTCCAACGTGCTTCAGAGCGAGCAGAGCAATTTCAACAAATACGGCGTAATGGCGTTTTCGGTCTCGCTTTCGGTGGTTCTCGGTTGCATAGTTCCCACGGGTACTGCCTTCTACTGGATACTTGGTAACCTTTTCTCGGTGGCGCAGATGTATATTCTCAACGTCATCATAAATCCCAAGAAGTATGTGGACTACGAGGCGCTTGAGCGTAGCCGCGAGGAGCTGAAAAAGATAGAAGCCCTTGAGCCTGCCAAGAAAAAGGATGCCGATTGGAGGGAAAACCGCAAGAGAGAGCGTCAGGATTACAAAAAATTCTTCAAGATAGTCAACAAGCACCTTGTTATCTACTCGGAAAAGAGCGGATTTTACAAGTATTACAAGAGCCTTATCGAGGAGCTGACCTCTCGCTCCAATATCACCGTCCACTACGTTACAAATGACCCTAAGGACGTAATTTTTGAGGTGGCAAAGACCAATCCTCAGATAAAGCCCTATTATATCGGACTGAAAAAGACGATTCCGCTTATGATGAGAATGGAAGCCGATATGGTGGTCATGACCACACCCGATCTCGACAAGTATTATCTCAAAAAGTCGATAATGAAAAAGGACATCGAGTACGTCTACGTTCCCCACGCGCTTATGAGCATGCACATGGGAATGAAGGAGGGATCTCTCGATGCCTTTGACACCGTATTTTGCGCGGGAGAGCATATAAAGAGGGAAGTGGCGGCAACGGTCAAATGTTACGGACTGAAAGAAAAGACCCTCGTTGAGTTTGGCTATCCTCTCGCCGACGATCTTATCTCCATAGGCGAGCGCGAGAGAGCGACGCACAAAAAGGATGGCAGACGCGAGATCCTCATCGCACCCACGTGGAACGAGGACAATATTCTCGACTCCTGCATCGACGAGATGCTTGAAAAGCTGCTCTCTGACGAGTACCACATCACCGTCCGTCCTCACCCCGAGTACGTAAAGAGATACGGACCGCGTATGCAGGCGATCGTGGAAAAATGGCAGGATAATGTGGGCAACGGACTTACCTTTGAGCTTGATTTTTCGGGCAATTCCTCGATATATTCCGCCGATCTGATGATAACAGACTGGTCGGGCATCTCCTTTGAATACAGCTTTGCTACAAAGCGTCCCGTCCTGTTCGTCAACACCAAAATGAAGGTTCTGAACCCCAACTGGGAGAAGATCGGATGCGAGCCTATCGAGATCACTCTCCGTGACGAGATCGGTATTTCGATCGAAAAGAGCGACGTTGGGGACGTTGACAGGTACGTTGCCGATATGTTCGGTCGCTCGGGAGAGTTTGAGGAGAAGATCGACGCGGCGCTCCACAAGGCGGTCTACAACGTAGGCTCGGGAGCAAAGGTCGGTGCAAAGTATATCCTTGGTAGCATCGCTGCCAGAAAAAAGAAAAGCTGACAAAAGCGTTAACGCCAAGAAAGATTTGCAGAAAACAAAGAGTTGACAAAAACCGAAAGTTGTGATATAATATCCGATGATAAGAACAAGGTCTCGCATATAGAGACCCAAAAGGAGGTTTTTGTTATGTTTCTTTTTGAGATCGCACACGGATTGTTTGAAATAAACTCGCTTTATATCGACCCCACCAGCGCAACCGTCCTGGCAACGTCTATAAGCGGTATAGTTATCGCGGTTGGCGCTACCGCTGTGGTTCTTTGGAGAAAAGCCAAGAAGAAGGCGGCGGCAGTACTTAAGATCGACGAAAACGCAAACAAGGAGGTCGAGGAGGATCTCGTTATCAACGAGGAATCCGATGAGATCGGCAAAAATGCAGCTGCAAACGTCGGCTCAGACGACACTGAAGAATAATCTTTTATTAATTAAAGATCACCGCCCGTGGCTGTTACGCACGAGCGGTGATCTTTTGTTGTGATACAAATTTAATAAAAAAGCTTTCATGAGAAGAATATTTGTGTGAATTTATACAAAGTTGACGTTTTAGCGCTTTAATTTAATAAAATGTCTTGACAGTCAAAGGGATTTGTAATATAATAATAATATCTTTTTTGATATGTAAGGAGATCAATTATGAACAGAGTTTACAACTTTTCAGCAGGCCCTTCCATGCTTCCGCTTCCCGTACTTGAAAGAGCAGCAAGCGAGCTGGTCTGCTACGGAAATTCAGGAATGTCGGTTATGGAGATGAGCCATAGGTCTCCCGACTACGAGGCGATAATCAAGGCGGCTGAGGCTGACCTTCGCAAGATAATGAATATTCCCGACAACTACAAAGTGCTGTTTCTTCAAGGCGGCGCGTCGACGCAGTTTGCGTCTGTCCCTATGAACCTTATAAATTTGAAGCCTGCAAAAAAGGCGCTCTACGCAGTCTCGGGACAGTTCTCGGGCAAGGCTTATAAGGAAGCGCAGAAGATGGGCTATGACGCAAAGTGCATAGCGACCACCAAGGACACGAACTTCGATCACGTTCCCGAGATCACCCGTGAGATGGTGGATCAGGACGCGTCCTACCTCCACATTTGCTTCAATAATACTATATACGGCACAAAATACCCCTATATTCCCGACACGGGCGACGTGCCTCTCGTTGCAGACCTTTCCTCCTGCATTATTTCCGAGCCTGTTGATGTAACAAAATTCGGAGTGATATACGCGGGAGCGCAAAAAAATATGGCTCCCGCCGGTGTGACCCTCGTTATCGTCCGCGAGGACCTTCTCGGCTTCGCAGAGGAGAATATCCCCACTATGCTCGATTGGAAGACCATGGCGGACAACGACTCTATGTATAACACTCCCCCTTGCTACGCCATCTATATGGCAGGGCTTGTCTATAAGTGGATAGAGCAGCTCGGCGGTCTTGACGTTATGCAGGAAATGAACATAAAGAAGGCGGCTCTGCTTTACGACTATCTCGACAGCCAGTCCTACTATATCGCCCCCGTCAAGAAGGAGTCCCGTTCGCTTATGAACGTTACCTTCGTTACGGGCGATGCAGATCTTGACAAAAAGTTTGCATCCGAAGCCTCCGCGGCAGGGCTTAAAAACCTTAAAGGACACAGAAGCGTGGGCGGTATGAGAGCGTCGATCTACAATGCTATGCCCTACGAAGGCGTAGAAGCGCTTGTAGCGTTCATGAAGAAATTCGCTGAGGAGAATCCTAAAAAATGATCAAAAACATAAAATTACTCAACAAAATAGCGAAGGTCGGCACAGATAAGCTTGATCCTGCGCTTTTCAACGTAGGCGAGGAGGTAGATGCCCCCTACGGCATCATGGTACGTTCCGCAAATATGCTGGACATGGAATTTAATAGCGAACTCAGAGCTATCGCGAGAGCGGGTGCGGGTGTCAACAACATCCCGATCGACCGTTGCACGGAGCAGGGAGTTGTGGTATTCAATACCCCCGGCGCTAACGCAAACGCGGTCAAGGAGCTTGTTATTGCGGGACTTATGCTTGCGTCGAGAGACGTAATAGGCGGCGTTAACTGGGCGGGAACGCTTACCGAGGACGTAGCAAAGCAGGTCGAGAAGGGCAAGAGCAAATTTGCGGGCGTTGAGGTCGCAGGCAAGACCCTCGGCGTTATCGGACTTGGCGCGATAGGCGGAATGGTTGCAAATACGGCGGTTCATCTCCGTATGGACGTAGTCGGCTGTGACCCCTATATGTCGATCGAGGCGGCTTGGAACCTCAACCACAACGTAACAAAGGCGGCAACCTACGACGATATATACGCAGTGTCCGATTACATCACGCTCCACGTTCCGTCAACGCCCCAGACCAAGGGAATGATCAACAAAGAGACTATCGCCAAGATGAAGGACGGCGTTAGAATACTTAATTTTTCGAGAGCCGACCTCGTCAACGCAGCTGACCTGAAAGTTGCCCTTGAAAGCGGCAAGGTTGCGGCATACGTAACCGATTTCCCCACAGAGGAAGTCCTTAACACAAAGGGAATAGTCGCTATCCCTCACCTTGGAGCATCTACCGAGGAGAGCGAGGACAACTGCGCGGTAATGGCGGCGCAGGAGCTATCTGATTATCTGGCGAACGGAAACATTCGCAACAGCGTGAATTTCCCCGCGATAAGCATGCCCAGAAGCGGCGACGCAAGAATTTGCGTGCTTCATAAAAATATCCCCGCGGTCATTTCGAGCATTACGACGATCTGCTCGGAGCAAGGACTTAACATCGAGAATATGACGAACAAATCCCGCGGCGAGGTCGCGTATACCATCATCGACCTGACGGGAAAAGCAGATGCCGACTCACTTGAGAAGCTGAAAGCCATCGATGGCATAATCAGAGTCAGAATTCTTCAATAATATAATATATATGCGCTCAAAAGATATATGCGTTCGCAAAAAACCTCCCACGGGACAGTCCCGTGGGAGGTTTTGCACTTAATTAAAAAATTGAAATCCAAATCAGAAAGGAAGAAAGCCCATGTCCCAACCGTCATCTTCGGTTTCGGTCTCGACAATACCATCGCTCTCGGTGATAATATCGTTCAAAACCTCAATTTTGAGAAATTGTGGGTCCTCGTAAGGAAATTTTCTTTTTTTCATCATAACTTGTCTTTCTTTCACCCCACGGGATCTCTCCCGTGGGGAATTTTGTTTTGTAAGGTTTTAAGCCTTTAGCCGAAATTACTGTGCCGCGGGAACCTGAACGTTGATGAAGTCGGCAATCAGAATGGATCGACCGTCATATGTTTCAGCGTAGAACTCAATGGTAACGGTCTGACCTGGGTAAGCCGAGAGATCAACACCTGTAGCACAATTGAACTTGG
>JAZNII010000166.1:0-2039 GCA_045577415.1 Eubacteriales bacterium
GAGACACTTGTCCGACACCTTGTTGAAGGCGTTCTCTGCGTAGCATTTTCTGTCGTCGCTCTCGCAGAAGGCGCAGATCTCGTCAAGCCAGATATTCCAATCGTTCTTGCAAAGCTTGTAAAGAGGCTGAGCCGCCAGCGCGTCGGTGAAAAATTCAATGCCAACCGCCTTGACCCTTCCCTCTCCGATCACCGCCTTGAAATCCTTTTCGGGTAGTGGCAGAGTGGAACTGACGGTCATGCAGCTGACGTCACTCGCAAGCACTCTGTCAAAGACCTCGCTCTCAAAAACGAGATCGCCGTGCATAAGCACCACGTCATCGTCGCGGAGACAATCCTTGGCGCAATATATGGAATAAATATAATTTGTCTTGTCGTATATGGGGTTATTTACAAAGGTGTAATGGAGTGGGAGACCCAACGAGTGGCAGTAATTGACCAAAACCTCGTCGAAATATCCCGTAGTCATAACTACTTCACTTATACCCGCATCAGCGATCAATTTAAGCTGACGGGAAAGTATCGTATCCTTTGCCGAGATCTCGGTCATGCACTTGGGATGCTCGCTTGTAAGCACTCCCATTCTGTGACCGAGTCCGGAGTTAAGAATTAAAGCTTTCATTTCATTTCCTTTTTTGTTTTGATTTTTTACATATCTGTAATAACAATCTTACTATTGCATTGTAAAACAACATGCTTCCCCGCAACATTTACGACCAAGAGAAAATAACATCAGTCCTCTCTATGTGATAAGAAGCGTTATGTTTGTGAAAAGCAACTTGATTGGTCTTTTTATCTTTTTCTTGAAAATATTGATTTAAATAATTGCTTGGCTTGTCCGTGAGTCAATCTCAACCAAAAAGACTCACAACGACGCCACAAACGCACGAACGGATGTCCAACCGCCATTACTCTGTAGAGTTTTTTTCTGAATTTTACGTCCTCTATTACGTACTTTTGGTGCTTCAGCGGGAATTCATATTCGTAAGTTTTCATATTAAAAATACGACGAATGCCTCTCGGTAAAACATCCAAACTTGATGCACCGTGCGTTGACTCTCCTTCATTGCCTATATTGGAAATGAGATTTTTACACGGAACGATATTCAGTCGGCTATTCAACTTTGCGTTTGTACTTAAGATCGACTCATAATAAGCGACCCCTTCTTCATTTTGCTTTTTGTAGAAATTCAATCTCTTTTTTGCGTTAAACTGATCCTTATAGAACTCTTTAAATTTTTCAACATAATATTCGTTCTCTAAGAACTCTACATGATCAACCCATTCATCAATAATGCGCTTCCAGGTCGCCCAACCCGTGATGGTTTCTGTTGTTGTAAACACGTAGTCATACGGTGAGTCATATGTTTCAAGATTATTCATTCCGCAAACCATATTGATGCGCTGATCGTCCTTATATCGTTCCAACAATTCTTTGCAATAAGGGAAGAAGCTTTGGGAAGGAACATCATCATCTTCTAATATGATTCCCATCTCTTCGGTTTCAAACATCCACTTTTGAGCCAAATATTCAGACGGATCACATCCATTGTTTTTTTCTTGGTAGTTAGTATGCACCTCGCATTCCCAATCAATATCAGCGACCACTTCGCGACATTTTTGCACATTTTCCACATCGTCAGGACGATTTTCCCTGGCTCCATCCTGGAATAAATATAGTTTGCTGGGTCTTGCTTGCTTTACTTGTTCAAAAACCTTGCTTAACATTTTTGGTCTGTTAAAAAACAGAATTAATACAGCAATATCAATTTTACTTTCAAATTTTTGTTCCATATCAACCTCACAAATCATCTCAATATTTTATTTTTTAGTTTATATAAAACGGTTTTAAGCGAATTCCGGTTCAATCCGCCGTACTTTTTAAGCAGTGGCTTAACGCCCTTCTTTTCATATATCTGCCAGAACTCATCTCGCGTTTGCGGACGCTCCGTCGGGCGTGAGAGCTGAGGTTGCTTAGCAATTTCAATATTTCCTGCGATCTTCTCGCCCTTGGCTTGTCCAAATAGAACTCTGCCCTTG